>CAMLQS010000209.1 GCA_946482165.1 uncultured Verrucomicrobiota bacterium | reverse complement strand
CCCCGCCTCCCCAACGCCGCGGATGTCGGAATGGCTCTCAACCCGCAGGGCGACCGGGAAACACGGCTGGGCCGGCGTTGGGTGCGCCGGGACATACCTTTCTGGTATGCCTCCGCCTCACCCGCCTTGGCCGAGCCGTATTTCCCGGTCGCGCAGACCCCGCCGGAGATTTTAGGACCTCCCTACACCCTCGAAACCGCCTCCACGCAGCCGATCTCGCAACGCATCGCGACCCTCGCTGCGGCAATCTCCGCCGCTCGGCCGCGGCGCAGCTGAAAAGGGCGCCGCTTACCGAACCCGCCACCGCCGCCGATCAATACCGGCGCGAGTAAAGGGCGCCCGCCGCATCGCTGAACTGCAGCTGCCCATCCACGATGCCAACAAAGGTGAGACCGCTCTCCAGCGTTTCGCCCGCGCGAATAATACGGCCGTCGAGCATCATTTTCGCCGGATCGCCAGGAGTCACCATGGTGATGGCCAAGTTGGCGACCGCTTGCGTGGTTTCGGCGCGCGGCGCGGCGGTGGGTTTCGGCCGCGGCGGCAGATCCGCCTGCTTCGCGGGCTCGGTTTGCACGAGCGCCGGCGTTTGCTGGCCGGCGGGAAGACTGACGGAAGGCATCGCAATATCGACCTTCACCGTCTCCCGCAGCTGAAACCACACAACGAACCCGGTGAGCGGCAATGTGACCATTGCAAGAAGCAGCCAAAAACGCTGCCGATTTTTTGCCTGCTTAAGCGCCGTGGCGGAGACCGCTGCGCGGTCCACGGGAAGAATGGGAGCAGGCGATCCGGGGGCTAAGAAGGGGGCGGCAGTTTGGCCCGTGCGCTCTTTCGCTTTGGCCAAGGCTTGGGCGATTTGGCTCATGATGAAAGAATCGTGAATTTTTCAGATTTACGCAAGGTCTCTATCCTAGAGGGCCTAGCAAAAATATACATAGGGGGATACACGCACCGGCGCACCCGGTCAGGCCGTGTCTTGTAAATAACGTGGACCGGCGGAGGCGGGAAGCCGCGCTCGGCCAAGGCGCGAAAGGCGGAGGTGGGCCGGAGGGCCGATGCCGCCTTTCTCAACGCCGGCCCAGCGCAGTTTTCTGCTCTCCCCGCAGGGCTCAAGCGACGGGCCGAGTTATTCACAAGACACGGCCTAAGGCCTATGGGCTTCAGTCGACTCACGGGGGACATGTAATCGATGTGCGTGTGCGCGCAAGCGCGGCGAAAAGGCGGATGCGCAACTGCGCCCTGAACTCGGGCTTGCCCGTGAGAAAAGCACTTTCGCAAGCGAGGGACGAAGAGAAGCGGGCCGGCCGGCGGTCGGCAGGTCAACGCAGCCACTCTTTGCCGTGGAGAACAAACTGCCAGGCGCCGCGGTATTGGCCTAGTTCGCCGTAAAAACGGTGGAGGGTGTTGGCCCGCGCCCTCTCGCGCATTTCGTCCCGCACCCCTTTTTGGTGGCTGTAGACGTCGTATTCCAAGCCGCCGAGCCGCACCTTCACATGGCCTTTGTCGTTCAAGTAGCATGGAGCCTCGACGAGGAAAATGCGGCCCGTGTAGGTGCCGTCGCGAATGTCGACGCCTTCCGGCAGCCCAGCGTAGTCAACCGCGTTGGCAAAGAGATCCACGGGCGAGGTATCGACCAGCAAGGTCGCGGCCGGCCCGGCATCGGTTTCGCTCGGGCGCACAAGCGGCATCCACTTGTCTTTGTCGTGCGTGGCGACGGTGCGAAAGCGGGCGATGATCGGGAAGTGGTCGGAGAAGCCGCCCGGCACTTTCCCGCGCGACCAGCGGTTGGGGAGCCCGAGTCCGTTGGCGTTGAGCCCGGTGAACTTCAAGACCGCGAAAGAGCCGTCCTCGTATTGCACGCCGTTCTGATCGTAGAGGCCTCGCGAAACGATGAGGTGCATGAGCGTGCCCCATTCGCCCCGGTAGGTGTCGGAGCCGCGCTGATCGGAGGGCAGCTCGAACCACAGGTTGTAGAGGTCCCGGACTTCGCCGCGCAGAGCGAGCTCGTTGCCCTGCGAGCCGAGCACATCGTTGATGCCGGTCGTGCGAATCTGCCGATAACGCTGCTTCTGGTTGTAGTGCGAATTCAGATCGCCGGCGACGATCACGTCGGCGTTGGGATCGTCCTTGAAAATCTCGTCGAGGCGCGCGCGAAGGACCCGGGCGTTCTCGCGTCGCGTCTCCTCGGTGTCGGCGTCGCCCGCGCCTGATTTCCAATGGTTGACGAGGACCGTGAACGGGCGGTCTTCAACATTGAGCGTCGCCTCGAGGATGGCGCGCGCTGAACCGAGCGGATGGGTTTTTACGGCGGTGACGGGGAAGCGCGAAAAGAGAACGTTGCGCACGGCGGCGCCGCGACCGTCCTCGTGCTTCGACGGACGTTCGTCGGTGACCGCGACCTGATAACCCGTGAGGCCGGCATCGGCGCAGGCCTTGAGCAGCCAGGCCTCGGCGGGAAGGCCGGCGAGTTCGGGCGGCAGCGGTTCTTTGGCGAGCAGGGCGGCGGCGCTCGTATCCGCGACGGAAGCGAGCCACGCGGCGTAGTTCCCGTCCGTGAGCGTCGATCCGGGCGTCTGGTCGAGCTCGATTTCGTTGAAGGCGATGACGTCGGGTCCGGCGCCCTTGTCCACCCGAGCCAGGACGGCGGCGGTGTTGGCGAGCTTTACGCGCAGATGCTCGGTTGTCCAAGAGCCGGGCTGGTAATCCTCATAGACCGCGACGCCGTCGACGTCGTGAAGATTTTCGACGTTGTAGGCGACAACGGAAAAAGTCCGGGCGTCCAAGCTCGGTGCGGCGCAGGCAAACGCGAAACAGGTGAAGGCGGAGGCGCGCCGCAAAAAGCAAAGTGACATGGGCGGAAGCTAAGTTTGGCGGAAAAGACGCCATGCCTTGGGCTCGGTTGCACGGCGAAGATGCGGGCGGATCCGCGAAAAACGCAAACTCCCCGGCGAGCGCGGACGTTGACGCCCGCAGGGGACGGGACAGCTTCGCCGCCCATGGGAACGATGCCCGGGCGCGAGGAAGTTTTGAGCGTGGACGAACTGCGGGTGGAGCGCGGCGAAACGACCGTGCTCGACGGCGTGAACTGGTCCGTTCGCGGCCGGGAGCATTGGGTGATCCTCGGCGCGAACGGCTGCGGCAAGACGTCGTTGCTCAAAGTATTGCTCGGCTACCTGACGCCGTCGCAGGGCTCGATTCGGGTCTTGGGCTGCGAGTATGGCGCTTACGATTGGCGGGAACTGCGTTGCCACCTCGGGCTCGTCTCGAGCGCCTTGCAGGCCTCCGTGCCGGATCACGAGCCGGCCTTGGCGACGGTGGTGAGCGGGAGGACCGCACAATTGGATCTCTGGAAAGATCCGACGCCGGCCGAGGCTCGGGAGGCGCGGCGGCATCTGCGTCGCGCCGGCGCCGCGCATCTCGCGGAGCGGAGGTGGGGCGTGCTTTCGCAGGGGGAACGGCAACGGGTGCTGATCGCCCGGGCCCTGATGGCCCGGCCGCGTTTGCTGATCCTCGACGAGCCCTGCGCGGGCATGGACCCCGTGGCGAGGGAGGCGTTTTTGGAACGGATGGAAGCGATCGCACGGGAACGGCGCGGACCGCGCCTGGTGCTCGTGACGCACCACGTCGAGGAGATCACGCCGAGCTTCACGCACGCGCTGCTTTTGAGCGCCGGCAAGGTCGTGGCGGCGGGCCCTCGTGCGGAAACGCTCACCTCGACGCGGCTCGGCGAGACCTTCGGGACGCGGCTGACCTTGCGCAAACGAGACGGACGACTGGAACTGCGAGTGGCACGCCCGCGTTTTTAGGCGCCCTCATTGTATCTCCTTCTCGGATACGGCATCCTCCCCGCCCGGGTTTCTCGCGGGCGAGACGATGTCATTGGGAAAAGGCATCCCCCAGAGCGCGGGCGCATCGTCCGGGGCGGTCGTGGCGCCGGGCGAAAGGCGCGCGAGCACATCTTCGTAGCGCAGACTGCACTGGAGGCGCCGCTGCCCCTTTTCGTCGATCTTGGGATTGAGCACGAAGACCGATTCCGAGAAGGGCGGACGCGACTTCATCGCCTGCGCGCGGCGCCGGGCCTCGGCGGATGAAACCGAACGATCCTTGACGACGGCATCGAGGCGCTCGAGATCGGCCCGCGTGACGGGCCCCCACAAGTCGCGCCAAGTCCCGGGCTCCACGCGCAGCGCGAGAATCTTGACCAGACGCTTCCGCTCCCGCGTCGCTTGCGTCCAGTAGCCGACGACGAGGATGAAAGGCTCCGCCACGTCGTGCTGGCGCAAGGCGTCGCCCAGTCCGACGGGCGTGCGAAACTTCGTCGCCTTCGGGTTCACGGGAAGTCCGGCCAGGGCGGGATCGGGCAGCCGGTTTTGCTCCGGGGGAATGTCCCATTTTTGCGTGTATCCGGTTGGCCGATACCCATTGAAAAACGTGTCGCAAACCCAGCGCTCGAAAACAAGCCCGTGGGCCTGCGCCTCGGCGGCGATCGCACGGGGTAAACCCGCGAGAAACGACAGCGCCGCGATCACGGCGAGCGGGAAGACCGGCGGGATGCGGCGTGGCGTCACGCGGAAAGGGATGGCGGCCGGGGCCGCTTCCGGCAAGTTTCGGGGCATGGACGCGGATACCGGGAAACGAATCGCGGCGGGCTTCGCCAAGATGGGCTTGGAGGAGGCGCGTCGACATGCCTTGCTTTGCACTGGCCCGGAGTGCTGCTCGCCTGAAGACGGCATGGCCTCCTGGGAAGCGCTCAAGGCCGCCTGCAGAGTCTCGGGCGCGGCGGCTCTTCGCACTAAGGTCGGTTGCCTGAGAGTGTGCGCGGGCGGGCCTTGGCTCGTCGTCTATCCCGAAGGCGCCTGGTATGGGAACGCCACTCCGGAGCGGGTGGAGCGGATCGTGCGCGAACACGTCGCGGGCGGACGTCCCGTCATGGAATGGATCGCGCGCACACGGCCGCTCTGCGGCTGAGGGCAAGGCCGGCGTGCCGGACGCGGGCGTGGCCGGCGCGCCCGCGTAGATCGCAGGTCCGAGCGCTTCGACGGTCCGGACTCAACGCTGGGCGCTGAAGTCGAGGTCGAGCGTGCCGGGGCCGGCGCCGCTCGCGGCGTAGCGTCCTCCCTTGAACTCGATCTGAACGGCATCGCGCGAGGTCACGGAGACGAGCATTCCAAGGTTGGGCAGCGGGTAGCGATCTCCGGTGGCAAGCGCCGCGGGAAGGGGGCCGGGGGCGAGGTCGCGCCCGTCGGTTTTGCTTTTAACCGCGGTCACCTGCACGGGGCGAAGCGCGACGATATAAACGCGCTCCTCGACGACGGCGGGGGGCGGAATGTCGCGGGCCGAGTCGGACTTGCCGCCGAGGAGCGCGACCACGCCCCAGATGACCAAGCCCAGAAGCACGACGGCGCCGATACCTACCCAAAGACCGTTTTTCGAAAGAAGCGCGCGGTCGAGGCCGCCGAGCGGCATGCGCGGTTGGAAGGGCGCTCGCTGGGGGGAGGCGGCGGCGGGGGCGTCGCCTTCCTGACTCGGGCCGCTGCCGCCCGATGGCGAGCCGCCGGAGTTGTTTTTCTTGGCCGAAGAGGTGCCGCCGCCGGAGACGTGGCTGATTTCCATCTTGCCGTAGATCTCGCGGTTGAGACCGCGTCCGGCAGGGCGGCCGCCTTCGCCGAGACCGAGCGCGAGGTAGTCGGCGTTGATCTTTTCCGGAGGCAATTTCAGGAAGCTCGCGTAAATCCTCAGAAAGCCCCGGATGTAGATATCGGGCAGACGAATATCGAACTGATTGCTTTCGAATTTGTGCAGGTAATCGCCGCGGATCTTGGTGGCTTCGGCGGCTTCACGGATGGAAATACCCTTCCGCTTGCGGGCTTCTTCGAGGCGTTCGCCGATCGTCTGCATGGGGTCGAGGTATGGGGCTGACCGCGTGGGAATAAAGGCAGAAGTGTAAAGACGGCGCGGCGAGCGGCTCGCGTTCAGAAGGATTTGGCTTCGGGCACGACGCCGACGACCTTCACTTCAACGCGACCCGCGGCGTCGGGGAGTCCCAGGTTCTGGCGGTAGATGTCGCCGATTTCCTGCTGAAGATAGCCTTGGATCGCATCGAGCTTGGCGTAGGGGCGGACCTTGAGGTGCAGCGTCGTATGAAATTTGCCACCGCTTCTGCGCACATGGGCGCGCGCGTGGGCGACGCCTTTGAGCTGTTCGGCGCAGGCCTCGAGGAGGCGGTGAAGCGCTTGGCGCGAGATCGCGAGCCGTCCGCCTTCCGATTGGCGGAGAACAAGGGTGGCGGCGGGGCGGATGAGGACGAGCAGCACCCAGAGCGCGAGCGCCAGCCAGAGAAGGGCGATCTCTCGAGGAGCGTCGGCCCAAAGGACCTCCCATACGGAATACTCGGGGAGAGCGAGGGCGGGCGCGGGTTCGGCGGCTTCAACCAAAGCGGCAAGAAAAGCGATCATGGGCGGAACGGTGGTGGCGTGGCTCAATCGGTCGCAGGCGCCTCGGGCCACGCGTCGTCTTCGTCGCGGCCCTGTTCGGTTTGGCCGGCAGGGAGACGAACGCCTTCGATGATGACGTCGACCTTGCGCACCGGTTTGCCCGTCATGGCGGAGACCTGCTTGGCGACCGCGATCTGGACCTCGTAGGCGGTCTTGCCGATCTCGGCTCCGAAGGTCACGACGAGCCGGATCTCGATGTAGTAGTTGTCCTCGGCGTCTTCGGTGACTTTGACGCCACGGTGGTCGGCCTCGCGCTTGGCAAAAAGTTCGCTGATGCCGTCGACGATCCCGCCGCCGACGCCGGCAACGCCGGGCACGCGGAGGGTCGCGAGACGGACGATGCCGGCGACGACGGTGTGGTTGATCTTGATATCGCCGAGGGTGGGCTGGTCGTCGTAGCGGGTGGTGGGCGTCGGATTATCGAGCGGCGTCATGATAGCCCTAGGCAACAATCCCTTGCGCGGACGGCAAATCCCAATCGCGCCGACAAACCCGCCCGCCCCCGGTTTCACCATCGGTGGACAGGAGGCGGGCGCGTCAACGGCGCGAAACCGTTTCGAGACGGATCAGCGCTGACCGGTGGATTCGGGCGCGCTGAACACCGGGCCGTAGAGAGTCTCTTTGCCGTCCCGGCCGACCGCGCCGAGCCAATACCAATAGGCGCCGTCGGTGCGGGGAAGTTGGTCAACGTAGCCTTTCACCTGAGACGGGGAGCGGAGCAGGCCGACAACGCCGCGGCCTTCGGCGGCCTCCCGATCATTGCGGTAGATGACGAGGCGCCGCAGGGAGCCGGTCGGAATCGTCCAATTCAGCATCACGGCGCGGCCGCTACGCGCGACCCGCAGCTCCTGGACGGGGACGGGGGGGGCAAGCTGCTCGGAAACGGCGGCGGGAGTTAAGACTGGAGCCGGTGCGGGGACCGCGGCGGGGACGGGCGCAACGGGCGCGACGGGCGCGACGGGCGACTGGGGTGCGGGCACTTCGGCCGCCTCGACAGCTACGGGAATGACAGGAGCCGTGGTCGAAGCTGCGACTGCGGCCGGGGCGTGGAGGAAACGGGAAGGCGAAAGCGCGCCTTCGGTGAAGCGGATGTCGTCGATGCAACCATGCACATGATCGACGAAACGGCCGTCATACCAGCCGCGGCCAAAGGTCCAGAGACCGCCCTGCGTGGCGAGGGCCTTGTTGGCCCCGGGTTGCGAGTCGAGCGTGGTGGAGCCAGCGAGTTCGTAGCCTTTGCCGTCGTTGCGGTCGATGTGCATCGAGACGGTTTCGCCGTCGCTCACCAAGGCGACGTGATACCACGCCCCGGCTTCGGCGACAAAAGGCGACTCGATCAGGTAACGCGCGCCGTCGGCCGTGGCGAAATCGAGGCGGAAGCGGTCCGTCTCGCCGTCGTTTTGGAAATAGAAGTCCGACTTCGGCACCCCGGGGAAACTGCTTCCGTCACGACCGATGATGGTGTTCCACCCGGCAATGCTATCGAGCCGGACGGAGACCTCGATGGTCCATTGTTTCGGCGACCAAGAATTGAAAGTGGGATCGGTGGTATAGCCGTCCTGCGGGGCATAGAGACGCGCGCAAAGACCTTTTCCGGTCAGCGTATCCGCCGAGTAGGAGGGGCCGACGATGTCGTCGTAACCGTTGATGACGTAATCGCCGCCGGAGGAGTCCCGGACGGGATTGGCGGCGAATGTCGTGGCCGCGGCGCCGGCGTCAAAATTCCAGTAGGCGACGGTGCGCTGGGCCGAAGCGGAGACGGCCGAGGAAATGAGTGCGAGAGTGCAGGATCCGACGAGCGCGAAGGAGGAGCGTGAAGGCATGGGAGAGATGTGGGGTTGGACGAAGAACGAAAGCCGCGGAGAAGGCCATCCGAGAGCCAGACAGCGCCGAGGCCTGACTAGGGTTGAAGCTCCCGCAATCGGAAAGCAACCCGGTCGGAGGATAGGGCTACAGATAGGGCAAAGGAGAGGACCCCGGTGCCAGGGAATGCAGGCGCGGGCTGTGTCCGTCCGCCGCCCAAGCATTAACCGCTGCGCTCCGACCCGCCATGCTTCCTTCCCTTCAACCGGTGGCAAAGCGTCGCAGTCCGCGAAGCCTGGCGAAATCGCCACCCCAGTCAGTGAATGCGGGCAGCGGCTTTGGAGGCGAGTTTCGTCGGCGCCCAGTGCGGGCTCGATAGTTGGCGAGGTGTTCTGCGACGAAAACTTGGGTGCCGATGACGGCGCCATCGGTGAAGTGGCGGATGCGGCAGCGCAGGACGGTGGCGCGAGGCAGGCGGCC
>CAMLQS010000208.1 GCA_946482165.1 uncultured Verrucomicrobiota bacterium | reverse complement strand
GAGAGTGGTGGGCCCACTGGGATTCGAACCCAGAACCAAGGGATTATGAGTCCCCTGCTCTGACCATTGAGCTATAGGCCCGTATGCGACGATCTGTTGGATGCGTCGAAAACGGGAAAACTTTCGGGGCGGCGGGGCAGGGAGGTCGAGCCTTTTGCGGATGCGTTCGAATCAGCCGACATCGGCGGACCGTCAGGACGCGTCCTCCTCCAGCCAGCGCTTGCGGTAGCCGCTGCGATCAACCGGCCAGGCGCGCCACTCGGGAGAAGGCCGGCGGATGCTCGCGAGCAGGTTGTGGGCGACGACGACGAGATCCTCCGGGGACCAGTAATCCTCGCAGGCGCCAGGGTCCGGGCAATGGCGGCGCGCCAGCTGCGCGGACTGCGCGAGGACCAGCCCCGAGAGGGGCGGTATCGCGCAGCCCAGCGTGACGAGCACGCCTTGGAGGCGAGAGAGCACGGCTTTCCCGCCGACGGAGTGTTCGGTGACGAGCACGGCGGCCGGCTTCCCGAGCCAGAGCGACGAGGCTTCGGCCGGCGTCGCGTCTTCGAGGAATTTTTGAAGGGCCGAGCTCCACGAGTCCCAGTGCGTGCCGGTGGCGAACACGAACGCATCCGCGGCGCGCAGCGAGGGTTCGAGCGCGGCGAAGTTTGTTCCCGCGGGACCGGAGAGCGCGACCCGCTCGACCTGCGCCAGCGGATCGAGATGCGTGGCGAGGAGACCCAGCAACGCGGAGGAGTTGCCGCCAGGGCCGGTGAGGGAGGCGTCGAGCAACAGCACCCGGGGACGCGCGGAACCGACGTCGGGCGCGCCGGGCGCCGGTGAGGGACCGGACGTGGGAACCGGCTCGATGTTCGCCGCGACGGGCGCGGGATTTTTCCACCATGGACGACTGAGGAGGAGCACGACGAAAAGGGCCGCCGAGATCCAGGCGCCGGTCATCAAACTTTCGTCGCGACCAGCCAACGCGAGCAACGCCAGCACCGGCGCGAGCACGAGCGAGAGCCAAAAGGCCGCGGTCGCGAGCCGACGCAGCATCTCTTGCGACGAATGGGGAGTGGTGTCGCGGGTGACCGGCTGATTGAGCGGATTCTTGGGGGATCGCATAGGCGTGGCGAAGCGACTGTCAGGCCAAGCGCAGTGTCATGAGGTCGCGCGTTTCCGCGACGAAGCCAACGCGGTGGTAGGCCGCCCGGGCGCGGTGATTCTCCCGCGATACCTCCAGGCGGAGTGCCTGCGCCCCGGCGGCACGGGCTTGCCGGGCGGCGAAGTCCAAAGCGCGCCGGCCTTCGCCCCGGCCGCGGATCGAGGGGGCCAAGTATAGCTCGTCGAGGAGGAGAAAACGGCCGCCAAATTCAAGGCTGTGCCCCCGGGTAAGGACAAGGTGCCCGAGGGGCTCGGCTTTGTCCGCCGCTCCCTCCGTTTGAAGCAGAAACACGCCTCCGAGCGAAGGATCGGAGAGCAGGGCGTCGAGCGCGCGTCCTTGGGTGGCGCCGTCGAAGGGGATTTTCTCCTCGGCGTAAAACGCCTGCATGAGGTCCAGCGCCGCCGGCCCGTCGGCGAGCGTGGCGGGCTGCCAGGCGAGGGTGGGGACGGGGCGAGGGTCGAGACTCATGGCGGAAGAGGCGAGGAGCGAAGGGAAGCGTTTCGGTAAGGTCAAACGGGCGGCCGTCCGCACTGCGGACTGGCGCGATGCCGGCGACTTGCGCAAGCTGTTGCCATGGCTTGGCGCATCGACGAACAACTGATTCGGGGTGAGATCGACAATCGCGAGCGCGGTCGCGTGACGGGTCGGTTGTGGTTTCTGGGGCGCGAGGCGCCGGTGACGCTCGACCTGACGGGCAACGCCTGGCGTGACATCGCCGGGCACCTTATCCGTTTCACCAATCCCGCTCCGAAATCCGGCGGGCCGGACTGCTTGAGGGGTTTTGCCTCCGAGCAGCGCGGAACGGTCGGCGACATCACCGCATCGCGTCGGGTGAAGGTTCCGGAATGTTCGATGGACGAGATGCTGCGGCTCGTGAACGAGGGCAAAAAATTTCCGTGGCACTGGGGCAACAGCCTCTATCTCGAATGGCATGGCGAACGGAACGGCCGCGTGGTGATCGAGTCGGCGAGTTACCGCCTCGAAATCGAGCCGGATGCGTCGTGGCGGATGAGCGCGGCCGAAGAGCGCGCGCAACGCGAGGCGAACGCCGGTGCGGGTCTGGAATCGCTCGAACGTCTGGCCGGCGCGGTGGCTGCGGCTCAGTCCGGGGCGGGGGAGAATACCGAACGACCCGATGAGGACGAACCCGCCGGCAAGGCCGAGAAGGACGCCGATGCGGAGCAGGCGCGCATGGATCTTTTGCTTGATCGAATTCAGGCGCGGCTGCAACGCGCACGCGCCGCGGGCGAGGAGGCCGATCTTGATCGGATCATGGAAGAGGAGCGCGCTCGGCTCCGGCGCGAGCGTGGCGAACCGGATCCGGAACCGCGCACCCCCGAAGAGGAGGCGGAGCGCGCCGAATGGATCGCCGAGATGAACGCGGCCGCCGAGGCCGCGCTTGGCGAGGCGGAGAGGGCTTCGGACGAGGGTTTTCGCGATGAGCGCTGGCATCCGCTGGTCGAGCGCTGCAACGCGCTTACGCACCGTTTGCGCGATCAGATCCGAGTTCGCGGCTGGTTGAACGACGACGACATCGAGGAGCATCCGCTGCGCGCGCTGGTCGATGGCGTGATGGTGGCCGGCGGAAAACTCGCCGGCGCGCTCGGCACGGTGGGCGACGAGTCGGAATGGCCGCCCGACCCGCTTTTCGCGGGCTCGGCGCTTACTCGGTTGAAGAACGCGCGGGGCCACCTGCGCGACGCCCTTGCGGGGCTCGACGCCGCCGACGACCAAGACCTCGCCGATGCGGAATGGCGCCGCGACGCGCGTGAGGAGATCGGCGATATTCTCGCCGAAGTGCAGCGTCTGATCTCGGAAGTGCGCGCGGTGCTGAAGCTGTCGGGCGAGAGCTGATCGGTTTTAGGACCGCCCTTTAGTTGAGCTGCAGCCGTATTTGGCAGGGCCCGGCGTCTAAGCCCACGCCGGAGACCTCCATGTGACGCTCCGGCTCCCAGGAATCGGGCGAGTGTTACCAAGCGCCGACCAGAAAGCCCTGCGCCGCCTTGATGACGATTACACCGATGTTTTTCGCCAAATGCGCCGCGAAACACGGCAGGAGAGAATGCCGGGGATTCCAACTCGCGAAGCGGCAGACATAGAACCAAAGCGAAACCGCGAACACCGCGGAAAAACTGAACCAGCCCTTTGGCGTCAGCGTGAATGCGAAGCCGTCGTCGTCCCACTTCCAAAGAAAGGGGTGGATGAGCGCGAAGAGCAGCGAGGCGCCGACAACCCCGCCCACGAGCGCGGACCGGCCTCGCTTAATGATCCATTCGCCGACGTAGCCGCGAAAAATGATCTCCTCCACAATGGCCGCGATCAACGTGTAGAGAGCAAAGAGCCCGGTCATCTTCGACTGTTCCTCGCTCAACCCCAACGCGATTTCGCCCCAGGTTTCGGCGCCAAGAATGACAAGCGTTCCGCCGATCGCGATCAGGCAGGCCCGCATCGAAGCGGGCGCGGCGCCGGGCAAGGCTTGGTCGGGGTCGCGCGTTCCCGCTGTGACCGCGAGCAGGTCGCTCCGCCACATCCAGACAAAATAGCCGCCCATAACGAGCATCAGGATCAGCAGCACGGGGTTCTCTTCCATGCCGCAGCCTTTGGGCGCGCGGTCCTCGCGGGCAATCCGCGACTTCGTTTGCCAGCTGAGAGACCGTCAGTTTCGCGGAGGTATCGCCTCGCAGCGCGGGGCAGGGCGCCTTTGGCGACGATTCAGCGCGGCTGGTTTGATGTTTTGGACGCGGGGCCGGCATCCGAGGCGCCGGCGATGACGCGAACGCCTACCGCGCGTGTCATCGAGTCGCCCGCCGCGTCGGTCACCGTGAAGCTGAACCCGCCGAGTGCATTCTCCGGACCGCCGGGAGTGAAGCGCGCGTGACGGCCATTTATCAGGAGCACGGTGCCGCCGCTTGCGTCGGAGAACGTATAAACGGGTTTGTCGGAGTAGCCGCGAGCGAGGGCGAGAAGGTCCACGTCAACCGCCGCGCCCGCGTGGCACTCCGCGTTGGGTGAGGCCATCCAGTTCAGATAATCCTCGAGCTGGGTGAAACCGTCGCCATCGGGATCGGCGTTCGCTTCGGAGAAGTCTTTGGCGGGCGAGCCCGGGTTGAGTCCCTTGATGGTTTCCCACCAGTCGGGCAGGCCGTCGTTGTCGCTATCCCAGCCTGCGGGGCGAGCCTCGCGGCCATAGTCTTCCCAGCCGCCCACGTCATCGGTGGTATCTGGCAGGCCGCGCTTGCCGCTGACGCTGCCCTTGTAGGTGGTGGTTCCGGAGAATGTTTCGCGCAGGAGGCGGAGATCGTGGTCGTCCGACCGCGGCTGATTGCAGCCCACGTCGGAGAGGACCTGCTTATAGGCGTTGGCGGCGCTGTGGATCGTCGCGTGCGAAGGGAAGAAGGGTTTGTCCACCCAGGCGCGATAGGGCGGCTTGGAGTCTTCGGGCAGGGTGCCGCCGGAGCCTTCGAGTTTCGCGGTCTTGGCCTCGCTTTGGTTGGCTGCGGTGAACTTCCCCGGCATCACGTTGCCGGCGACGTAATACTGCTGGGTGCCCGGGAAGCCTCCGTAGTTGGCGGTGAGCCCGACGAAGTGCGTGGTGGCGGGGCCGGGCTTGTAGTAGTTGTTGACGAAGTTGACCTGATGGGCGCCGCCGTCGGTGGTGCGGCCGCCCCAATTGTAGACGACGTTGTTGAAAATATCCAAACGTCCGGAGTAGCGGCCGTCGCCGTCGAGGCCGCCGGCCATGCTCCAATTGCGACCTTCGTTGTGCGCGAGGAGATTGTGGTGAAAGGAGCCGATGTCGCCGCCGATGCTCGCCGCGAAGCCGTGGGTCGCGCCGGCCTTTTTTTTGTCGTGTCCGGCGACGTTCAGCATCTCGGAGATCAGGCTGCGTTGAAGCGTGAGATTCTTCGCCCCGCGCGAGCTGAAAGCCTCGTCGAGACCCCAGCCGAAGGAGCAGTGGTCCATGATGCTGTGGTCCGCGCCGGCCATGCCGGTGGCGTTTTGCGTCTCGCCGCTCTCCTTGCCGGGAAAGATGCGGATAAAGCGGCAAACGACATCGCGCGCGCCGCTCATGCCGAACATCTGGCGCTTTACGCAGATGCCTTTGCCCGGCGCGGTCTGTCCGGCGATCGTGATGCAAGGGCGGGAGCTATCGACGATCAGATCGTCTTGGAGCGTGATGAGGCCGCCGACGTCGAAAATCACCGTGCGCGGGCCGTAATCGCCTTCGATCGCGTCGCGAAAACTGCCGGGGCCGCTGTCGTTCAGATTCGTAACTTTGACGACGACGCCTCCGCGTCCGCCGCGCGCGAAACGCCCGTAGCCCTCGGCTCCGGGAAAGGCGAGTTGGCGGGGACGGAAATACCAGAGGTTGCCTCTGGTCGCCGTTCCATCCGAGGCGACCGAATCGACGCGCCAGTAATAGGTGAGATGGCTCTTGAGATCGCTTACGGAATGCTGGTTGGCGTTCAGGTTGCCTTTGAACTCGGTCGAGGAGCGCGTGGCGGCGCGCACGGCTTCCGCATCGGTGCCAAGGTAAAGGTCGTGGGAGATGGCGCCCGCGGGAGCGCTTGCCCACGAGAGCGCGAGTGTTCCGCTGTCGGCGTCGACGTGCTCGTCGGCGTGGGCGGGAACGGGGCGATGCGCCTGCGCCTTGGCGTTGGGGGTGTCGATCTCGAAGCCGTTGAGATGCACGTTTCGGCTCTTCGCCGGCCCGCGTGTCTCGGCCTTTAGCAGGACGACGACATCCCGCCCGGCCTCGGCGTTTACCTTGAGATAGGCGGTGGCGGCCCGAGTGCCGTCGGTCACGCGGGAAGAAACGGGCAGATCGTCGATCACCTGCGCGCCGTTCACGAGAATATCCAGGGGCGCGGCCGAGGGGGTGTCGTCCCAGCTGTTGAGATAAAGCAAAAGCGTGTGGGCGCCGGGCGAGAGTCCGGCGATGCGCATCTCGAGCTGCGCGCCGGCCTCGCCATCGGCCACCTTGAGCCCGTCGGCGGTGAGCTTCAGGTTGCTGGTCGAGTTTTGAACACCGCTTTTCCAATAGCCGGTTTGAAGCGAACTCCCCGCCGTTCCCACGCGGGCAAAGGTGATATCCACGCCATTGAAATTTGCGGAGACCTTGTCGCCGCCGCTCAGCCAGCTCGCGGTCGAGGACCACGGGGTGAACGCGGGATCGAGGCCCTCATGGACCGGGCGGCCGCTGTTATTGATGTCCACCTTCAGCTCGGCGGCGGAAAGGGAGCACAACGTGAGAAGGGCCGCGACGGTCGCGGTGGCGGCACGGCGTTGAAGGGCGCGGGGGGTGGGGCGGGCTTGCATGGGAACGGGGCGCCGACGGCGGCAGGGAGTTGCGTCAGGTGAGACGTTCAGGTTTGGGGCAGGAGATCGGCGCCGAGCGTGGTCTTCCCGCCGGGGGCCAACGAGAGCGGAACGGAGCGATCGCCGAGGCGAAGGATCGCGGGTCGGCCGAGCGTGGAGCGGAGCACGGCGCGCTCGAGTTCCCCGTGTTTCCAGGTGAGATCGAACTCGAACCCGTCGCGGGCGCGCAAGCCCTTGACGGTGCCTGCCGGCCATGCGTTGGGGAGCGCGGGAAGCAGGTCGATCAACACGGAGCCGTCGGCCGTCCGTTCATGGCTCTGTAACAACATCTCCACTACACCGGCCGGCGCGCCGAAGTTGCCGTCGATCTGAAACGGACCGCAGAGGTCGAAGAGGTTCGGCAGCGTGCGCTTGGAGAGGAGGTGGCCTAGCTGGCGGTAGGCCATTTCGCCGTCGCCGACGCGAGCCCAGAGCGGCATGCGCCAGGCGTAGCTCCAGCCGGTGGAGCCGTCGCCGCGCCATTCGAGCAGGGTTTTGGCCGCCGAGAAGATCTTCGGGTCCGCCGGCGTGATGTCGGCCCCCGGATAGAGCGCCCAGAGCGGGGACATGTGGCGGTGGGCGTTGCCAGGCTGATCGACGTCGTCGAGCCATTCCTGGAGCTGGCCGTGTTTCCCGATCTGGTTGGGCGGGAGCTTCGGCAGGAGGGTTTCGAGCTGCGCGATGAATTCGGCATCGAGGTTCAACTCCCGGGCGGCGGCGATGGTTGCGGTCCAGAGGAAGCGGATCAGCTGGTTGTCCATCGTCGGACCGACGGTGGTCGGGCCTTGCTCAGGCGAGTGGGACGGCGAAGTGAGCAGCCAGCCGGTCTTCTCGTCGCGCACGAGATAATCCACGAAGAAGAGCGAGGCTTCGCGCATCGCGGGATAGGCCCGCTTGGCGAGGAAGTCGCGGTCGCGGGTGAAGAGCCAGCGTTCCCAAAGGTGCTGGCAGAGCCATGCGCCTCCGGTGGGCCAGAGGCCGTCGATGTTGTTGATCGGGGCGGTGCCGCGCCAGAGATCGAAGTTGTGGTGCAGGACCCAGCCGCGGCTGCGGTAGAGTTGCTCGGCGGTGCGCGCGCCGCTCACGCGAAGGTCGTCGATGGCGTCGAAGAGCGGTTCGTGGCAGTCGCCGAGGCCGGTGAGCTCGGCGATCCAGTAGTTCATCTCCACGTTGATGTTCGTGGTGTATTTGCCCTCCCAGGGCGGGTTGAGGAGTTCGTTCCATACTCCTTGGAGATTGGCCGGCTGGGTGCCGGGACGGCTGCACGCGATCAGGAGGTAGCGCCCGTAGTTGAAGTGCAGCGCGGCGAGCGCGGGATCCTCGTCGAGCGTGCCGCCCTGGCCAACGCGGCGGACGCGCTCGTCGGTCGGAAGCGCGGCGAGCTCGGTTTTGCCGAGATCGAGCCCGGAACGGCGGAAAAGCCTCCGGTGGTCGGCCACATGGGTCTCGCGGATGGCGGCGTAGTCGCGCGAGCCGAGCGCGGAAAGATATTCGGCGCAGCGAGCCTCGGGGTCGCCGGAGATGTCCTCCCACGTTCTGAAGTTGGTCGCCGCGACCAAGAAAAGCGTGGCGGAGTCGGCGCCTTCGACGGTCACGGCGCTTCCTTCCGCGCGAACGGAGCCTCCCTCTGCGCCGACGATCAAGTCCGAGGCGAAGCGCATGCCGTCGGGCTGAACCTGACCGACGAGGCGGAGCCGGGCGGATTTTTCGCCGGAGGCGGATGTCGAGGCCTCCTTGTGGGGCGAGTCCAGCCGCACTCCGAAGACGAGCTTTCCCGGCTGGCTGGCGGTGATGCGAACGGCGACGACGTTGTCGGGATAACTCGCGAAAACCTCGCGCGTGTAGGTGACGCCTCCGACGTCGTAACGGGTGGCGGCGACGGCGCTGTCGAGATCCAGCTCGCGATGGTAGTTGGTCGCGGCCTCGTGACCGGGGAAGGAGAGACGAATGTCGCCAAAAGGTTGATACGCCTTCTGGCGGACGGGGTCGCTCAGCATCTTTGCGCGGGCGAGATCCTGGGCCTCGGTCACCTTGCCGTTGGCGAGAAGCTCCCGCACCTGCGGCACGATGTCGGCCGAGCCGGCGCGGACGTAGTCGCGGGGTTTTCCGGTCCAGAGCGTGTCTTCGTTGAACTGGATGCGTTCCTCGGCGGTGCCGCCGAAAACCATGGCGCCGAGGCGTCCTCCGCCGACGGGAACCGCTTCTTCCCACTTGGCCGCGGGTTTTTCATACCACAGCCGGGCGGCTCCTTTGGAGCGGGCGGCGAAAGCGCGACGGTGTTTCCGGGCGTCGA
>CAMLQS010000207.1 GCA_946482165.1 uncultured Verrucomicrobiota bacterium | reverse complement strand
TAGCCGCGACTCATCTCGAGCAACCTGCTGAACATCTGCTGATCGCGTCGGCCGCTCGACGCACCTTCCAAGTGCGCCTTCGGGCCGCCGCGATCACCATCCGTCTCAGCATCTTGCCCGATCTTTCGCCGGGGCTATCGCCGGATCTAGGCTAAACGAACTGCGGATGCGTCTCGATGCTCTTCTCGAAGGCGGAGCGCTCCGCTTCGGGCAAGTCGTGCGGATATTTCGCCCCGCTGCGCCGCCAGCGCGCGAGCCAGTCCGCGCCGAGCAGACGGCGGGGCGCCGCGTCCGGAGCCGCGTCGGCCGGCTGCTCCGCGAACGCGATGGTCGTGCTCGCCTTCGGTCCCGTGCCGACGCCTTCCGCGACGAACCAGCCCGCGCGCAGCAGCGCCACCCGGACCGCCGTGGCGGCGGAATAGGTGTAGAGCTCGGTCGGCGTTCGGCCGTCACGGCCGCCGTTGTTGGCGAGGCAGTGCCGGCGCACGCGGGCGAAAACCTCCGCGGTCCACAGGCCGCTGTCGGTTTTTGCCGAGAAGGGATCGTGGAATATGAGGTCGGGCGCCGCCGAGGCCTCGAACTCGGTGAGGAAATCTCCATGTCGCAGCTCCCACTCGATCAGCCCGCTCGCGTCGCGCCAGCGTCCGTCGCGCAGCAGCGCCGAGGGCGCCGCGTGGCGGAGATGCGGAAAATGCGAGGCGTGGCGGGCCGCCAGCCTGAGCGGATCGAGATCGCGCTCGAAGCTCACCACGCGCAGCGGCCGCGGGGCTTGTGGTGGAGAATCGGATACGCCGGTTTCGTCGGATCCGGCTTGCGGCGTTTTTCGCGCCCGTTCCGCGCAGGCGATGGCGGCCATCGCGTTCGAGGCGGCGCCGAGACCGACATCCCAGACGACGATCGGCGCGACGTCGTCGGGCGCGCGGCAGGGGAGGCGTTCCGCGAGGCGCGATTGCGCGATGTAGAGGCGGTTGGCCTCCTCTTCGGGCGCGGAGACGGAGTGCATGATCTCGCCCGAGCTGAGCTGGCGGATGCTGGAAAAGTCGCCGAAGGCGGAGCGGTGGATCTCGTAGTCGCCGAGACGGGGCGCGCGGCGCACGCGGGCGGGAGCGGGATGGACCGGCGGGTTGGCCTCGTCGTCGCGGACGAGTTCGAGCCGCTGGCGCTCGTAGTAGGCGAGGAAGGTTCCGTCGAAGATGGCGGCGCGCATCTCGGCCGTGAGACGATGGTAGAAAGCGATGTTGTGGTGGGCGATGAGCTGCCAGCCGAGGGTCTCGTCGCTTTTTATCAGGTGATGAAGGTAGGCGCGCGGATGGGTGCGGCAGGTGTGGCAATCGCAGCGCGCGTCGAGCGGCTCGTCTGAGAATTTGTAGGCGGAGCGGCGGAAGTGGACCCGCCCGTGCGAGGTGAACGCGGTGCCCCGCTGGCCGAGCTGCGACGGGATGATGCAGTCGAACATGTCCACGCCGCGGTGGACGGCCTCGAGAATGTCGATCGGCGTGCCGACACCCATGAGGTAGCGCGGCAGATTTTCGGGGAGTTCGGCGGTGGCGATGCCGGTGAACTCGTAGCGTTGATCGTCGGTCTCGCCGACCGCGAGGCCGCCGATGGCGAGCCCGTCGAAGGGCAAGTTGCGCAGGTATTCCGCGCTGCGCAGGCGGAGGTCGCGGTGGCAGGCGCCCTGCACGATGCCGAAGAGCGCCTGGGGCGAGTCGCCCCGGGCGCGCAGCGAGCGCTCCGCCCATCGATGCGTGAGGTGCATGGCGGCCTCGGTCGTCGCATGGTCGGCGGTCGATGGGATGCACTGGTCGAGCACCATCATGATGTCGCTGCCGATGGCGCGTTGCATTGCGATGCTGGATTCGGGCGAAAGGTGATGGAGCGCGCCGTCGACGTAGCTGCGAAAGGTGGCGCCCTCCTCGGTCATCTGACGGTCGCCGGGCAGGGAAAAAATCTGGAAGCCGCCGGAATCGGTAAGGACGGGACGATCCCAGCCCATGAAGCGATGGATGCCGCCGAACTTTTTGAAAACCTCGGGGCCGGGGCGCAGCAGCAGGTGGTAGGTGTTGGCGAGCAGGCATTGGGTATCGAGGGCGCGAAGTCCCTCGACGGTCATGTTCTTGACCGTGGCCTGCGTGCCGACGGGCATGAATACGGGGGTTCGCACTTCGCCGTGCGCCGTGCGAAAGCGGGCGGCGCGGGCGCGAGTTCCGGGTGCGTTTTTTTCGAGAGTGAAGGCGAGGCGGGACATGCGGTGTGACGGCGGGGGGGGGCGAAGCGTCGTGGAGCGCGCGGGGAAAACAAAATCAAACTTGCCCGCCGACAGATTGCGGTTGCCGAAGTCGTTTGGCTTAACGAGCTCAACTGCCATGCGATCAGGGCGATGTGAAATATACGGATGGTTTCGGGCGATCCGGTCGGTTTGCGCGATCATTGGCGCCGCGACCGCCTTGTGGGCGGCGGAGCCTGTCGCCGGAGAGGAGGCGGAGCGCTCGCGCTGGCTCGAGCTGCGGCGGGAGATCGCGCGGCACGACGAGCTGTATTTCCGCAAGGGCGCGCCGGAGATCAGCGACTACGAATACGACCGGTTGAAGCGGGAGTTGACGATTTTGGATACGCGTTTCGCCGACGAGCCGCCGGCGGAAAAGGAGAAAGGGGCGGGGAGCGTCGTCACCGTCGGCGACGACCGCACGGGCGAGTTTGCGACGGCCCGGCATCGCGTGCCGATGGGGAGCCTCGCCAAGGCGCATTCGGACGAGGAGCTCGCGGCGTTCCACGCGCGGGCCGTGGCCAAGCTCGGTCGCGAGGACGTGGCATATCGGGTGGAGCCTAAATACGACGGCTTGGCGGCGAGCCTGACCTATGAGCGCGGGCGGCTGACGCGCGTGGTCACGCGCGGCGACGGCGCTGAGGGCGACGACGTGACCGCGAACGCGCGGGCCTTGGTGGAGAATCTGCCGGAGCAGCTGCGGGGCGAATCGAGCGCCTGGCCGGAGCTGATCGAGGTGCGCGGGGAGATTTTTATGCGCGAGGCGGAATTCGCCCGGCTCGACGCGGAGCGGCTCGCGGAGGGTGCGCCGGGATTCGCGACGCCGCGCAATCTCGCGGTCGGCACGCTGCGTTCTCGCGATCCGGACGAGAGCGCGGGCCGCAGCCTGGATTTGGTCTGTTTCGGCTGGGGCGCCTGGGCGGGCGGCGGCGATGGCGCGGGGACGCGGCCTGAGTCGCTCGCGGCGTTTCGCGCGGCGGCGGAGGCCTGGGGACTGCCGGTCGTGGCCGGGGCGCGTGTGGTTAACGGTTGGCCGGAGCTGCTGGATGCGGTGGCGGCGCTGCGCGACGCAGGCAAGGCCGGCGGTTTTCCGACCGACGGCGTGGTGGTCAAACTGGAGCTCGTGGCCGATCAGCAAGTTCTTGGCGAGGCACCGGGCGGGCCGCGCTGGGCGGTCGCGCGAAAGTTCGAGCCGCCGCGTGCCGCGACGCGTTTGCTCGGGGTGACCTGGCAGGTCGGGCGCAGCGGCGTGCTGACTCCGGTGGCGGAGCTGGAGCCGGTCGTGCTGGCCGGCTCGAACGTGACGCGCGCGAGCTTGCACAACGCCGACGAGATCGCTCGGCGCGATCTGCATGTCGGAGACCGGGTGTGGGTGGAGAAAGCGGGGGAGATCATTCCGGCGATCACGGGCGTGGATCTCGCGGCGCGCCGTGACGACGCGACGCCGTGCTCGGTGCCGCGGGAGTGTCCGGCCTGCGGGCGCGGGATTGATCGCGAGGCGGAGGCGGCGGGGGTGCGTTGCGTGAACGCGGGTTGCCCGGCGCGCTTGGCGAGGCGACTCGCTCACTACGTTTCGCCTGCGGCGATGGATGTGCCGGGCCTGGGGCCGGTGCTGCTCGACGCGGTGGTGACCCGTGGTTTGGCGCGTTCGCCGGCTGCGTTGCACCGCTTGACGGCGGCTGATTGGCAGAACCTGCCGGGCGTGGGCGAGAAGAGGGCGCGGCAACTCGAGGCCGCGTTCGCGTCGGCGCGCACGAACGCGAACAACGATGGCGCGAGGCTGGTGTTTGCGCTGGGCATCCCCGGCGTAGGTCGGGAGACCGCGCGGCGGCTCGCCGGGAAATTTCGCGGTCTGGCGGAGCTATCCGATGCGAGCGCGGAGACCTTGCAACGCGCTGGTTTGGGCGAGGCCGCGGCGCGCGGCGCGGCGACTTATCTGGCCGAACCCGAGGTGAAGGCGGAGTTGGCGGCTCTGCTCGCTGCAGGGGTGGGGGAGGGCTGGCGTGGAGAAAAGGCTGTGGATCGTGCCGGCGCCTTCGCGGGTCAGTCGGTGACGCTCACAGGAACGCTGGCGCGTTGGCCCCGGCTGGAGGCCGCGGCCCTGCTGCGCGCGGCTGGCGCGGAAGTGAGCGGGGCCGTCACGCGAAACACCACGCTGGTCGTGGCGGGTGCGGGAGCAGGTGCGAAGTTGGACGAAGCGCGCCGACGGGGCATCGAGGTGATCGACGAGGCGGAACTCGCCAAGCGGCTTGGGCTTCCGTGAACGCGGAGGCGCCCGCGGCGCGGGTGATTCGTCAAGTGGCGGAGAGGGAGGGATTCGAACCCCCGGTAGGTTGCCCTACACACGCTTTCCAAGCGTGCGCATTAGACCACTCTGCCACCTCTCCGAGACTTTTTTGCCTCTCTGATCCCGACCGCGAGGTCGATGTCAGAAAGACGAAGGGACAGCCAAGCGGGGCCGCTTCACTGAGGTCAACGGCGAAAATCGCCCGATTTTATCGGGAGGGCTCACCTGCCTTTTAGTCGCGTTTAGCCCGGGAAATGCTGCTTGCGCGCGCATGACGGCGGCTGCTTCTTTCTCTCCTTTTACGACTGACCACCCACGACCACCGCGCCCGTCGCAACGCATCACGACCATGGTAACTTCAAACACCGACCTGGCCTACAACACCAAGATCGAGGACACGCTCGTGGTCACCAAAGCCGACGCGGTGATCAATTGGCTTCGTAGCAGCTCGATCTGGCCGATGCCCATGGGTCTCGCCTGCTGCGGCATCGAGCTGATGGCCTCCGGCAACTCCCGTTTCGATATCGCGCGCTTCGGTGCCGAGGTCATGCGCTTTTCTCCCCGCCAAGCCGACTGCATGATCGTGGCCGGCACCGTCACCTACAAGATGGCCCCGCACGTCCGCCGTATCTACGATCAGATGGCCGAGCCGAAGTGGGTCATCGCCATGGGAGCCTGCGCCTCCTCGGGCGGCATGTATCGCAGCTACTCCACGCTCCAAGGCGTGGACCGCATCGTCCCCGTCGACGTCTACGTTTCCGGCTGCCCTCCGCGCCCCGAGGCTCTGCTCGATGCCCTCATCAAGATGCAGGAGAAAATCCGCCGCCAGCCCGCCGCCCAGGAGCTGCTCAAGACGGCCTGATCGGCGCCGCACTATTCCGCCGCTCTCGATCCCAAGCTTCGTTCAACTCGTCCCCTTTTCGACCGACATGTCTACCGCGCCCGCCGAAGTGGTCTCCGCTCTCCAAGGCAAATTTGCCCAAGTCACCGCGCGCCCGACCGGCGACCATCCCGCCGTCAACGTGCCGCTGGGCGACGCGGTTGCCTTGCTCCGCCACCTTCGCGACGAGTTCGGCTACGACTTCCTCGTGGACGTGACCGGCATCGATTGGGACGTCGAGGCCGCGCCGCGCTTCAGCGTCGTCTGGCATCTGTTTTCGACCCGCGACCATGGTTATCTTCGCGTCGTCGCTGCGTGCGCGGGTGACACCGAGCCCTCGGCCCCGACCGTGTCGGATCTCTGGCCTGCCGCCAACTGGCACGAGCGCGAGACCTACGACTTGCTCGGCATCCGCTTCGAGAAGCACCCCGACCTCCGCCGCATCCTCATGTGGGACGGCTACCCGTTCCATCCCCTGCGGAAGGACTTCCCGCTGGCCGGCATCGACACGCCTTTGCCCGATCTCGAAGTCGGCGCAGTTACCAAGATGACCGCGCAACCCGTGCCCATGGTTGGCGGCCCCTTCGTCGCATCCACCGGCGAGATGAACCTCACCGATGCCGAGCCCCGCGCCAAAGACGAGAGCTGGGACGAGCGCAAAGAGAAGCCCGCCACCGGTTCGCCCGCCTGAGCGCCGTCGCCGCCCATCCTAAATCGAAATTCTTAAATCGTTCATTTCCGTGGCCACCGAATACGCCTATCCCGACAACGCCGCCAAGACCGCGGACGCCCACCCGGAGCTCGTCTCCGAGAAGATGTCGATCGCCATGGGGCCCTCGCACCCTTCGACCCACGGCGTGCTCCGCCTCCAGCTTGAGCTCGACGGCGAGATCGTGACCAAGTGCGACCCCGTCCTCGGCTATCTCCACCGCGGCGACGAGAAGATCGCGGAAAACATGACCTACAACCAGTTCGTGCCCTACACGGACCGGTTGGACTACCTCGCCCCGCTCGCGAACAACGTCGCCTACGCCATCGCGGTCGAGAAGCTTGCCAACCTCACGATCCCGGCGCGTTGCCAGGCCATCCGCGTGATCGTCTCCGAGATGGCTCGCGTCTCCTCGCACCTCCTCGGTCTCGGCGCATTCGCCATGGATACCGGCGCGTGGACGGTGTTCATGTATCAGTTCACCGAGCGCGAAAAACTTTATAAGCTTTTCGAGGATCTCACCGGCGCCCGCTTCACCACCAGCTACACCCGCATCGGCGGCGTCGCGCGCGACCTGCCCGAGGGCTGGACTGATCGCGTGCTGGCGTTCTGCGACCAGTTCCTGCCCATCCTCGACGAGATGCTCGAGATGTTGACGCGGAACAAGATCTTCACTGATCGCACGGTCGGCGTCGGCGTCATCTCCAAGGAAGACGCGATCGCCTACGGCCTCACCGGCCCCAACCTCCGCGGTTCCGGCGTCCCGCTCGATCTCCGCAAGGACAAGCCCTACTCCGGCTACGAACAATACGAGTTCGACGTCCCCGTCGGCACCAAGGGCGACAGCTACGACCGCTACCTCTGCCGCGGCGAGGAGATGAAGCAGTCCGTCCGCATCATCCGCCAGGCGATCAAGAACCTCCCCGGCGGCGCTTGGTATGCCGAGGACGCCCGCCGCATCTTCGCTCCGCGCAAGGACAAGGTGCTCACCTCGATGGAGGAGTTGATCAACAACTTCATGATCGTCACCGAGGGCCCGCAAATGCCCGCCGGCGAGGTCTACTTCGAGGCCGAGAACCCGAAGGGCGCGCTCGGCTTTTTCATCGTCAGCAAGGGCGGCGGCGTGCCCTACCGCATGAAGATCCGCTCCCCCTCCTTCTGCAATCTCTCGATCCTTCCGAAGATCTGCACCGGCATCCTCCTCTCCGACGTCGTCGCCATCCTCGGCTCCTTCGACTTCGTGATGGGCGAGTGCGACCGCTAACCCGTCGCGCCCGACTTCAAAAACGACCGACGCCCATGTCCGCGCCCGCCACCTCGCCTTCCGTGAATCTCAAGCCCGAAACCTTCCAGCGTATCGACGAAGTCATTACGCACTATCCGGTCAAGCGCAGCGCCACGCTCCCGCTCCTGCACCTCGTCCAGGAGGACGCCGGCTACATCTCCGAGGAGGCCCTCCTCTGGATCGCGCAGAAGCTCGAGCTCCAGCCCATCAACGTCCTCGAGGTCGTGACCTTTTACCCGATGTTCCGCCGCGCGCCCATCGGCCGCCGCCACATCAAGGTCTGCCGCACCCTCTCCTGCGCTCTCATGGGCGGCTACAAGACCTGCGAGACCTTCCAGCACGAGTTTAAGACCACCCTCGGCGCCACCTCGCCCGACGGCGAAGTCACGGTCGATTTCGTCGAGTGCCTCGCCTCCTGCGGCACCGCTCCCGTCGTCCTCATCGACGAGGTCCTCCACGAGAAGGTCGACGTCGCCAAGGCCAAGGAAATCTCCGCGCAAATCCGCGCCGAGGCCGCCGCCCGCAAGTAATCCAACTTTCCCGAACCTTTCGCCATGTCCGCTCCCGCTCAGACCCGCGTCATCTTCAAGCACATCGACGAGCCCGGCTACACGAACGATATCGAGTGCTACCTGCGCCACGGCGGCTACGAGGTGTTGAAAAAATCGGTCGCGCGTCCGCCCGCCGACCTCATCGAGGAAGTGAAAAAGTCCGGCCTGCGCGGCCGCGGCGGCGCCGGCTTTCCCTGCGGTTTCAAGTGGTCCCTCGTAGACCGCAAATCCGGCAAGCCGATCTACCTCATCGTCAACGCCGACGAGTCCGAGCCCGGCACCTTCAAGGACCGTTACATCATGCACCAGGATCCGCACCAGCTGATCGAGGGCACGATGATCTCCTGCTTCGCGAACAACGTTAAGCAGGCCTACATCTACATCCGCGGCGAGATGCCCGAGGGCGCCCGCATCCTCGAAAAAGCCATCGCCGAGGCGAAGGCCAAGGGCTTCGTCGGCCAGAACATTCTCGGCACCGGCTACAGCTGCGAGATCTACGTCCACCGCGGCGCCGGCGCCTACATCTGCGGCGAGGAAACCGGCCTCATCGAGTCGCTCGAAGGCAAGCGCGCCAACCCGCGCATCAAGCCCCCCTACTTCCCCGCCGTCCTCGGTCTCTACCAGTGCCCGACGATCGTGAACAACGTGGAGACCATGTGCCACGTGAAGGTCATCGCCGACACCGGCGGCGAGGCCTACGCCAAGACCGGCACGCCCGGCAACACCGGCACCCGCATCTTCTGCGTCTCCGGCCACGTCCAGCGTCCCGGTTACTACGAGTTCCCCGCCGGCACCATCACGATGGGCCAGCTCCTCAACG
>CAMLQS010000206.1 GCA_946482165.1 uncultured Verrucomicrobiota bacterium | reverse complement strand
CGCAGGAGGAATCACCTTTGTTAACGGCGGTCCAACCATGGGCGTCGCCAGGATACACGGTGACGTAAGCAGCTCTGCGGCTTGGCGCAGTCGCTATTTCAGCGAGGCGCAAGTCGAAGCCGCCCCCGCCAGCACTGCGCCAGAAGGAGCTGCCGGCCCTGATGACACACCCAATTTTTGCGCTATGCACTCGGCCTCTCACCCACGGCGCAAGCCCACGACGTTTCTCAGGTAACAGCGGGTGAATCCAGCTTCCTCCACTTTACTTATCGACGTGCCCGCGGCGCTCGGGACCTCGATTTTCAAGTTGGCGCCTCCTCGGCCCTGACGAACTGGGACTATGCAGGAGATCAATTGTCTCCTGTCGATGCACCCCAACTCGGTTCAGACGGCCTCACGGAAACGGTGACGGTGAAAACCCCGCTTCAGCAAGGTCCCTTGTTTTGCGTCTCCGCGTTATCCTAAACGCCCGAATAAGCCGTGGTGTCTTCAACGCCCCCCCACCCCCGCCTGCCGGGCGGACGCGAGCGTCTCACAACTCTGGTCGAGGGCGAGGCGTAATCGCTTGGCGCGCTGTAGCGTAGCGTCGGCGATGTTACGTAAAGGTGAAGAACACGCAGGCTTGACGAGGAGCCACGGATTTATTGATACGTATTAACACGCCGATAATAACCCCCAGTGATTCGTCGCCGCCTCCCTGCGAACATTCCTTGCGCTGCCCCCTCACATCCTCCTTCAGCCTAACAGCTTTCGCCGTCATTGCTGGCCTCATGGCAGGGCCTGTATGCTCGCGCGCGCAACCGGCTATTCCCCTCTCCATCCAGCTCGCCGAGGTCGATGGCTACCTCAAAGCTCAAAAGCCCGCCGCCGCCGCCGACCTGCTCGATGAGATCATCCGGCGCGTCGAGGCCGGGGAAAAGCTCCCTTCGCATCTCTCCTTGGAACGGCTCCTTCTCGCCGCCGCCACCACCCGGTTTCAGGCCCAGGATTATCCCCGAGCCGCCGAACTCGCCGAAACCGTCGAAAAGCTCCCCGCTACCGGCGCCGTGCTCCTCGGAGAAGCCCGTATGATTCGCGGCCTTTCTCTCGCGCTTCAGGAAAAATACGCGGCGGCCGTTCCCGTCTTCAAAGCCGCCGAGGACGCCCCGGCCTTTCGCGACAAGGCCCTGCTCTACGGCGCCATGTCCGCCGCCCAAGCCGGTCAGACCCGCGTCGCGATCGACACCTACAACCGCCTCCTCGCCGGCTCCACCCGCGACCGCGATTGGGGCGAGGCCGCTCTCGCCCTCATCGATCTCCACCTCCGCGCCGGCAACCTCGCCGACGCCCGCCGCGGCCTCGACCTCCTCCGCGGCAAACTCGATCTCGTCGACAACCTCGCCGGCCTCAATCTCCTCTCCCTTCAGCTTGGCGACGCCTTTCTCAAGCGAGGCGACCACGACGGCGCCCTCGCCGCCTTCCGCACCGTCTCTCCACACGAGGTCCTCGTCGCCGAACAAAACCGGCGCAACGCCATCCTCGAGCGCGCCGTCGGACGCCTGCGCAGCCTCGCCCGCCCCTCCGCCACCGAGGCCGACATGATCCGGCGCCTCGGCGCCCGGCTCGAGCAGGCCAAAGCCTCGCTCGTCCAGGTGGAAAAAATCTCCGACTTCGACGCCACCCTTCGCTACCGCCTCGCCGTCGCTTTCCAGGAACGCGGCGGCCCGTGGGAAGCCGCCCTTCTCTTCGAGGACATCCTCGCGCGCTTCCCCGACTCCGCCGAAAACGAGAATGCCCACCTCGGCCTCGTCCGCGCCTACGCCGACTCCGACCGCCTCGAGAAAACGCGCGACGCCGTCGAGCGTTTTTCCCGCGCCTTCCCCAAATCCAAACTCGGCTCGCAGGCCCACTATTTAGCCGCCCAGGCCGCCGCCCGCCAGGGCGACATCGAAGGCCAGCTCGATTTTCTCGGGCTCGCGGCGAAGCGCCACGGAGCCCGCCACGACTACGCCGAGCCCATGGCGCTCATGCGCGCCAACGCCCTTTTCACCCTCGGCCGCCACGCCGAGGCCCGCGATGTCGTGCTCGCGTATGCAAAAAGTTTCCCCAAGGGGAAATTCATCGAGGACGCCCGCTACCTGGCCGCCATGGCCGACCTCGCGGAAGGGCGCGCCACCGAGGCCGAAAAACAGATCCGGGCCTATCTCAAGAGCTACCCCAAGGGCCGCTTCGTCCCGGACGCCCGCCACCGTCTCGCCGCCGTCGCGTATTCCCAGCAGAACTACAGCGGCGGCATTGAGCTCTGCGACAAGTGGCTCGCCGATTATCCCGCCACCCATGCCCAGCGCGGCGAGGTCCACGCCCTCCGCGCCGACGCGCTCGTCGGCCTCGGCCGCGTCGAGGAGGCCGTCGCCGCCTATCAGCGCGCCCTCGCCCTGCCGCTCTCCGACGAGCAGCTCGGCTACGTCCTCGACGAGCTCACCCGCCACCACCTCGCGCTCAAAAACAACGACGCCGCCGTCGCCATGTGGGAACGCTTCGCCGCCGAACAGCCCGAGCATCCCTACGTCATCAACGCCGCCTACTGGATCAGCCGCATTCGCAACCGCGAGGGCCGCGCCGAGGAGGCGATCGAACTCGTTTCCACCATCATCCGCCGCCACGTGACCGACCCGGACCGCGGCGACGTGGAACGCCTCCTCGTCGAACTCGCCGCCTCTCTCGCCCGCCCGCCGCGACGCCAAAAGGGCGAGCCAAAGCCCGAACCGGTCGCGGAGCAGGTTCTCTTCGAGCGGGTCGATCAGCTTCTCCTGACCGCAGACACAAAGGACCAGCCCGCGGCCCGCGCCCGCGCCCTGTTCACCCAATCCGAAATTGCCGCCCTCCGGGAAAACGTCGCCCTTCGCGACGAACTGCTTGGCCGCATCGCCGCCACTTGCGCGCCCGACCAGCTCCCGCCCGGCATCCTCGGCAAAGTCGGCGACGCCCTTCTCGCGCAAAACCAGCCCGAGCTCGCCAAAAAATTCTACGAGCGGATCGTCGCCGCCCACCGGAAATCGGTCTTCGCCGACTTCGGCCACGCCGGCCTCGGCGAAGTCGCCCTGCGGGAAGGCAAGGGCGACGAAGCCCTCGCGCACTTCACCGACGCCATCGACCGCGCGGGCGCCCGCTTCAAACACAAGGAAGCCACCCTCGGTCGCGCTCGCGCCCAGCTGCTTCTCGGCCGCCCGGAAGCAGCCCGGGGGTTGCTCGAAGAAGTCGCCGCCAACCGCGCCTGGCGCGGCGAAGCCACCGCCGAAGCCCTCTTCCTCCTCGGGGAAATCGCGCTTCGCCGCGGCACCGTCGACGACCTCGCCAAGGCGCAGGCCCACTTCCAGCGGATCTACCTTTCCTACAAACGCTACCCCGCCTGGGTCGCCAAAGCCTACCTCCGCTCCGCCGAAACGTTCGACAAGCTCGGCCAACACCAGGAAGCGCTCACCACGGTGAACCGCTTCTTCACTTTCCGACACCTCGAGCGCTTCCCCGAGTGGCAACAAGCCGTCTCACTGAAGCCCAAGCTCGAGGCTCGCATTCCTGCCGAATCGGCCGCGCTCGCCGCCGCCCCGGCCGCCCCCGCCAACTCCTGAGCCCCATGCGCTGTTCTCCTCCATCGGACCTTGGTCATTGGGCATTGGTCGTTTCGGTCGCCGCCGCGGCGCTCGCTCTTCCCGCCGACGCCTCCGCCCAGCGCTACCTCCTCAAAGACGGCACAGTCCTCCAGGCGACCGACGTCACGCTTGGCTCCGGCGGACTCGTCCAACAGGTAAAACTCAACGACGGGGGCTCCTTCGAACGACGCTTCCCCATCTCCGACCTCGCCGGGATCGACTTCCCCGAACCACAGGCCCTCGACGAAGCCGAGGAACTCGTCGCCTCCGGCAAAGGCAGGGAAGCCCTCGTCCTCCTTGATCCGGTCCACCGCCAGTTCGCGCCTTTTTCCAAAGTGCCCGGCTCCCACTGGCCGCGCGCCGCCCGCCTCCGTCTGCAGGCGTTGCTTCAAGGCGAGGACGCCGCCGCCATCTCCTCCGCCTCCCGCGAACTGCTTCAAAGCGGCCTCGGCCCCGAAATGACCGGCCTCGCCAAGCTGGCCCTCGCGCAACTCGACGCCCGCGCCGGCAACGAAGCCCTCGCCCGTGCCATGCTCGACGAAATCGCACGCGACGCCCCGCCCGGAATCCAGGCGCGGGCCTGGCTCCTGCGCGGCGATCTCGCCCTCGCCCGCTCCTCCCACGCCGAGGCCCTCGAGTGCTACCTGCGCATCCCCGCTTTCCACGGCACGCTCGACGAGCTCATGCCCGCCGCGCTGCTCGGCTCCGCCCTCGCCTACAAGGGCCGCGGCGACAGCCGCCGCGCCGTCCGCTCCGCCCGCGAACTCGTCGACACCTATCCCGACACCGCCGAGGCCGCCCAAGCCAAGGCCGACTTCAATCTGTAACCGGCTCCCCACTACATCGGACCTTCGGTTCGCTCGATTTTTCTCCGCTTCACCCTCATGAAACGCCTCGTCGCCCTCCTCGCTCTCGCCGCCGCCGCGCCCGCGTCTCTGCTCGCCCAAGCCGCTGTCGCCGTTCCCCAGGTCAAGAAGGTCAGCCTCCTCGAAGAGCTCTCGTCGCCTTTCATTCTTCCGCTCTGGTTCTGCTCCGCGCTGATCGTCTACCTCGTCATCGACCTTTACCTGAAAAGCTCGCGCAAGCAGTTCCTCCCCGACGCCGACATCGAAGCCGCCCGCGCGTTCTTCCGATCCGGCGACTATCACGGAGCCTATGCCTGGGGCGCCACCGCCAAAGGCGCCGTGCCCGCCCTCGTCCGCGCCGGGCTCAAACACGCGCCCGACGGAAAGATCGCCTGCGACGAGGCCATGGCCGCGTTCATCGTCGGCGAGAACGCCCGCTTCCAGCACCGGATCGCCTACCTTTCCGTCATCGGAGTCATCGCGCCCATGGTCGGTCTCACCGGCACCGTCGTCGGCATGATCCAAGCCTTTGCCGCAATGGGACAGGCCGGCGCCGCCGATCCATCGAAGCTCTCCGGAGCGATCGGGCACGTCCTGCACGCCACCGCCTCCGGCCTCGCCGTCGCCATCCCCGCCTTCGTCTTTTATTATCTCCTGCGCAACCGCGTCGCCCACCAGATCCACGCGCTCGCCCTCGTGGCCAACGACCTCTTCCGCCGCTTCCCCTACGAGCACCTGAAAGACGTCGTCTTCGAAGGTGGAGAACCCGTGGCCGCCCTCCCCAACTGGCTCACCACCGCCCCCGCGGACGATTTGCTGCCATCGCCCGCCCAAGCCTGAGCCGCGCCCCGCTCCCTCGCGCTCCAAACTCTCAACTCCTTCATACCATGGCCGGATCTGGTGGCGGCGGCGACGGCGAGCCCGAGTTTCAAATCGCGCCGATGATCGATGTGCTTCTCGTGCTGCTCATTTTCTTCATGAGCATCGCGACCTCCTCCGTCGCCCGCTACGATCCCGGCATCCAGGTGCCGGTGGCTTCCGACGCCAGCAAGAAGGACGACTCCGAAGGCGAACTCGTCTTCAACCTTTCGTGGAAGCCCGCCGAAGAGAAGGTCATCGTCACGTTCGAGGAACGCGTCGTCATTCCCGGCGAGACGATTTCCGTCTTGGCCGCCCGCAAGAAAGCCAATGCCAAAGTCCGCGTCCTCGTGCGCGCCGACGCCGACACGCCCGTCAGGCACATCGGCGAGATCGTCAAGGTCGCCGCCGATGCCGGCATCGTCGACGTCACTTTCGCCACCGTCGCCCGCTGATCTCTCCGCACCCTCCGGCCCCAGGTTTCAGGTCTCAAGTTTTCAGGTTTCCGGTCTCAGGTCTCCGCCCTCCGCCCGCTCTTCTCCAATGAAGCTCCCCGTCCAAACCGACAACCCCGACGTCGGTTTCCAGATCGCGCCCATGATCGACGTCGTGTTCGTCGTCCTGGTCTTCTTCATGTCGCTCGCGGCGCAGATCCGCATCGAACAGATTCTCCAGACCAAACTGCCCGGCGTGGCCGTCGCCTCGACTCAGACCGAATTCGTGGACGAGCAGATCATCCAGGTGTCGCCCGACAACGAGGTGACCCTCAACGACGAGCCATTCGACTCCCCGGAGGACCGCGCCCTCCCCGAGCTCACGGCCACGCTCGTCCAGCTCAAGGCCTCCTCCGATGCCGCCAAGAGCAAGCTCCTCGTCACGCTCCTCAGCCACCCCGAATCGCCCTACCACCGGACTATCGACGTGCTCAACGCTCTCGCCGTCGCCGAGGTCACGAACGTCACCTTCACCGCCGAAGAGCCGGAAGAGTAAGCTCCGCCGCCATGTCCGCTTCCGAACCCGCCGCGCCCGCAGATTCCGCGCCACCCGCCCGGGGAAAGACCCTGGCGATCTTCCGGCGCGTCACCTCCAGCGCTCCGCTTTTGATCACGCTGATCGTGCATCTCGTGCTCATCGCGATCGCGGGAGCCGTGGTCGTTCAGCAAAACATTATCGGGAAAAAGAAGGCCTTCGAGGCCGCCTCCGAGCCGGCGGCGGCCCGGCCCGTGGAACACCGCCTTCAAGTTGCCCGCCGTGGAGGCGCCTCGGGCGGCGCGAGTTCCCCGGTTTCCGCCAATCGCATTTTCACCGCCGCTCCCGGTGCGCTCGCGCTGCCTGAGATGCCCGAACTCCCGTCCACAAGCGGCTCTTTCGGCGGCTTCGGCGGAGCGGGCGCCGGCCTCGGTCTCGCGACCGGCTCCGGCATGTCGACCTCGCTGGGCTCCGGCGCCAGCCTCGGCGGACGCGGCTTCATGTCGCTTTCCTTCCTCGGAACCACCAGTCGGAACGCGTCGAAGATCGTCTTCGCTCTCGATGTCGAAGCCAGCCTCATGGACGTGCGTAAAGGCGGATATTCCGCGTTCAAGATCCTCCGCGAACAGATCATGCAGCTCGTCCTCAATCTCCCGCCGCAGACCGAGTTCAATGTGGTGGTTTTTGAATACGCCGGAAACCGCGAGACGCTCGGGCTCTTTTCGCCCGCCTTGCTTCCAGCCACATCGGAAAACAAAAAGCGCTTTGCCGCCTGGCTCTCGGCCGTCAACGGCAAGCCTGCCGGACCCTACGGCATCCGCACCGCCGCCGATCTCGCCAAACCCGACTTTACCCTGCCCGACGCCGCCAGGCTCGATCCCGACTACCAGCCCGCCTATTGGCTGCGCGGCCTCCATGCCGCCCTCGCGCAGAAACCCGACACCGTCTACCTCGTCACCGGCTCCAGCGATCTCGGCCGCGTCAACCGCAACGAGGCCGGCCGCCAGGAACGCAAACGCAAGGAATGGGAGGCCAAGGTCGCCAAACAGCGCGAAGAGCTTCTCCAGCAAGGCCTTGACCCGGACGCCGTCGCGGCCGCCCGCAAGGCTGCTTACGAGAAGGTCCGCCGCGAGCTTGAGGCGATCAATCGAAAGCAGATCGCCGCGAAGAAAGATCCTTTCGTGGTCAAAGATATCGACCGCATCTCGGACAAAGATTTCCAAGAGGCCCTCCGCAAACAGGGTTTTTCCATCAAACTCGATACCGCCGGATGGACCGACAAAAACGGAAGGCCCATCCCGGAATTCGTCTGGCGAGGCGCCGGCGGCTGGCAACGCGCGGAGGTCCAGGACGTGAGCGCGTTCGTCAGCAGCCTGCAGCGCGCCTACCTGACGGACGGCGCCCGTTTGAACCTGTTTTATTTCGCGGGCCCGGGTGCCGACACCGAAGGCCCCTCCGAACGGCTCGGCCCCCTCGCAAAAAACCATGACGGAGATTTTCGCGTCCTCACCGCAAAGCGCCTTGAGGAGCTCACTCGCGAAACGAACGCAAAGTAGGTCTCGACGCGGAACGGCTCAGCGCCAGTTCGCCACGCCCGTCGGAACCCGACCCATCGCACCTACCTCGTCATACTGCGTCCGGCCCCCGCGTATGAAGTGCGGCAGCTCGACGCCGCTTTGGACTACGGGGCTCGTTGCGCTGGCCTGCGGGCAAGGCGCGGAGCCTTCATGCCGCCGCACTCCAAGACCAAGGCGGTGGAGCAAACCAACTTGGCGTCACACCGTCCCATTCGTGGCGGCGCTCCTGGAACATGAAAAAACCACCGATCTCTCGGTGGTTTAAGGGGAAATGGTCGGGCTGGTGAGATTCGAACTCACGACCTCTTGCACCCCATGCAAGCGCGCTACCAGGCTACGCTACAGCCCGAAATCTGAAAGGAGGGTCAGAAAGCCGGTCGGCACGACGGAGCGCAAGCGGTTTTTTGCGAAGAGATTTTTCGGCTCATCCCGGGTGGTGGCGCTCAGGCTGGGAGCGGCTGGAGGCCGGCCGATTTCCGGTTAGCCGAATTTAAACCATGGATTCCGAGTATGCGGTCAACCAAGCGCGACATTTTGGATTTTCTGGAGTTGAGCCTGACTTTAGCCCTCACCGGCGTAAGCAGGGTAAGCGTGTAACCACCGCCCATCGACTCGGACAGGCAGTCGTGTCGGCGCGTCTCCTGCCTGTCGAGCCGTCCAGCACCGATTCGTAGCACTTCAGAGACGCCCTCGTGCTCAAGGCGGCGCCACAACCACTCGACAAAGACATTCGCTACGCACCGGCCCCTTCGACAGACACGCGCCGAGGGCGAGCAAGCCCCGGGATAAATTGACTGCGTTGGTCGCTGTTGAAGATCTCCGACACCCCGCGGGCCGTAATAGCTCGACGCACCGCCCGCTAGCCAAACGCCGCCTCGAGTGTGTTCGACGAATCCCATGCCAAGAATTCGCCCTGACGGACTTCCCCCGGCCCAAGCCGCCGCCAAGCTCGCGTGGCTCCTTCGCGAATCCGCCC
>CAMLQS010000205.1 GCA_946482165.1 uncultured Verrucomicrobiota bacterium | reverse complement strand
CTTATTCCTTTTTGACCGGTCGTCTGGGCTGCCACACCTCGTCGGTGACGAGCGGGCGGATGCGGCCTTGGGCGTCGAACTCCACGCGCAGGATGCCGGGCTGTTTTTGGAGCGGGGCCTGCTCGTCGTTGCCGAAAAGGGTGCTCCACCATTGGCCGCGGGCGTCTTGGAAAAACGTGTTGTGGCCGGCGTAGGGGACCGAGACATAGCGCGCCGAATAGGGGCCGCGAAGCGTGGCCGATTCGGCGGTCATGGCGTGGTAGCGCTCGAAGTAGCGCTCGGCGCAGGTGAGGTAGTAGCGGCCGTTGGCCTTGAACAGGAACACGCCCTCGTAGCCGACGTGGTCCCACTCTTTGTCGAGGCAGGGACGCGCGGGGTGGTGGTGTTCGGGATCGGTGTCGGCCGGCTCGCAGCGGAGGAGCACCGGCTTTTCCGCGAGGCCGCTCATGTCGTCTTTCAGGCGGGCGAGGTAGCCGCTGCCAAAAAGGAAATAGACGAGGCCGTCGTCGTCCACGAAGAGGGACGCGTCGATGTTGCCCGTGAGCGGTCCGGCGTCGCCGTTCACGTCCACGTAGGGGCCTTCGGCCTTGCCGGTGGTGCTGCGGAGCAGTCCGGTGCCGTGCCCGGTGACGCTGTAGGCGATGTAGAAATTGCCTTTCACGTAATGCACTTCCGGCGCCCAGACGGCGCGACGGCGAAGGCCGTTTTTGGAGGTCCATTTCTTGTGCCAGGTGCCGTCGCGCTCGAAGGTCCAGACCAGGCCGAGGTCCTCCCAGTTTTTAAGATCCTTCGAGCGCCAGACGCGGATGCCCTCGTTGTCGGTCATGAACTTCGGGCCGATGGTGCCGGTGAGGTAGTAGGTGTCGTCGGGGCCGCGGGTGATGGCGGTGTCGCGCAGGCCGACGTCCAGGAGCGGCTTCACGGGCGGCATGGGCGGCTCGCCGGTGTGCGGGTATTCCCAGACGGTTTTCGTGCTGTAGGGTTTTCCCGGTTCCGTGATCCCTTGGGCGGCGCACTCGCCGGCGACGAGTCCGCCAATCAGCAGGGCGCGCAGGCAGGCGGACACGCGCGTCGCGCGGGCGGGGGACGAGGCGAATTTTGGCATGTCGAAACGGGTAGGGATCTCGTGGATACGGTGTGGGCGGCGAGGTCAGGGGGAGAGCGGGAGCCGGCTGTTTTTGACCTCCTCGGTCTTGAGGGGCTCGCCGGAGGCGGCGCGGACCTGGACGCGCTCGAAGACGATGCCGTCGCAGTAGGCGAGGTCGGCGCCTTTCGCGCCGGAGACGGAGACGTCGCGCAGGGTGATGTCGCGCAGGGGCTTTTCGGGCAGTCCGCGCAGGACGAGGGTGGCGCCGGCGTCGCGGGAGACGATGTTCTCGATCAGCATGCGGCGGAACTCGGGCGTGCCTTCGTCGACCGGGGGCACGGTCGCGGAGACGCCTTGGCGGGCGTAGAAGAAGTCGAAGCTGACGGCGGCGCCGGCGAGGTCGTGCATGCGGACTCCGTCGACGTGGATGTTCTCGACCACGCCGCCGCGGCCGCGGGCGGTCTTGAAGCGCAGGCCGATGGCGGTGCCGACAAAGGTGCAGTTGCGCACGAGCACATCGTGGACGCCGCCGGACATCTCGCTACCGATGACGAAGCCGCCGTGGGCGTAGAGGACGGTGCAGTCCTCGACGAGGACGTCGCGGGTGGGCGCGCCGATGCGACGGCCGATCTCGTCCTTGCCGGATTTTAGGCAGATGCCGTCATCGCCGGTGTCGATGAGGCAGCCGCGCACATGGACGCGGCGGCAGGACTCGATGTCCATGGCGTCGCTGTTCTGGGCGGAACGAGGGTTGAAGATCTTCAGGTCGCGGAGGGCGACGTCCTCGCAGAGAACGGGATTGAGGGTCCACTCGGGGGAGTTGCGGAAGGTGACGCCCTCGAGTAGGACGCGGCGGCAATCGATCAGGCGAACCAGGCGGGGGCGGAGGTATTGGTGAAAGGGCGCGTAGGCGGCGACATCGAGGGAGCCGGCGGCGGAGAGCGTCTCGACGGCGGCGCGGCCGTCGAGGGCGGCCTGGCTGGGCCACCATTCGTCGCCCTTGGGGTTTAGCACGCCGCCGGATTTGACGAGGGCGGTCCAGGCGGGCGGGGTGAGTTTGCCGCGTTTGACGTAGCGCCAGGCGTCGCCGGAGCCGTCGATGACGCCGGAGCCGGTGATGGCGACATCCTCGAGCTTGTCGCCGGAAATCGGGGAGAGGGAGTTGACGAACTTTTCCCCGCGGTAGTCGTGGACGGTGAGCGGATAGAGGCGATGGTCGCCGGAGAACCGGATGAGCGCGCCGGTTTCGAGGTGGATGCGGATGCGGCTGCGGAGCCGGATGGGGCCGGTGAGCCAGTATCCGGACGGCACGAGCAAGGTGCCGCCGCCCCGCTCGGCGAGCGAGGCGAGGGCGCGCTCGAAGGCGGCGGTGTTGAGTGTGGCCCCGTCGGGCACCCCGCCGAAGTCGGCGAGGTTGACGCGACGGTCCGGGATGCGCGCCTCGGCCGGCGGCACCGGGGTGACTTGCGGGACGGACGGGATGGACGAGACGGAGGAGACTGAGGCGCAGGAGGTCCCGAGCAGCGCGAGGCTGGCGAAACCCAGGATGCGGAGCAGGCGCGGGAGAGGGTGGCGAAGCATGACGCGGGGCGGTCGGCGGGGATGATGGGGGAGTGGTCAGCGTTGGCCGTTGGCCCATTGTTCGTCGGTGATGACGGCGGACCCGACCATGCGGAAACCAAAGAAGGCGACTTGGTGCTTCGGGGAGGCGAGACGCACGGTGACGCTGGATTTTCCGCGGGTGAGCTCGGGGGGATGGCGTAGGCGGCCTCGAAGAAGGCGCCGGAGTCGGCGTGCTTCGGACGGGCGGTGAGGAGGCGGTGGTCGTCGATCCACAGCTCGAATTCGCGGCCGCGGTCGCCGCCCCAGAACACCGCGACGAGGGCGACGGGTTTGTCGGGGCTGACAGCCATGCGGTAGGAGAACCAGCCGCCGGCGAGGACCTCGCGCTGCTTGCGGCCCTTGCGGTCGGCGGTCTCGGTGCGGTCGGAGGCGAAGTGGTGTTCGACCTCGGATTGCTGGAAGCCGGTTTCGACGGTGTCGAGCGTGGCGGCCGCGATGGCGACGCGGGCGGCTTCGTCGGCGCGCAACTGTTCCTGATGGGTGATCCAGGTGGCCGGAGTGTAGAAGTGGAAGTAGGCCGCGTAGTGCTCCTCGTAGACGCGGTAGAGCGGGATCAGGGCGAGGTCGTCGGGCTTGAACACGCCGACGCTGCGGAAGGCGGCGAAGCCGGCGGAGGGATCGGGCCGGATGGCGGCGAGCAGGGCGGCGGTGTCGTCGGCGATGATCACGGGGGCGGCGACGTCGGCGAGGTCGCGGGCCTTGAGGTGGTTGACGTAGCGCTCGCGGGCGGGGTCGGTTTTGGCGGGCGCGGGCGGGACGATGGCGGCGAGCTGGAGCGGGCCATACATGACCGCCACCGGAGGCGGCGGAATGACCGATGACGACTGAGCAATGTCCAATGAGGCGACGGGCGTGGCGCTTTGTCCCAGCGGTTCCAGGCGCAGGCTCATGGGCAGGCGCACGGTGACGACATCGCCCGCGCGCCACTCGCGCTCGAGCGAGAGGTAGGAGGACGGGGTCGAGGAGACGGACGCGGCTTCGCCGTTGATGGCGACCTCGGGCTTTTCGCACCAGTAGGGGTGGCGGAGCCGGAGCGTGAAACGGGCGGGCGCGGCGGTTTCGACGACGAAGCGCACGGTGTCGGACTCGGGGAAGGCGGTCTCCTGGCGGAGGACGACGCCGCGCTCGCGCCAGTCTAGGCGGGAGGCGAGGTAGAGGTTCACCCACAGGGTGTAGTCGTTATGGAAATACACCTGCTCGCCGTAGCGCGCGGGGTTTTCCATTCCGCTGCCGAAGCAGCACCACCAGGAATCGTGCGGGGTGGACCAGACCTTGTAGGAGACGTCGCCGAGGCCGAGGAAGTAGCCGAACTCGCCGGGTTTTTTACCGATGTTGGCGATGATGTGGTTGAGCAGCCCGCGTTCGACGTAGTCCATGTCGGCGGCCCGCGGCTCCCAGCCGAACCTCATGCCGGCGAGCTTGATCATGTTGTAGGTGTTGCAGGTCTCGGCGTTGCGGGCGCCGAGCTTCTTCGGGAAGAGCTCGGGCGCAAAAAAGTGCTCGCTGTCGCCGTGGCCGCCGTTGGCGAAGGTGCGCCGCTGGACGACGCTTTCCCAAAAGGTGTTCACGCCTTTCAGGTCGGCGGGGTCGCCGGTGAGCTGATACTCGCGGGCGAGGCCGATCACCTTGGGGATTTGGGTGTTGCCGTGTTTCCCGTCCAACTCGTCGCGGCCCTCTTTGAGGGGGTTGATGATGACGTCGTGGCTGAACACGGTCTGGGCGAGCTTGAGGTAGCGCGGGTCGCCGGTGTCGGTGGCGAGGTCGGCGAAGACCTCGTTCAGGCCGCCGTATTCGGCCTTGAGGATTTCCTGGGCCTGGGCGGGGGTGAGTTTGTCGTAGATGCCGGCGAGGTAGTCGGCGAGGCGACGCTCGACCGCGAGGGCCTCGCGGTGGCCGGCGAAGCGGTAGGCGTCGCGGAGGCCGGCGAGAACCTTGTGGAGGGTGTAGTTGGGCACCCATTCGCCGTTGAGATTGAAGCCGGAGGCCTTGATGCGGCCGGCGCGGAGATCCTCGTAGATGCTCTTGGATACCGGGAGGACGTAGCCGTCGCCGTTGGCTTTCTGGCAGGCGGCGAGTTCGGCGACGATGTAGTCGATGCGTTTGGCGGCGCGCTCGTCGCCGATGGCGGCGTAGAGGGCGGAGAGGGCGGAGAGGTAGTGGCCGAGGCTGTGGCCGTTGATGCCCCGGGCCTCCCAGCCCCCGTAGCGCTTGGCTTTCTCGGGCAGGCCGGCCTGGGCGCGGAAGCCGGCGAGGAGGCGATCCGGATCGACGTCCTGCAGGAGGAAGTGGGCGTCGAGGTCCTGGCGGGCTTTGAGGGGCCCGTCGAGCAGGCGCACCCGGTCGAGCGGGAACGCCTCGGCGGCGAGGGGCACGGGTTTTTCGGCGGCGACCAAGGAGCCGGCGCCGAGCAGGAACAGCGCGAGCAGGGAGCGGGGATGCATAGGGGATGGGTCGGAGGGACAAAGAGTGCGGCGCTCGATCCCAGGGGAGGGGACGAGCGCCGCACGGGGATATCACCAGATCACAAACGGAGTCTGGCAAAGAGCTTGGGGCTGGTGGCGGGGAAGGTCGCCGTGATTCGATCCGTCTCGGCGTCGACCGGCGTGGCGACGATGGTGATCCCGTTGGCGCCGTGGACGGCGGTGGTCCAGGAGCCGGCCAGATCCGCGGTGTATTCCACGTTGTAGCCCAGGCCGGAGGCGGATTTGGCGCGGAGGAACTGGAAGGTGGTCGCGGGGCCGCCGCTGGAGGCGGGCACGAAGGCGAGGGTCGGCAGGATGTCCGGGTCGGCCGCGGTGGGATCGCCTCCGAGGAAGAATTCGAGCCGGTTGGCGATGCCGTCCGCGTCGGGGTCGGCCGCGGGGGCGCCGGTGGTGGCGGGGTCGAGGCCGAAGGCGGTGACGAAGTCGGCCAGCGGATCGGCGGAGGAGAGGGTCGGGGACCAGCCGTTGAGGACCCAGGCCGGATCGCTGTAGTTGGCGATGTCGACGGCGTCGGCCGGCGAAGTCAGCTTGCGGGTGTAGGCGGCGCGGGGGGCGAAGTCCAGCGGGTCGCCGTTTTGATCCTTGGTGTTGCAGTCCCAGAAGCGGGCGCTCGGCACGGAGGTGGAGGCGTTGGAGCCGATCAGCTTCCACCAGCCGACGTTGTAGTCGGTCCCGACGGCGGCGACGTTGGTATTCAGGATATCGTTACCGATGGTGCAATTGATCAGGACCATCTCGGAGTTCGCGAAGAAGTTCGGGTCGATGCGATTGAGGTAGTGGGTGTTGTTCGCGCCGGAAACCGAGGTGAAGACGCAGTCGACGAACACGAAGCCGTGGTTGGTGGAGGGGCTGCGGATCTGCGCGTAGTAGCCGCCGGACTGGCGCGCGAGGTGGAGGGTGCAGTTCTTGAAGAAGGTCGCGCCGCCGCCCCACAGGAAGTCCACGTCGCCCTCGATGTAGCAGTTGTGGAAGAGCTCGGAGCCGGAGCCGAGGTAGGTGTCCTGGTAGCTGAAGAGGCTGACGTTCTCCACGAGGATGCGCTGGCCGATGAGGTTGGCGGCCTCGGCCTGGGAGCCGCCCTGGGGCGTGAGGTTGTAGACGGTCAGGTTGCGCACCGCGACGTCGTTGGTGGCGACGCGGAACACGGCGCGCGAGTTCTGGCTGGTCACCGTCGTGCCGGGGAGGTTGTTGACGATGCCGTTGGAGATCCATGCGAGGATGGTGCCGTGGCGGCTCTGGCCTTGCAGCGTCACGTTGGGCGACTTCAGCGAGACCTGCTCGTAGTAGACGCCGTCGCGGACGGTGACGGTGCGCGGGATGGCGTTGTTCGTGGGGATAAAGTCGGAGACGCCCTGAATGGTGGAGAAATCGCTGGGGGAGCCGTCGTTGGCGACGGTGAGCGAGGCGGCGTCGTCGGCGGGGCCGGCGCTCTTGGTGGTGAAGCGCCAGGTCGCGGTGTCGGCGATGCCGGGGTAGGTGGCGCCGGTGGAGTCGACGAAGACGCCGGCGTCGATCTTCACGTAGTAGGTCTTGCCGTAGGCCAGCGTGGTGGTGGTGGGCAGGAAGATCATCGCGGTGTTGGGGTTGACCGAGGGGGCGCTCAGCGGGCCGCGCGACTGGATGGCGGGCTGGGTGCCGAGGGAGATGATCGGGGTGGTGTAATAGGCCTCGCCGCGGATGGTGCGCGGGGTGAAGTGATAGACGCCGTAGCTGACGGAGTTAGCGGCGAGGCTGCTGGTCTGCATCTGGGCGAGGTCGATCATGGCGACGAGCGAGTCGTTCGAGGCGTCGTAGACGCGAACCGCGCCGGTGTTGCCGACCACGGGCGGAGCGGAGAAGGTCAGGACGAGCGGCGTGTCGCGGTTGACCGTGATGGCGTTGTTCGAAGGGCCGAAGACGGGCGAGCCGAGGCTCGCGGAGGCGACGCCGGCGTAGACGAGGGAGCTGGTGACGCTGTTGACGGCGTTCGAAATCGTGACGCGGTAAAAGCCGGAGTCGGCGGTCGAGCCGGTGATGGGGAGATCGGGGGAGGAGCCGCTCTGGACGGTGGTGAAGGCGAGTCCGTCGAGGGTTTTTTCCCACACGTAGGTCGGGGCGGGGGTGGCGTCGACGTTAACGGTAACGGAGAGGGTCTGCGGGGCTCCCGGGGCGATCACGGCGCCGGTCGGCTGGGCGCTGATGGAGACGCCTTTTTGGACGGTGAGCGAGGCGGCGTCGCTGATGGCGGTCCCTTGGGAATTGGTCGCCACGACGCGGTAGAGGCCGGTGTCGGAGAGCTGCGCGGAGGCGATGGCGTAGGTGGTGGGCGAGTCGGTGCCGGTGGGGCCCACGTTGGCGTAGGTGGCGCCGCCGTCGGTGCTCATCTGCCATTGCACGGTCGGTTGCGGGCTGCCGGAGACCTGGGCGGTGAAGCCGATGGTCGCCCCGGTGTTGACGGTGGCGGAGGCGGGCGCGGGCTGGGCGGTGATCGTCGGGGCGAAGGTGCCGGTGGTCACGTTGAGCGTGACGGCGGTGCTGGCGGTCTGCCCGGCGACGTTGGTGGCGAGAACGCGATATTTGCCGGAGTCGGCCTGGCTGCTGGAGGCGATGGAGAGGGTCGCGTCGGTCTCGCCGGGGAGGTCGGCGAAGATGGCGCCGTCGTCGGTGCTCTTTTGCCATTGGTAGGAGACGGGCGCGGCGCCGCCGCCGTTGGCTTCCGCGCCGTAGCTGACGGGGCCGCCGACGATGACGGTTTGGCTCAAGGGCGACGGCTGGGTGGTGAAGACAGGGACGATCGTGGTGGCGGCATTGGTGACGACCTTGAGCGAATTCACCTTCATGATCGTGACGACGCCGCCGACGGGGCGAAAGCCGATGGCAAGGCCGTCGAAGGTGGACGTGAGGATGCTCGCGGAGGCGGCGGTTTGGGTGAAGAGCTGGGTCCCGCCGGTGCCGGCGCCTTGGTAGAGCGTGGAGACGACCGTCAGCGCGGAGTCGCCGGATTTCGTGATGCGGAACACCTCGGTGTATTGCTGGCCGGCGGTGAAGGCGGGGACCGAGGGGGTCGCGGTCGAGCCGAAGGTGCCGGCGGCGACTCCGCTGTAGTTGTAGAGCACGTCCTGGTTGCTCGTGGCGGTCGCCAGCTGCGCGGCGCGGGAGGCGATCGCGTGGGTGCCGCCGGAGTAGAGAATGCGGCTGACGTAGCCCTGCCAGTTTTGGGCATAGCCGGCGGTGGCGGTGCCGATCGTGCCGGCCATGCCGCCGGGGACGGGCTGGACCTGGCCGGTGTCATGAAGGCCGAAGAAGAGCGTGGCGGCGGATGCGTTCATCAAGCCGGCGTCGTTGGTGAAAACGACGGTCATCTCGATGTAGTCGTCCACGTTGGCCAGCGTGACGGGATATTGCGTGAAGAGGGCCTGGACGCAGCTGAAGCCGGAGCTGGTGGCGTTGCTGCCGAAGCGCAGGCCGCCGGCGCCGATGGTCGGCGGGTTGGGGTTGAAGGGCTTGGCCGCCAACTGCTGGTAGGCGGTCTGCGCGACGCTCGGCAGGGCGGGCGACGCCGGGTTGGAGTTGACGGTGCTTCCATTGCCGAAGCTGTCGTCGAAGACGGTCGTCTGCGCGCGGATGCCGGGGAGCGCGGCGACGCACAGGGCGAGCAACAAAAAGAGCGGGGATTTCATAAAGG
>CAMLQS010000204.1 GCA_946482165.1 uncultured Verrucomicrobiota bacterium | reverse complement strand
TCCCGCCCTACCTTCGGCTCAGTAGCTCACCTTGAGGCGGAGGAAGCGGCGCGGCGTGCCGGTGCCGAGGGTTTCGGTGTCGGTCACGGTCACTTGGTCGGCGGCGGCTCCGGTCGCGGGATTGTTCACCGCGGCGACGGTCGTCCATGCGCCGGTCGCCAGATCCGAGCGGCCTTCGACGGTGTAAACCAGCGAGGTGTCGGCGATGCGGGCGTAGGTGAGCGTGAGCTTCGTGCCCGCACGTCCGACGGCGACGACCGAGGCGTTGGCCTGGGTCGGGTTCGTGCCGGTGGCGTATTCGAGCAGGTTGGCGAGGCCGTCGCCGTCGAAGTCCGACGCGTCGGCGCCGGGGCCGCTGTTGGCGGTCGTGCCGAAGTGCGTCTGGCGCCAGGTCTCCAGCGCGGTGGCGCTCGAGGTGGACGCAACCGAGAGCACTCCGGTGGACTCGGTGAAGGTGTAGGACAGGCCGTCGGCGTCGCCGCTCCAGACTCCGGAGCTGTTCGTCAGCGAAACGCCGTTTACCACGACGCCGTCGAGGCCGGCGACCGTGGATGCGGCTTCGTAGAAGTCGTGGCTTTGGCCGTCGGCGAACGAGAAGCCGGAGCCGGCGACGACGGAGAGCTGGCCGTCGAGGGTGAGCGTGCCGGAAACGGCGAGCGTGTCGTGCGAGGAGGCGGAGACCGAGTAACTGCTGGCGCTGGCGGCGCCGAGCGAGAGATCGCCGTTTACCTGGATCGCGCCGACCGGGATCAACGCGGCGCTCACCTGAAGCGCCTTGCCGCTCGCCTCGACCGTTCCCGCGCCGTTCAGCGAAGCGAGGGTGAAGGTCGTGGCGGTGAGCGCGGAAACGTCGAAGGTGGAACCGGCGGCAAGGGTGAGCTCGCCCGCGCCGAGCGCGGCTTCGCCGGAGAGGGCGAGGGTGCCGGCGGCGACGGAGGTCGTGCCGGAGAAGGTGCTGGCGCCGGCGAGGGTGAGTTTTCCGGTGCCGACTTTCACCAGGTTGCCCGCGCCGGTGAAGACGCCGCCGTAGCCGTTGTTTTGGTTGTTGGCTCCGAGGGAGAGCGTCACGGGCTCGGGGGAGGCGGCGTTGTTTTCGAGCGCGATGGTGGGCGCGCCGTTGTTCTTGAGCCCGCCGAAGGTGAAGGCGCGGGATGCGACGGAGGCGTCGAACACGATGCCGCTGCCGGCGCCGACCTGCTGGTTGAGCGTGCTCGACTGGAGCGCGAGCGAGTGGGCGAGAACGAGCGTGCCGGTGCTAAGGAGCGTGTCGCCGCCGTGGGTGTTGGCGGCGGAGAGGGTGAGCGAGCCGGAGCCTTGCTTGGTGAGCTGGAGGAGGTGCGAGGAGCCGTCGCGGAGCGTGCCGGGGAACTCGATGGCGCCGGAGGTGTTGACGACGAGGGTGCCGTTGGTGGCGCCGGAGTTTTCGATGGCGGCGGTGGCGTCGGCGGAAAGCGCGCCTAGGGTGACGGACTTGCCGTTGAGCTGGAAAACGCCGCCGCCGGCCGGCGTGAACGCGAGCGAGGCGGGCGAGGCGCCGAGCGCGGTGTTGGAGCCGGCGACGAGCGTGCCGGCGTTGATCGTGGTGCCGCCGGCGTAGGTGTTGGCGCCGGAGAGCACGAGGGTGCCGGAGCCGGATTTGACGAGGGCGCCGAAGCCGCTGGTGGTCTGGCTGGAGACGACGCCGGTCACGGTGAGCGTGTTGCCTTCGGTGACCTCGATCGTGCCGCCGTGGGCGCTGAGGCCGATGCGGCGGTCGGAGGCGGCGGCGCCGCCGACGCCGGACGCGTCGGCCGCGATGGCGCGCTGCAAGGTGGTGGTGCCGTCGGCGCGGAGGACGCCGCCGTCGAGGCTGATCGCGGTGGCGGTGGCGTAGGAGACGGTGGTGGCGGCGGCGATGTCGGCGTTGGCGTTGCCGGCGAGGGTGACCGTGCTCGTGCCGATGTTGACGGCGGAGACGGTGCTGCCGAGGAAGGAGCTGCCGACGGCGAGGGCGCCGGAGCTGAGCGTGCTGTTGGAGGAAAGCGTGACGGTGGGGCTGGCGCTGGATGCGCTGGTGACGGTGACGTTGCCGATGGAGCCGCCGAGGTTGGCGTCGGAGGAGACGACGAGGGTGGTGTCCTTGAGAACGTAGGTGCCGGCGGTGTAGGTGCCATTGCCGTTGAGGCGCACGACGCCGCCGCCGCCGACGGTGAGGGCGTTGGTGTTGCCGTTGTTGGTGATGTTGGAGCCGATGATCAGCTGGCCGCCGCCGGTGTTGTAGTTGGAGAGGAAGAGGCCGCGGTTGCTGCTGCCGCGGAGTCCGCCGCCGGTGATCGTGACGTCGTCGGCGCCCATGGCGGGGGTGACGAGGATGCCGCCGCCGCCGACGGTCATGGCCGCGCCGGCGTTGGTGTTGGTGAAGGTGCGCGGGCCGGTGGCTCCGGTGTTGTTGAAGCGGAGGGTCCAGACGGTGGGATTGCTCACGGTGACATCGGTGACGACGTCGACGTTTTGCGTGGAGGTGCCGGCGGTGGTCTCGGTGCTCGCCGTGTAGGAAAGATCGGGAAGGCCGACGATGTTGCCGCCGGCGGCGTTGGTGGCGTTGGTCGCCCAGCTGGTCTTGTCGACGACGAGGTTGGCGATGTTGCCGCTGATGGGCGTGAGGATGCCGTTCGCGTGGTTGAGCGAGTTGGTGACGATGCCGTTGGTGGAGTCCTGCGCGCCGGGGGGCAGCTCGAAGTTCACGAGCGAGGACTTGTTGTTTTCGTTGGCCGCGCCGGCGGCGAGAGCGATGGAGGCGACGTTGAGAAGGAGCGTGCCTCCGGCGCCGGGCTGAAGGGCCACGCGGTTGAAGCCGGTGGCTATGCCGAGGGCGCCGACGGACTGGGTGTTGGCGGTGGCGTCCTTGCCTTTGAGGACGAGCGTGCCGCCGGAGAGGCGGAGCTCCTGGGTGGTGGTTAGCGCGGTGCCGTTGTAGAGGATGTTCGATACGGGCGACGCGGGTGCGGAGAAATCGAGGACGAGGGTGCCGCCGCCCTGGTGGGTGCTGGGCGTCATGCCGACGCCGTTGGGGAAGTTGCCGATGCCGGTGCGTCCGGCGTAGGTGTGCGGGCCGGAGAGGGTGAGGGTCTTGGAGCCGGTTTTGGAGAGGTCGAAGTTTCCGGTGCTGCTCACCGCGCCGGTGATGGCGATATCGCCGAAGGCGGCGTTGACGGTGCGGCCGGCGCTGAGCGAGAGCGGGAGCGAGAGCGTCTGGAGATTCGACGAGTTGTTTTCGATGCCGCCGCCGAGGGTGGCCGCGACGCCGTCGACCGTGAAGGCGCCCGCGCCGCGCGCGAAGGCGAGGGAGCTCAGCGTGAAGCCGGCGAGGTCGTTCGTGGACGTGAGGCGGACGGAGCCGCCGAAGGTGAGGGCGGCGGGGGAGACGGGGACGGTGTCGTCGTCCCAGTTCGTGGCGCTGCTCCAGTTGCCGTCGGCGGCGCCGCCGTCCCAGGTGTTGGCGGCTCGGGCTTGCAGGGCGGAGAGGAGGCTGATGACGCAGGTGGCGGAGGTGAGCCAGCGGCGGGAGAGCGAGGACGGGGCGGAGCGGCGGCGAGGGGTGGACATGGCGGGTCGTGAAGTGGACGGGCGGGGAAGGGGAGGGGGGCGGGCCGGTCGGAGTGAACGGAGGTCGGCAGGGCCGGGGAAGCGGAACGGGGCGTAAGGTGAATCGCAGCCCTGGCCGCGCGTGGCAACAGGGCGGCGGCGTTCAACTGGTAACTGAGCGGGCAACGCGGACCGCGAGGGCGACTCAGCGAATGGGGATCGGGGCGTTGGCGAGGTCGGCCACGCGGATCTGTTCGAGCTCGTCGCGCATGAGTTCGCGGTCGAAGAAGCGGACGTTGTCCATGCGGCCGGCGAGCGGGCGGTCGAGGCCTTTGGCGGTGTTGCCGATGGCCTCGGGGAAGCGGGTGAGATCGGTGCGCGGGAGCGAGGGCTTGGCCGGCGTGGGACGGGTCATGGTGCGCATGTAGGCGATGGCCGCTTCGGGGGTGCCTTGGTGGACGGTGAGCGCGTTGTTCGCCTGGTTCCACGAGAAGGCGGCGAAGATCCAGCGGTTCTTGGCGCGCCAAGGGGAGAGGGGGCCGTTGATCCCGGGGGTGAATCCGTAGAAGCGCGGCTGTTCGAGCTGGTTTTCGATGCGGACTTCGAAGCCGTTTTCGTTCATGAGGAACATCACGCCCGCGGTGCTAAGCGGCACTTGGAGCTCGGGACCGTTGTCGTCGAGAAGATACCAGAACGTGCAGGTGAAAGCGGACAGGCTGTTCGGGGCGATGGGAGCGAGGGCGAGGGCGGCCGGGCCGTCTTTCTCCTGCTCGGAGCTCCGGGGGATGCCGAAATAGGCCTCGTCCTCGATCTTGCCGGAGACGCCGGTGCCGGGACCGCCGAGCTTGCCGCCGTAGCGGAACTGGACGCGCTCGTGGACGAAGTTGAAGCGCTCCTCGTAGATCGGCCGGAAAGGGATCTGGGCGAAGGCCGGAGCGGCGAGCAGGGCGGCGAGCGCGGCGAGGCGAGGGAGTCGGGCGGGGGGAGCGATGCGGGATTTCATGGAGAGGGGTTCAGCGGGTTGAAAGACGGTGCAGGATGACGGTGGAGCGGGGGGGCACCTGGCGTTCGCCCGCCGGGACGGGGCGGCCGGCCGGACGGGTGAGCTCGGCGGCGCCGACGAACTCGGCCGGGATCGCGAAGGCGGCGCTCTTTTGCGCCGAGCAATTCATGGCGATCAGGTAGTCGCCGTAGCGCAGAAGGTAGAAATCGCCCTTGCCGGCGTAGACGCTCTCGGAGCCGGGCTTGAAGGTTGCGCCGGGCGGCGGCGTGGCGATGGGCAACTCCTCGCCCGCGTGGGCCGAGGGAGGGAGCGAGCCCGCCGGGTATTTGAGGTGCGAGCCGCCGTTGCCGAAGCCGAAGACGACGGTTCCGGGGCGTCGATAGGTCTCGCGGAGCGGGGTGAAGCGGACCTCCTGGCGCACGATGGCCTGCCGCTCGAACGCGGGGGCGATGTGATGCACGGAGGCGAGGAAGTTCACCGCGTGGCGCGCGCGCCAGTAGAGCGAGACGTAGAGAACCTCGTCGCCGTGCTTGAGCGCCACCACGCCATCCTCCTCGTCGGTGAAAACATAGTCGGGCGCGCCCGGGCTCATGGGCAACCGCGCCGGCGCCGCGGCCGCGGGAAGGGCGGAGATGAACTCGAACGCCTCCGGAGCGCGCAGCAGGCCGTGGGTGATGCGCAGGGCGGAGTTCTCCGCCATGACGTCGCGCAGCGATGCGAAGAACTGGTTGTCGTCGATCATCTGGCGCGCGTAGGCGAGCAGACGCGGATCGCGCGTGGCGTAGGCGGCGTCGAGCGCGGAGCCGTCGCGGTTCGGCTTTTGCGCGTAGGTGACGATGCCGGGATACTTGTTGTCGCGCCAGCCGACGAAGGTCTCCATGCGCATGGCGCGGAAGCCCTCGGCGTCGACCGCGGGATGGCGGAAGGCGGCGCGGGCGAGCGCGATTTTGACGAGCTGGTCGCGCACGCGGGGATCTCCGTCGGCGTCGAAGGACGGGCGCGTGGCGTCGTAGATGCGCGTCGCCCAGTCGACGACCTCGCCGTAGCTGCCGACGTAGCCGAGCTCGCGCGTGAGTCCGCGCGCGGTGAGCTGGAGGTAGTCGTCGCCGACGGGTTTTTCCGAGCCGCCGCCGGGCAGGTCGCTGCCAAGCCAGGGCTGGAGACCGATGGCCTCGTAGAGATAACGACGCGCCTGCGGCTCGGGCCAGGCCTTCGGGGAGCCGAGCGATTGGAGGCCGCGGTTGGCCAGATAGATGCCGTAGAGGTCCTTGATCATCGTCTGGTTCGTGTAGAGGCGACGGCTGCGGGCGTTCCACTCGCGGCTGGCGAGAAGAAGCTCCTCGAACAGACGGCGACGGGTGACGCGGTCCTGCGCCCCGGCCACCGGGTCGTCGAGCCGTGCGGCGAGCGGCTCCGCGAGCCAGTGCAACGCGGCGCCGACGGGACCGGCGCCGAACCAGCCCGGGTTGAGCGTGGCGGGGTCTTCGGTGGCGAGCTTCGGATCGACGCGCCACGCGAGGCCGAAGGCGTCGAGAGAGGCGAGGATGCGGCGGAGGATGTCGGGATTTCGATACGCGGCGGTCCACTTCACGTGCCAGGCTTCCGCGAGGAAGAGCATCTGCATCTGGTTGAGCGGGCGGTTATCGTTTAGGCGGGCGGTGATCTCGCGGTTCACGCGCGCCTTGGCCTGGGCGAGCACTTCGTCGCCGGGCTCGGCGCGGATACGATCGGGAGGCGCGGAGCCTTGTTTCTCATCCGCGGGCGGGGCGAAGGCGGGCTCGGTGTGCGAGTAGACGCCGTAGATTCCTCGGCTGGGCTCGGTCATCGGTTTCTGGAAGCGATCAAACGTGTTTCCGTAGGCCCAGATCGGACCGGTGGAGCGGATCTCGCAGGCGATCTCGCTGCGTCCGCGCGTGAATTTTTCCGGCAGCGGAGTCGTGCGATAAACGAAACGGCCGGGCGCCTGAGGCTCGCTCGCGCCGGGCTCGAGAAGATCGACGTCGCCGAGATGCAGATAGCCGACCATCTCGCCGCCGACGACGAGGAAGAGCCGGGTGGAGGAGAACTCGTCGCCCGAGAGACGAAGCGTGAGGTAGTTTGGCGCCGCGGGGTCGACCTTGAGACGGAAGGCGATCTGCCCGCCTCGCCAGTCCGCCCCGGCCGAGGGGCGGAGGCGGAGCCGCGGTTCGCCGAGCAATCCGGCGCCCGTCTCGACGGCTCCGGGCTCCGAGACGACTGCGTGCCGGGCGTCGGAATCGGGATCACCCGGCCGCAACCGATCGACGATGTCGGCGGCGCAGAGCTGCGCGGCGATTACCAGGCAAGCAAACAGACAACGAGGGCGCATAGGGGGTGACGCCGTTTGTGCCTGGACGAAATCCGTTCGCAAAGAGCGTTGCCGTTTCACTGTTAATGTTACGCGGAAAGATCACCTCGGCGGCGGGCCGATGGCACGCATTCGGGTGGCGTTGCAACAACCGCCTTCGCGGACGCCGAGGACGGCGTTCCTCCAAATGACTGAGCTCTACGGGCTCACGCGGAGACGTCTGCGATGCTGCGATAGGTCCACCAAGGGATGCGCCGCGCTTTCGGGATATTGGCGATAAACGCCTCGGGAATGCTGCCGTTGAATCGGACCGGCACCTGAAAATGGATCAACGGCCCCGTCCGCGCCGGATCGCCATCGGGTCGGGCGTAGAAGTCGGCCACGTAAACCCATTCTTCGCGTGCAGCGGAGAATGACATGCGTTGCAAAGTGAGATGGTCCAGCAGCCAGCCGTTCGTGTCGTCCGGGAGCCTGATCCCTGGCATGAAACCCATCGCGATCCGCACGGCGGCCCCCGGGGCCAGAGGGGGCTCACCGGCCAAGGCATGATCCCAGACGTCCGATTGATCCGGGCGAAAATCCAGCGTGGAATGCTGCGCCGGCGCGGCCGGACCGGGGGCTCTAATCAAGCCTCCCAAGCAGACCACGGCGGCGAAGCTCATGAGTCCGACCAGAATCCGGTAATGCGATGTCTTCATTCAAAAGGGGAATACCCAAAAGAGCGTCGATGTTACCGAGCGGGCGTGGAATAGGTGCGGACCGTCTCGGGCCGTGCCGGAGGAGATGAACGCAAAAAAGCCACGCTCGCCGGGAGCGTGGCTATGCGCGTGATGGGGATCTTACCGCACGCGAACGCGGAGGAAACGGCGGCCGGGGGCGGGGAGCGGCTCGGGGTCGGTGACGGTCACGTCGGCGCCGACTTCGCCCGGGTTCGTCGCGATCAAGGTCCACGCGGCGAGGTCGGACGAGGCCTCGACCTCGTAGGTCAGCTCGGCGCGCGCGCGGCGGAAGGTCAGGGACAGCCCGCCGCCAATGTTCGTAATACGAACATTGGGATTGGCGGGGGTGGTGGTGGACGAGAGGGCGTAGTCGAGGAGGTCGGGCTGGCCGTTGGCGTCGTAGTCGGCGGTCGACGGGGAGTCGGCCGGGATGTCGCGCGCTAATTGCCAGGCGGCGTAGGGCGCGGGGGTGTGGACGAGCGAGAGCGTGCCGCCGCTCGCGGACAGCGAGTAGGCGCCGGTCGTCGCGGGCAGGGAGGGCGCGTCAAGCGTGGGCAGGTCGCCGCCGACGCTGGTCGCGGAAACGATGGGCCAGGAATAGGCTTGGCGGAGATCGAAGGCGGCGGGCGCGCCGGTGACGCGGACAACCGAGCCGGTCGCGCCGGTGAAGGTGCCGACGGTGAGCGCGCCGAGCGAGAAGTCGCGGGCGAGCGTCGCGCCGGAGGAGAGCGTGAGCGCGGTGGCGGCGGGCAACTGGCCGGAGACGAGGAGCGTGCCGGCGGAGACCTCCGTGGGGCCGGAGTAGGTGTGGTTGCCGGAGAGGAGGAGCGTGGTGGACGCGCCGGTTTTGGTCAGGCCGAGCTTGCCCTCGATCACGCCGGAGAAGGCGCTCTCGCCGGCGACGACGACGGTGCCGAGCACGGAGCCGGTGGTCGTGGTGGTGATGAGCCCCGAACCGGTGAGGCGGCCGAGATTCACGGTGTGCGCGTTGGTGTCGGCGGCGCCGCGGCTGTTCACGACGAGCGTGCCGTCGAGCGTGGCGAGGGCGGAGGCGGGCTGGTTGACGGAGAGGCTGGCCTGGCCGTTGAAGATCGCGCCGGCGGGAACGACGAGGTCGCCGACGGCCTTGTTCGCGCGGGCGGTGATCGCGCCGGCCGAGACGGTGAGGCTGCCGGTGAAGGTGTTGGCGTCGCCTTCCATCACGAGCGTGCCGGGACCGGTTTTGATGAGGTTGCCGGTGCCGGCGACGGGGCCGACGAGGAACTGGTTGCCGGCG
>CAMLQS010000203.1 GCA_946482165.1 uncultured Verrucomicrobiota bacterium | reverse complement strand
GGGAAAGTTCCCGCTCGGCCAGGGGCCCCGGGGCGAGCCGGGCCAGTTCGGGGTTGGGCTTGGGCTGGGCGTCGGCGAGTTGCTTGAAATCGTAGAATCGACCGACGAGCGCGCCGCCGGGCTGGGACTCGCGGAAGCCGAAGGCGGGCATGACGGGGCCCTTGCCGAAACCCGCGCCGGCGCCGATGCCGGCGCCGAATCCGCCGGAGCCGGCGTCGAGCGTGGGGCCGCCGGCGGAGAAGCCGGGCATGTCGGGCAGGTCGGGGAGGCCGACCACGGCGTCGGGCGAGTCGACGCTCAGCCGTTGGTTGAGCGCGGAGAGATTGGCCTGCTGCCGGGACATCTGCACCTGGTGCTGGACCAGGGCGGCGGCCGGCGCGGCGTCCCCGGGGCCGGAGCCGCCTTGGAAGAGCGCCTTGCGCCGCTCCTGCACGGTCGAGATCACGTAGACGGTGGCGAGGCCGAGCACCATGACGTGGATCACGATGCTGATCAGGAGCGAGCCGGCCCCGAGGCGGCGGAGATAGCGGACGACGGGGTTGCCGTGGGTTTGGGACATGGGGCTAGAAACCTTCGTCGACGGTGAAGGTGACGTTGTCTATTTGCGCGTAGGCGAGGGCGTTGAGCACGTCGATGGTGCGGAAATAGGGGGCCTTGGGCGCGCTCGCGATGGTGACGAGGAGCTTGGTCTTCGCGTTGTCGGCGTTTTGTTTGAGGCGAAGGAGGGTGTTGGTGAGGGTGGGCAGCGCGGAGTCGTTTGGCGCGTCCATGGGGTCGTCGTTGAGCAGGACCTGGCCGTTGACGTCGACCGAGATGGTCTGCTCGTCGGGGAAATCCACCGCGGCGCTGGTGACGGCGGAGCCGGGCAGCCGGGTGTTGAGCTCGGCCTCGATCTTCACCGTCGCGCTCAGCGACATGAAGAAGACGAGGATGACGAAAACAACGTCGATCATGGGCGCGATCTGGAAGCCCATTTCTCCGTCGGTCGCGGTGGCGCGTCTGTGGCGTCTGTGGCGGCTCATGGGGTCAGCGGGGGGAGGCCGCGAAGGTGATGTCGGCGATCTGCGCCTCGGCGGCGGCGGCCATGACGAGCGAGATGTGTTCGGCGGGGACCTGCCGGTCTCCGCGGATGACGACGCGGTGCTTCTGGGATGCGGCGCGGCGGGCGGAGAGCAGGGGCACGAGCGGCTCGGGTTTGTCGTAGGCCACTTCCTCGAAGGTGTAGGTGGCGTGTTGCGCGGCGGCGTCCCAGCGGACGTTGACGATGGACTCGTCGCGCGCGCTGTCCCGTTTGGACGCGTTGCCGGCGACGGGCAGCTGGACGCCTTTGTCGACGCGGGCGACCTGCTTGGTGATGGTGCTCATGAAGAAGATGAGCAGCACCAGCAGCACGTCGATCATCGGCGCGATTTGGAATTCCGGCTCTTCGCCGTCGCCTGAACCTCCTCCGGCCATGGGATTGAAGGGGGTAGGGGGTTAGGCGGAGCGCCCGGCCTCGAAGCCTGCGGCGGACTTGGACGAGGCGCGGGGGGGCGCGGGGATGAAGGCGTCGGCCTCGAGGCGCATGCCCTGGAGTTGCGCGTAAGGCAGATGGTGGAAGATGGCGTTGGCCCGCACCTGGACGTGGCGGATGCCGGCGGTGATGCGGTTGCGCAGGACGTAGTAGAAGGCGAAGGCGGGGATGGCGACGACGAGGCCGCCGCCGGTGCAGACGAGCACGTGGCCGATGGCCTCGGAGAGCTTGGCGGGGTCGCCCACGCCGGAGGAGCCGAGGGTGTCGAAGGCCTGGATCATGCCGAAGACGGTGCCGGTGAGGCCGATCATGGGCGTGATGACTCCGATGACGGAGAGGTAGCTGATACGGGAGGCGAAGCCGCCTCTCTCGCGCTCGACCTCCTCGAAGATGGCGTCGTCGGTCGCGTCCTTGCCGAGGCCGACTTTGGTGAACGCCTCGGTGGCGACGCGGCCGAAGACGGTGTCGCTTTGCGCGGCGATGGCCAGGGCGGTATCGTAGTCGCCGTCGGTGAGGCTCTGGCGGAGGGACGCCTCGACGTCGGGCGGGACGAGCTTCGGTTTGGCGGTGCGGAGGACCCCGTCGATCACGAGCCAGACCATGAGGGTCGAGGCGAGAAAGAGCAGGAGCATGAAGAAGGGGCCGGCGACCATGATCCGTTCCCAGAGGGTCTTCTCGATGACGACGGGCGCGGCGGCGGCGGCCTCCTGGGCGCGGGCGGTGGCGGCGAGGATCGGGGCGGCGGCCGCGGCGAGCAGGAGGGCTGGCAGACGGAGGCGGGGTGGTGTGGCGACGGGCATGTTCATGAATCGAAAGGCGGTGGAGAGATCGGCGGGAGAAGGACGGGTTCAGCGGAGGGCCTTGGCGGCTTCCGGGGAGTCGGGGTGGCGGGAGCGGAGCTGTTCCCGGGCGGTCTCGGCGCGAGCGGCCTCGCCGAGTTTTTCGTAGCAGGCGATGGCGCCGAGGAGGGCGGCGGGCTGGTGTTCCGCGACGCGAGGGTGGAGGGCGCGGACGCGCAGGAAGGAAAGGAGGGCCTCCTCGGGTTTGTCCTCGGCGAGCAGGAGACGACCCCGCAACACGGCGATCCGCGCGGCGACGGTCTCGTCGTCGGCGGGGAGCGCGGCGAGGTCGAGCTGTTTGCGCGCCTCGGCGGGCTTGTTCGCGTCGACGAGCGCGGAGACGATGTCGAGGACGGCGCCGGGGACCAGGGCGGCCCCGGTCTTGGAGCGGCGGAGGAGTTCGAGGGAGACCGCGGCGTCGATGTCGCGGCCGAGCCTGGTCTGGGCGCGGAGGCGCAGCGCCGTGAGCTTCGCCCACCAGGAGCCGGCGACGTCCTTGAAGGGGGCGTGGACGGGAAGGGTTTTGTCGAGCAGGCGGAGGGTGTCGGCGTCGCGGCCGGCGGCGAGCAGGGCCTTCGCCTCCGCGAGTTCCGCGGGCTCGGGCCAATCGAGCCGGACGATGGCGGAGACGGGCAGGCTGATTTCGCCGGAGGCGCCGCCGCCGAGCTCGAGGGGCAGCCGGACGGTGTCGCCGACGATCTTGGCGGTGGCGAGCGAGGCGGTGCGCCCGTCGGCGAAGGTCAGGGTCTGGCCGGTCGCGAGAGGCGCGAGGGCGGCGGCGAAAAGAAGCGGAAGGAGGCGGCGCATGGGGGTCATGACGCGGGGAGCTTTTCCAGGCGTTCCCGGGCGACGGCGGTCTCGGGACGGTTTTGGACGCGCGGGTTGCGGAGCATCTCGCGGTAGGTGGTGGCGGCCTCGGCGGGTTTGCCGAGTTTTTCAAAGGCCTCGGCGCTGGCGAGGTAGGCCTTGGCGACCCATTCGGGATAGCGGCCCTGGCTGACGAAGACGCGCTGGAAGAAGGCGACGCCTTTTGGCAGATCGCCTTGTCGGACGGCGATCAGGCCGAGGTGGTGAAGGCTGACGGCGGTCGCCTCCCCGCGCCACTGCTTGGTGGCGGCGACGCTTTCGAAGAGCTTGGCGGCCTCGTCGAAGCGGCCGAGTTCGAAGAGGGCGCGGGCTTTGCCCACGGTGGCCTCGCGGAGGCGGTGCCGGGCGCCGGCGAGGTTGACGGCGTCCTCGTAGTTTTTGAGCGCGGAGGCGGCGTCCCCGGAGGCGAGGGCGATGTCGCCGAGGCCGGTGTAGGCATAATCTCGATACGGAGAGGACGGGAAGCGCGTCTGGAGCGCGGAGAAAAAGGCGCCGGCGCGTTCGCGGTCGCCGGATTGAAGGAGGGCCTCGCCGGCCTCGGCGAGGAGGGCGGGGCTGAGTTGGTCCGGGGGCGTCTGGCGTCCGACGGAGGCGAGGATGCGGGCGGCCTCGTCGGGTTTGCGGGTGAGACGAAGGAATTGGGATTCGTAGTAGCGCAGGCGGGCGTCGACGAGTGGCGGCGGGGTGGCGCCGAGCCCGAGTCGTCGGCGCAGAGTGTCCGAGGGGGATGCGGGGGCCTCGCCGCCGTCGGCGGGACGGCGCTGGCGGGCGGTGATCTGGGCCATGAGGGCGAGGACGTTCTCGACGTCTTCGCGGGCGGCATCCTCGAGCGAGGGGCCGATGCGCTCGGCGAGGTAGCCCAAGGCCTGTTCCGGCCGGCCGGCGCGGGCCTCGGCGCGAGCGACCCAGTAGAGCCAGCCAAGGGAGAGAGGGCTGTCGGGCTGGCGTTGCAACTGGGTTTTGAAGAGGTCTCCGAGGCGGGCCCAGTCCTTCTTCTTCTCGAGGAGGCGGGCGGCCTCGCCGAGGGTGTAGGCGAGGACGTCGTCGGTCACGGCGGCGCTGGCCGCGCGGAGGTAGGAGTCGAGGGCGCGGTCCTCGCGTTGGAGGGTCTTGAGCACGTCGCCCTTGAGGGAAAGGACCTCGGCGAGCATCGCGTCGGTGGGGAAGCGTTTTTCCCAATCGGTGCAGGCGACGAGCGCCTCGTCGTATTCCTGAAAGGCGAACTTGCAGACGGCCAGCCGGTAATAGGCGTCGGGCAGGTAGGTGCTCGACGGGCGGTCCTTGGCGAAGGCCTGGAGGGACTTCTCGGCCTTGGCATAGCGTTCGGCGTCGGAGGTGTCGAGGAACCAGGTGAGCGCGGAGCGGTAGGCGGCGTTTTCCGCCCACTCTCCTTGGGGGAATTCGCGGACATAGCGGTCGAGCATGTCGCGGGCGCCCGCCCAATCGCGGCGGGTGAAGCGGACAAGGCCCAGTTGAAACAGCACGCGTTCGCGGAGCTTGCCCTGGCTCTTCTCGACGGCCGATCCGAAGAAACTTTCCGCGTCGGACGCTTGTTGCCGGTCGAGCGCGATCTGTCCGCCGAGGATGGCGATCTCGGACGCGAGCGGATGGTCGGGGAAGGTGTCGAGGAAGCGCCTGCTGAGGGCGAAGGCGTCGGCGGGGCGTCCCGCCTGCTGGCGGGCGAGGACGAGGCCGTGAAGGGCGTAGGCGCGGTCGGGGGACTCGGGGAAGCGCGCGAGGATCTCCGCATAGAGGACGACGGCCTCCCACGGTTCATCGAGCTCGAGATGGCAGCGGGCCTGCCGGAGGAGGCGGGGAAGGTCGAACGCGGGCTGTTTTTCGACCTGATCGAGAATGGCGCGGGCGGTCTCGAGGCGGGAGGCGAGCGCGTCGCGGTGGGCGAGCTGGGCGCCGGTGGCGCCGAGCTCGCCCGCGAGCCGGGCGCGGCGGTGCAACTGGTCGAGCTCATGAACGCGGCGCGTCTGGTCGGCGAGAACTTCGGTCCGACCGGGAGCGGTCTGAAGGAGTTCGAGCGCGACCGCGAAGCGCCGCTCGGCGAGCAGGGCGTCGGCGATTTCGACCGCGAGCCCCGTAAGGGCCGGGTAGTTGTCGATGCCGCGGGCGCCGCCCTCGATGGCGCGCAGGGCCCGGAGCGTCTGCAGCGTTTCGTCGACGCGGCCGGCCTTGAGGAGGGCCTGGGCGAGGCCGAAGCGGGCGTTGTCGATCTGCTCGCCGACCGGGTAGAGGCGGATGTAGTCGCGGAAGGCCTCGGCGGCGGCCGCGGCGTCGCCGTTGAGCAGCCTGGCGCTGGCGAGGGTGAAATGGACCGAGTCGAGGCCGGGGCCGGGCTGGGCGACTTTCACCAGCTCCTCGAAGCGGGCTATCGCAGAGGCGTAGTCCTTCGCTGAATACGCGAAGGCGCCTTCCTTGAAGAGCTCGTCGGGGGACCGGGGGGCCGCGTGGACGACGGCGGCGAGGCCGGCGATGGCCGCGAGCAGGCGGAGGGGCCGGTTGGGCGACAGGCGGCGCGGGTCGGGCTGGGGCATTTGTCTGTCGGGGACGCGGCTTGCGCCGCAGATTATCGTCGGGATGACCCTGAAATCAATCGACCGCGCGACGCCGAGGAACTCGTCGATTCAGGGCGTGGGGCGGGGGACTCGCCTCGTTTTGTTCGATGGGGCCTCAGCGAGTGACGAGAATGCGGTAGAAGCGGCGGGGCTCGGCGGGGTCGTAGGGAGTTTCGAATATGATCGGCGCGCCGTCGCCGAAGACGGGGTCGCCGACGTCCAGCCAAGATCCGGAGGCGAGGTCGGTGCTGGTCTGGAGCCGGTAATTGTGGCCGGGCACGGAGGTGGCGGTGGTGAGTCTGGCCATGGAGGGATCTTCGCCGGAGGCCGGGATGATCACGAAGGCCGGCGTGGCGGACTCCGCCTCGCCGAGCAGAGCGGAGTCGGGCGTGGCGGCGAGCTCGGCGGAGAAGGGGCTTTCGTAGACGGAGTTTCCCGCCGAGACGACGTAGTAGTAGGTCGCGCCGTAGCCAAGGTCGGAGTGGGTCTGGCTGGTGGCCGGAAGGCCGCTTGAGAGCGTGGCGGCGTAGGGGCCGCCGCTCGTGGTGGCGTATTTGACTGTGTAGCGCGTGGCGTTGGGAACGGCGCTCCACGAGAGGTCGAGCGAAAGCGGGCCCGGGGTGGCGACGAGGTTTTGCGGAGCCGCTAGGGGCGAGGCGTGGAGCGCGATCTCGGAGGCGCCCAGCGCCCGGCTGTAGAGGCGGAAGTCGTCGAGGGCCGCGTTGAGGTAGGGGTCGTTGAACTGGGATTTTCCGAGGTAGTTCAGCGTGGTGGCGCCGAGGTCGGCGGGATTGAGAGCGATGGCGCCGGAGCCGGCGAGGGCGCCGTTGACGTAGATGGAGACGGTGGTGCCGGAGCGGGTGACTGCGACGTGGGTCCAGACGCCGGTGGAGAGCGCGACGGCGGTGCCGCTGACACTTTGCTCGCCGACGGCGGGCGTGCGGATGCCGAAGCGGAGTTTGGCGTTGTTGGGCGCGGTGGGCGTATACTGGGTCGTCAGGAACATGTAGTTGTTCGTGGCGGAGCCGAAGTCGAAGATGCGCTGCCAAGTGGCGAAGGCGTCGACCTTGAGCCAGGTGGAGATGGTGAAGTCGGTGAAGCCGTCCACGATGCCGGAGGGGAGCGTCGCATACTGGGAGGAAGCCGCGGCGAGGCCGAGGCCGTTGCCGATCCTGCCGGCGGCGAAGGCGGGGGCGTTGACCAGCGTGGCGTGGCGGGCGCGGCCGCTGGAGTCGGCGGCGACGGCGCCTGAGCTTTCGTCGAACTTGAGGTGGAGGCCCAAGGTGTTCGGGGTGACGGAGACCTCGGCGGAGTCGGGGCCGGAGCCGAGGTTATTCGCGCCGCCGACGACGTAGTAGTAGGCGACGCCGTTGGTGAGGCCGGTGTCGGTGTAGGTGAGGTCCGTCACGTCGGTGGCGATGGTGTCGTAGGGGCCGCCGCTGGTGGCGGAGCGCTTGACCGTGTAGGTGGTGGTGGCGTTGGGGAACCAAGTGAGGGTTGCCTTGGTGTCGCCGGTGGCGGCGAAGAGTCGCGTCGGAGCGCCGATGGCGGGGTTGGCCAACGCGGTGACCTCGGCCTGGCTCAGCGCCTGAGCGTAGAGACGGAAATCATCGAGGGTGCTGTTGAGGGCGGCGTCGGGGAACTGGGATTTGCCGAGGTAGTTCTGCGTGGTGAAGCCGAGGTCGGCGGGGCTGAGGGCGATGGTGCCGGAGCCAGCGAGGGCGCCGTTGACGTAGATGCGCACCGTGCTGCCGGAACGGGTGACGGCGAGATGGGTCCAGACGCCGACGGTGAGCGCGACGGAGCTGTCGATGAACTGCTCGGCGGCGACACTCGGATTTCGGATGGAGAAGCGGGGACGTCCGGCGCCGGCGGGGCCCTGGGCGGCGAGGAACATGAAGTTGTTCGTGGCGGAGCCGAAGTCGAAGATGCGCTGCCAGGTGACGAAGGCGTCGACCTTGATCCAAGTGGCGACGGTGAAATCGGTGAGTCCGCTGGTGATGCCGGCGGGGAGCTTGGCATGCTGGCCGGAGGTGGCGGGGAGAGCGAGGCCGCCGTCGAGCGTGCCGGCCGCGAAGCCCGCGCCGTTCACGAGATCGGCGTGCTGGCCGCGTCCGCTGGAGTCGGCGGCGATGGCGCCGCCGGTCTCGTCGAACTTGAGATGGGCGACCAAGGTGCCCGAGCCCACGGCGACCTCGGCGGAGTCGGGGCCGGTGCCGTCGGCGTTGGTGGCGACGACGACGTAGTGGTAGGTCGTGTCGTGCGAGATGTCGGTGTCGGTGTAAGTCGTGCCCGTCAGGCCGTCGGCCACCAAGGTGTAGGGGCCGCCGCTGGTGGTCGCGCGTTTCACGCCGTAGCTCGTCGCTCCGCCGCTGGCCGTCCAACTCAAGGTGACGCGGCCGGTGCCCAGTATCGCGGTCAGGCTGGTCGGAGCTTCCGGCGGAGCGGTCAGAGTCGTGACCTCGGCCTGCGGGGAATCGGCGCTCTCACCGCTGCCGTTGATCGCGGACACGACGTAGTAATAGGTGGTGCTGGAGCTCAGGCCGGTGTCCGAGTAGGTCGTCGTGTTCACCGGCACGGGCAGGGGCGCGTAGGGGCCGCCGCTGACGGTCGCGCGCTTGATCCGGTAGCTGACCGCGCCGTCGCTGGCCGTCCACGAGAGGTTGATCTGGCTGATGGAGGCCGCCGAGCCCGCCAAGCCGGTTGGAGCAGCTGGCACGGGCTGCGGCGTGGCGGCGACGCCGACCAGCCACTGCTGGCTGTCGTCGCCGCTGTGGGTGGCTTGGACGATGTTCGCCCCGTCGGCGGTCGAAGCGCCGCCGACCTCGGCGACCAGGCCGCTGTTCGCGGATTCGATGCGGAAAAAGCCATCTCCGTCGGCGGCGATCTTCCAGAGCTGGCTGGTGGCTCCGCTCCAAGGCTGAATGACGAGATTGTCGCCCGCAGTGGAGGAGCCTCCGTTGTCGAGGGCCTTGGCGCTGGCCACGTTGGTGGCGCGATACAGGCCATTGCCCTGCCATGCTAGCTGCCAGCGCTGGGTGTCGAAGGCGTTCCAGTCCGATTGGACCGTCGCGGTGCCGTCGACGGCGCCGTCGGCGGCGAGATCGACGAC
>CAMLQS010000202.1 GCA_946482165.1 uncultured Verrucomicrobiota bacterium | reverse complement strand
GCATTGCCTTCCCAGGCAAACTTCACGGAATCACCGAGGGCGAAGGCGAGCTCGTGACGCGCGCGAAGGTTGGAGATGGAGATGGCGACGAAGCCGCCGTTCATCGCGAGGAAAAGGATCAGGCCGACCGCGCCGGTCTCGGCGGCGTAGATGGCGTAGACGTTGTGGACGACGGGGAAGTTTTCGCCGTATTTCTGGCGCACGCCCTCGACGCTGCCGTATTTCGTGAAGGGCGGCATCTCGTAGACGAAGCTGTTGAGGCCGGTGCCGAAGACGGGATTGGCGGCGAGCATGCGGCCGGCGACGTAGATCCACTCGTAGCGGACGTCGACGGCGCCTTTGTCGCTTTTGAGCAGGCGGGTCATGATCGGCCCGGAGAAAGCGACGACGAAGAGGGCTCCGACGACGACCACGGCCACCCGGCCGAAGACGAAGCGACGGCGGGTGACCGGGTGGAAAAAGCTGAGGAAAAGCACGCCGCCCAGCGCGGCCCCCATCATGATCCAGCCGGTGCGCGAAAGGGTGAGGACGAGCGCGGGGACGCTGAGGGCGAGGCCGACGACGGAGATGGCGCGGAGCCACCAGGGCGCGCGGGTGAAAAGGATCGCGAGGGCGAAAGGGGCCTGGGTCGCGATGAACGCGGAAAAGAGGTTCGCGTGGCCGAGCAGGGCGCTGACGCGGAAGACGGGGGCTCCGCCTTCGAGGGTGGCTTCCGAGAGAAGCTTGAAGGACTCGGCGGTGGCCTCGCCAAGGGCGGCGAGGCCGAGGGGGCGGTCGAGGACGTATTGGGTGATCGCGAGGACGGACTGGACGCAGACGGCGACCATCATCGCGGCGACGGCCTGTTCAAATTGGCGAAGGCGGGCGAGCTCGTGGACTATCACCACGTAGAGGAGAAGGAACTTGAGCATGCGCACCATCTCGTGCGCGGCGGAGAGCGGGTGGTTGCCGAAGAAGAAACCGACGAGGCCGATGGCGGTGATGCCGAGCCAGCACCAAGCGGGCCAGGGCCAGCGAAAGTCGTTCCGGTCCCGCCTGATGAAATCGCGGATGAGGAAAAGGGTCAGCAGCGCGAGGAAGACATCGGGGATGTCGATGCGGAAAGCCGCTTCGCCGCCCATATGGGGCTCCGACATGAAGCGTTTGCCGAGGTCGAGGGGGGCGGTGCCGATCAGGCCCCACAGGAGGGTCAGCCGGGGGTTGCCGGTGAGCACGAGCACCAGGCCGAAGGCGATGCCGCCCACGAAGGCGAGGCGAAGGTTGCCTTGCAGGGCGTAGAAAAGGGCGAAGACGAGGCCCGCGCCGAGGCCGCCGCCCGCCACGACGGAGAGGTCCAGCCAGGAGGAGCGGGAAAGGAGCGGCGGGGGCGCAACGCTGGGCGCGGGCTGGCTCGACATGGCTGGCGGAGAGGGCGGCGAGCGGACGCTCGGGCGTTATGACGGAGGCGGCGTGGAAGCGGTTCGCCGGGCGCGGAACGCCAGCCAACGGGCGCGGAGGCGCCGGGCGAAGGAGCGGACGTCCTCCCAAGTGAGCGGAGGCCGGCGGGCGAGGTAGATGCCGAGGGCGTGCGGCTGGCCGCCGAGAACGTCGATGGTGCGATGCAGGGAGCGCATCGGAGTGAGGTGCTCGCGGGCAAAGAGAAGGGTGCGATCGCAGGAAGGGGCCAAGGTGCGGGCGTGGCCGGAGCGTTCGGGGGAATCGGCGAGGATGATGACGATTTCGAAGCGGCCGCGCCAGCGTTCGAGTATGGCGGCGTAGGCCTGGCGCAGGGTGCGTTCGGGAAGGGTCTGGTCGAGGACGCCGGGGGGCAGATAGTAGCAGCCGGGCTCGTTATCGAGGGAGTGGATGAGACGCAGGTCGTCCGAGGCGCGATTGAGGAGGAGATCGGCCATGCCCGGGGAATTGTCCGCGGCGGGAGCCTCAAACCGACAGTCGCAGAGGAGGGTGCGAAAGCCGACGCCGGCGCCGAGATGGCGCACGAGGGCGCGGGTTTCCACGGCGGGATCCAAGCCGGGCTCGGCGGGGACGAGAAGGATGCGGAAGTGGCCGGCGAAGGTTTCACGCGCGAGCTGCTCGATCCGGCGGGGATCGAGGCGTCCGGGGGTCGCGCGCGTCGTCACCGCTGCCGAATCGGCGAAAAAAGTGGGAGTGCTCATGGCGCGGGGCGAAGGTCGGAGGCGGGGGGCGCTTCGTAATCGAGCGGGATGTTGGCGGACGGAAGCGTGATCAGATCGGGGGAGGCGGGATCGCCATGGAGGGCGAATACGGAGGGCAGGCCCGGGCTGAGCCGCAGGCGGGAAAGCGTCACGCGGCCGTTGAAGAAGTCGAGGAGCAGGGCCAGGCCGAGTCCGCAGAAGGCGCCGAGGCCGAGGCCCGCGGCGAGGAGGAGCTTGGTCTTGGGCCACATGGGCTTTGCCGGGGCGGAGGCGCGATCCATGACGCGCAGGCTGGGAGGCGCGGTGCGGGCGGTGGCGGCGGAGACCTCGGCCATCATGAGGCGCTCCTTGAGGAGGCTGTATTTTTTGTCGGCGACGGAGAACTCGCGGACGAAATCGCGGTTGCGAGACATGTCGCGGGGGAGGGTTTGGAGCTTGGCGCCGATTTCCTCGTAAACCCGGCGGTGAACCTCGAGCTGGGCGCGGATGTCGGCGAGTTCGGCGTCGATGGAATGGATGGACAGGCGCGTGGTCTCGAACGCCGAGTTGGGCACCCGGGTGTCGGAGATGTTGGTCTTTTCGCTCGTGCCGGCGCGGAGGGTCTCGAGCGCCGCGATCTGGCGGCGAAGGTCGCGGAGCTCGGGAGCGTCTTCCTGGAAGCGGAGGCTTTGAAGTTCGAGGCTTTGGCGGAGCTTGTGGAGGTTGTCTTCGAGTTCCACGAGGGCGGGGTTTTTTTGGAGCACCTGCTGCGCGATGATCTGTTGGGGCTCGGCGGCGAGGAAGCGGGCGAGCTCGGCGCGCTTTCCGGCGAGGCCGACCATATTGGCTTCGCTTTCGCGGATGACGGCGGCGAGTTCGAGCCACTTGGCGAGCGTGACCTTGTCTTGCTCGAGATCGAGGAGGAGGCCGTGGTCGACCTTGAACTCGTTGTAGGCGTGCTCGAGCTCCGCGATTTGGAGGCGGACTTTTTCCACTTCGGTGGAGAGGGTTCGGTAGGCGTTCTCGGCTTCCTCGGTGAAGCGGCGGCGACGCTCGTCGATATAGACTTCGGAGAGATGGTTGGCGATCTCGGCGACGCGCGGGCTGGGCCCGGCGAGAACGATGCGTCCGACGGAGGAGTCGGGGACGGGGACGAGCGAGATGCCGGTGCGGAAATCGTTCAGCGTTCGGGCGAACTCGATCTCGGCGTCGGTGGGCGTGTAGGGAGAGGGGGCGGGAGGGAAGATCGTGCGCTTGACGGAGCGGTAGGCGCGACCGACGAGGGACTCGGTCCAAAGATAGGCGAGGTGGCTGGTGACGGGGTGGTAGACTTCGTCGTAGCCGAGGTTCAGCTCGCGGATGACGCGGGAGAGAACCCCGTTCGACCGCATGAGCTCGATCTCGCTCAACAGGTCGTTTTTCCGGAACGTGTTCCAGAACATGTAGAAGTTCTCGCGCGAGGAATCGTCCTTGGCCTCGGCCATGATGAGGACTTCGGCGCGATAGACCGGGGGGAACAGTTTGACGTAGGCGAAGATGCCGATGAGGAAGAGGATCGGGGTGACGGCGATGGCCCACCAATACGCGCGGGCGACCTCAAGAAGGCGCACCAGGGCGGTGAGGAAATCGAAGCGGTCCGCCTCGGGCCGATGCGGGATGGCTTCCTGGTCGGTGCGATAGGTTTCGGGGCGCATGGTCAGGGCTGGGCGACGGCGGCGGCCTCGGCGGCGTCGATCTGGAGCTCGAGCGCCTCGGTGAGCCGGTAATTGGTGTAAGTGGTGAATACGGAATTCACGCCGCTGAGGGGAGTGTTGATGAAGTCGGTGACGAAGCGGGTGAACTGGGAGCGGTTGTTCTCGGGAATGAAGAGAATGTCGTCCGGCTGAAGAACGGTGGCCTGCAGCGCGAGCCAGGAGGAGGGCTGGCCGCGGCCGGTGACTTCGAGCGGGGTGGCGACGAGGTAGCCTTCGGCGTTCAGGCGAATAAGGGCGATGCGGCGGGATTTGGCCGAACGGGGAAACCCTCCGGCCGCGGCGATGGCCTGGGCGGCGGTGCCGGCTTGCCGGAGCGGGATGGGAGCGGGGCGGTTGACATCGCCGATGACGTAGACCTGCGGCTGACGAAGATCGACGGAGAGGATGTTGACCTCGACGTCGCGGAGCCGGGGCGAGAGGGCTTTGGCGATGGCGGCGGAGAGTTCCGAGAAGGTGAGGCCGGCGGCCTGGAGTTCGCCGAGAAGGGGGAGCGCGATGCGCCCGTCGGCCCGGATCTGCACGACGCGGGAAACCTCGGGGTAGCGTTGGACGAGGACTTCGACCTGGTCGCCGGGGGCGAGGACGTAGTCTTTGCGGAAGCGGCGGAGGCTCTCGATCTTCTCCGGCTCGACCTGGAGGGGGCGCGAGGCGGTGGCCGACGAGCACGCACCGAGGAGGAGCGCGAGCGAAAGGCCGGCGAAGAGGAGGAGGGGGACGGGAGTGCGACGGGCGGTCACGGGCAAATCGGGAACGGGAGAAATATCAGGTGCGCGGGGCTTGGACGGGCCGAGGCGGATTGGCGACCTCGGATTCGTCCACACGCGCTTCCAGAAGTCGGGGAGCGAGCAGCAGGCCGGGCAGAAGAAGCCAGGCGCGAGGGGCGAAAGGTCGCACGGCGAGGGCGGCAAAGAGCGAGGCGCGGGCGGAGGCCGGACGGCCGGCCCGGAGCTCGAGAATGGAGCGGGCGCGGTGGAGGCGGGCGAGGAGGACCCGCCGGCGGCGTTCGGGACGCCCGCGGAAACGGCGGCGGGCGAAGAGGGTGATCATGTTGTCGACGACCTGAGCGTTCTGCATGAGACGGTCGCTGCGGCGGAGGGCGCCGTCGTGGAAACGAAAGGAAATCGTCGGCTCGGGGTCGAACCACGCCTGGCAGCCGATCTCTCCGAGTCGGAGGAAAAGATTCAACTCGAAGGGGAAATTGCCGTGCAGATCCGAATCCACGAAGCCGGAGCGCTCCAGCCACGAGCGGCGGAAGACGGTGCCGCAAATGGGGGCGAGCCCGTGGGTCATGAGGGTGTCGAGCACGTCGATCCTTCCGGAGGCGCGGCCTTCACGTCCGTGGTGACGGCGATACCAGTCGGCGACCTCAGGAAGGGCCTCGCCCGAGGCGCCGATGGCGTCCGCTCCGCCAACGTGGAAGGCGAGATCGGGGTCGGCTTTGAGGCGGTCGAGGGAACGGGCCAGGTGGCCGGGGTGGAGGATGTCGTCGTCGTGGAGGATGACAAAGAACTCCGCCCCGGACTCCGCGGCGGCGGCTTGGAAGGTGCGGCCCTGGCCGTATTCGCCGAGGTTGGCGGGTTGGGCGTGGAAGCGGATGCGCGGGTCGTTGAAGGACTCGACCAAGGCGCGCGCGGCGGCGGCGGCTTCGGGGGCGGAGGCGTTGTCGCTCACCAACGCCGTCCAATCGGGGCAGGTCTGGGCGCGAAGGCTCTCCAGCGTCTCGCGCAGGTAGACGGGACGATTGAAGGTGGGAACACCGACGAAGATAACGCCCATGGCGAACGAAGACCGCGGCGGCGGAAGCCGTCTCAGGTGGCTAGCACGGCGGGGGCGGCGCTGCGTTCGAAGTAGGACCGATACCAGTCGATCGTCTCGGAGAGACGGTCGGCGAGAGGGGCGCCGGGGAACCAGCCGAGTTCACGGTTGGCGGCCTCGCTGCTCAGGTATTGGTGGAGGATCTCGCCCTTGGCTTCGTTGCGCACGTCGGGCTCGATGTGGCCGGCGTCGGCGCGATCAAGGAGAAGGCGGATGAGTTCGAGGACGCTGAGGGGCGTGCCGGTGCCGAAGTTCCAGCCGCGGCCGCGGACCTCGGGGCGGTCCATCTGCTCGGCGAGGGTAAGGTAGGCCTGGACGATGTCCTTGACGAAGACGTAGTCGCGCTTGGGCGAGCCGTCGCTGCGGATGAGGGGACGCTCGCCGCGGAAGATGGACTGGATGGTGCCGGGGATGATGCGGCTGAAATTCAGGTCGCCGGGGCCGAAGAGATTGCCGCAACGGGTGATCGAGACCGGGAGTTTGTAGGTGTGCGCGTAGGTGAGGCTGATGAGGTCGGCGCAGCTCTTGGAGACATCGTAGGGATGACGACCCTGGAGGGCGAAGTCCTCGTTGTAGGGGAGGATCTTGTGGTCGCCATAGGCCTTGTCGCTGGAGGCGACGACGACGCGTTTGACGGTGGAGTTGCGGCGGCAGGCTTCGAGAAGGTTCCAGGTGCCGGCGATGTTGGTCTCGAAGGTCGCGAGCGGGTTGCGGTTGGCGACGCCGACAATGGCCTGGGCGGCGAGGTGGAAGACGCTTTCGATCTCGTATTCGTTGATCGCGCGTTCGAGGCAGGCGTAGTCCTCGAGGGCGCCGCGCACGGTGGTGACGCGGTCGTGGATGCCGTCGAGGAAGAACGGGGCGCGCGGGTTCCAGTCGCGGACTAGGCAGACGACGTTCGCCCCGGATTGGACGAGGGCGTCGGTGAGCCACATGCCGAGAAAGCCGGTGGAGCCGGTGACGAAGACGTTGCGATTATTCCAGAAGCTCATGAATGACTTGATCGAGTTGAAGGGGACGGGCTGGGGAAAGGCGGGCTCAGGCGGAGGCGGCGAGGGAGGTTTTGCAGGCCCAGGGCGGGTTCACGGGATGGAACAGTTCCTCGAAGTCCTGCTGATCTTTGTAGCTGTCCATCGACTTGAAGAAGCCGTCGTGGGTATACGCGGCCATGCGGCCCATCGTGACGAGGCGGGGGAGGACGTCACGCTCCAGGTTGTGGCCGGTCCAGTGCTGGAAAACTTCCTTCGAGAAAACGAAGAAGCCGGCGTTGATCCACTGCTCGCGCATACGTGGTTTTTCAAGCAGCGCGGTGACCAGGCCTTCGCCGTCGGTTTTGATGACGCCGTATTGGGAAACGAGCGGAACGGCGGTGACGGTGGCGAGGGCGCCGTGGCGTCGGTGATGGGCGATGACTTCGGAGACGGGGACGTCGGACAATCCGTCGCCGTAGGTGGCGAGGAAGGTGTCGCCGACCAGATCACGGCAGGCGTGAATGCGCTCGCCCGTGTCGGCGGCGTCGCCGGTGTCGATGATGTCGATATGGGCGCCAAGCGCCTTGCGGTCGAAATAGTCGTCGAGGACGTTTTTGCGATAGCCTGCGGCGAGGATGAATTCTTTGAAGCCTTGGGCGATGTAGCTCTTGATGATGTGGGCGATGATCGGGGTGCCGCCGACCGGCAGCATCGGCTTCGGAAGATATTCCGTGAACGGGAAGGCGCGGACGCCGCGGCCGCCGCAGAGGATGACAACTTTCATGGCTGGATTGGGTGTGAAGGTTGGAGGAAGAAGCGAAAACGGAGGGATGCGGCGGTGGGCGCCGGTTTAGGGGGCCTGGGATGGAAGCGCCGAGAGAGGCAGGCGGGCTTCGCCGACCCCGAACTGGCCGCTGGTCTGGCGAGAGGAGATTTTGCGGACGAGGTCGGCCACGTCGCCGTGTCCGGCGAAAAAGAGACGCACCTGATCGCCCTCAAGAAGGGCGAACGGGGAGCGGATCTCGCTCTTTGTCCACGGCAGGCTTTCGCGCACCAAGAGCGCGGCGGAGTCTTGCGCGAAGCGAAGGCCGTCGGCGGAAACGGCGTGGTGAAGCGCGGTTTGAAACCACTGCGGATTGGCTTCTTTTTGGAACCGCGCGACCGTGTAGAAGAGATGCAGTCGGTCCTCCGCGACCAAGGGAGCCGGAGTGGTGTATCCCACGAAGCCCGCGGAGGCCGGGTAGAGTTCAGATTGCGAAAGCACCTGGCGGGGAGCGGTGAAGTTTTTTCCGTCCTCGGAGGTGATCAGGCCGATGGTCTGGAGCTGAGGCGGATTGCCGCCGGGGCGGGCGCCGACCGCGGCGAAGTAGACGTGGAGACGGTTTTTGAATACCGCGACGCCGGGTTCGGCGACCAGGTAGCTGTGCCAATCCGTGGCTTTGCCCGTGGCTTGGAGGATGGGCCGGCCTCCGTTCGTCATTTTCCAAGAACGCCCGTCGGAGGACGTGGCGTGGCCGATGGCCATCGGAGATGCGGCGCCGGCGGGATAGACGCCCGTGAAGAAGAGATGGTAGCCGCCGTTGAACCTCGCCACCGAGGGGGTCTCGATGCTTGCGAAAGGAGTGCCGGCGGGTTCGAGAAGCGGCGTGGCCGGGTCGAGTTTCCACGTCTTCCCCTGATCGTCCGAGACGGCCCGATAGGGAACGACCGGAGGTTTAAAAAGCTCGTCGCGGTTGGAGGAAAGGTAGGCGACAAGTTTGCCGTCCTCCGAAAGCAGGCAGGGGTCGTTCCAAGTGCCCACGGTCTTAAGCGAGCCGGCCGGAATGATGGGTGAAGCGGAGGGCGGGGTGCTCCAGCTGGAAAACGTCGGGACGCCGGTCGGAGAGGGCTGGGTTTTACGCGCGGCCTCGTCGCAGCCGACGAGCAGGCACGCCAACGCGATGGCGGTGATGATGAAAGGAGACGCGAGGCGCGATACCATGAAGCGGGTGAGGGATGTGGCTGGGACGGCGAAGCAAAGAAATTGCTTGGCCACATAGAGCACAAACAAGGCCCAAGGCGCGCTGACAATGAGTTTTATTCTTTGTTAAAACTCGGGATTTCTCCTCAGGCCGTGTCTTGTGAATAACTCGGTCCGGCGGAGGCGGGAAACCGTGCTCGGCCAAGGCGCGAAAGGTGGAGGTGGGCCGGAGGCCCATGCCACCTTTCGCAACGCCGGCCCAGCGCTGTTTCCTGCTCTCCCCGTAGGGCTCAAGCGACGGGCCGAGTTATTTACAATACAC
>CAMLQS010000201.1 GCA_946482165.1 uncultured Verrucomicrobiota bacterium | reverse complement strand
CATCGCGCAACGCACCGGCCGGAGCTCCCTCGAGTTCTCGCCCGCACGGCGCTGCACGCGCGCCGACTGACCCACGTCCTCTTCCAACCACATGAAAATCGCCATCCCGCTCGACGACGCCCGTCGCTTTTCGTCCCACTACGGCGCGAGCAGCGCCTTCGCCCATTGCAAAATCGATCCCGCCACCGGCCGCCCCGGACCGCTGGGCCTGCTTCTGCCCGTCGGAAGCAGCCCGTGCTCCTGGCCGGCCTGGCTGCACGCCGAGGGCGTGGACGTGCTGCTCGTCGGCGGCATGGGCGCCGGGGCGCGCGCCGCCTGCGCGGAGCACGGCATCGCGGTGGTGCCGGGAGTCGCCCCAGCCGCGCCGGAGCAGATCGCGGCCGACTACGCCGCCGGCCGCATACGCCCCGGCGCCAACACCTGCGCCGAGGACGAGGACCACCGCCATTCCCCTCATCACCATCACGGACGCGCGCATGAGCACGATCACGAACACGGCTGCTGCCGACGCCCTGCCTGAGTCCGGAGCAGATCCGGACGAGGCACGACGCGCCGCGCTAAGGCGCGCCGAACATCCCGCCTGTTTCGCCTGCGGCGAACCCGGGGCCGGCGAGCCCGGCCTCGGGTTCGCGCCGAGGCTCGCCGCCGACGGCTCGTCGGTGGAGGCCGAGTGGCGCGCCCCCGCCTGGGCCATCGGCTACGATGGACTCGTCCACGGCGGCCTGATCGCCACGGTGCTCGACGCGGCGATGGTGCATGCGCTTTTCGCGCGCGGCATCGCCGCCCGCACCGCCCGCCTCGAAATCCGTTATCGGCGGGCCGTGCGGACCGCCGCGCCCTGCCGCGTCCGCGCCGAGCTCCTCGCGGCGCGCGGCCCCCTGCGCCGCCTCTCCGCCACGCTTCACCAGGCGGGCCTTCTCTGCGCCCGCGCCACGGCCGACTTCCTCCCGCCCCCTTGCCCATGAAAACCCACGCCCTCGCCGTCTTTCACCGCCCGCCCGAACGCCTCAACTGCGCCCAGGCCGTCCTCGCCGCCTACCAGCACGCCACCGGAGACCGAAGCATCCCGCTTTCCGACTTCAAACCCCACGGCGGCGGTCGCGCGCCCGGCGGCCGTTGCGGCGCCCTACACGCCGCCTGCGCCCTCGCCCCCGCGCACGCCGACGCGATCCAGAAAGACTTCGTCGCCCAGATCGGCGCCCGTGATTGCGCGAAAATCTCCCGTCCGTGTCCCGACTGCGTCGGCACGGCGGCCGGACTCCTCGACGCCGCCCGTCCCCGCGCATGATCGCGATCACCCTTGCCTGCGAAAACACCGCCCGCGGGGCCGGCATCCTCGGCGAACACGGCCTCGCCTTCTGGGTCGATACGGGCGCCCACCGCGTTCTCTTCGACACCGGCCAGGGGCTCGCCCTCGCGGGCAACGCCGGGCGCCTCGGCCTCGATCTCGCCACCGTCGACGCCATCGTCGTCAGCCACGGCCACTACGACCATGTCGGCGGCCTGCGCGAGGCCCTCGCCGCCGCGCCCCGCGCCGCGCTGCACCTACACCCCGCCGCCTCGATGCCGAAATTCTCCGGCCGTCCCGGCGCCCCCGCCCGCCGCATCAGTCTCGAATTCGTCGAAACCGAGGCCTTCCGCGACCCCGGCCGCACCGTCGTGGCCAGCGCATCCCCCCATGAGATCGTGCCCGGCGTCTGGAGCACCGGGGAGATTCCGCGGGCGAACGACTTCGAGGACAGCGGCGGCCCCTTCTACCTGGACGAAGCCCTGAGAATCCCGGACCCGATTCGCGACGAGCAAGCGCTCGTGGTCGAGACCGGCGAAGGCATCGTCGTCCTCAGCGGCTGTTCCCACGCGGGAATAATCAACACCGTCGAGCACGTCGCCCGCCTGCGGCCCGGCGCGCCCCTTCGCCTCATCCTCGGGGGCTGGCATCTCGAAAACGCCTCGCCCCGGCGCATGGCCGAGACCATCGGACGGCTGCGGGCGACGCCCGGCCCCGCGCTCGGCTTTTGCCATTGCACCGGCCCCGCCGCCTCGCGCCGCCTCTGGACGGAGTTTCCCGAGCGCTGCGTCGACGCCCACGCCGGCGCCCGCTGGACCTTCCCCGTCTCCCCGGCCCCCTGACCGCTACTCGCTTGAGATGGGATCAAGGGACCCGACTCGGCCGGCTGGGCACACACCGCCGTGCCGCCCACCGTCGCGCGGTTTTCCGAGCGACGTTCCCGGTTCGGCATCGGCCCCGGGGCAAAGGGCGCGTGACTTTTGCGCGGCAACGAATGCGTTCCGCGAACCGGCTCAGAGCTTGCGCGCGTCGCACGCGAGGCGAGGTGCGACGGCGGATAGGATGCGGCGGATGTCGGCGAGCGTGCGGCGAAGCAGGATGCCGTCGGGGGCGACGAACTTGATGCTCCAGCCGGCGCCGGTGCGGAGTTGGCTCGCACCGATCCAGATGCCATCGCGTTGGAGCGCGTGCAACTCGTCGCGCCACGCCGGCGCGGGAGGCAGATCGGGCGCGATAAGGACGGCGTTGCCGAAGCAAGCGCCCTCCCCTGCCCCGGCCATGGCGGCGAGCGCTCGGAGCTGCTCGCCGGTGTGGTCGAGTCGCTCGCGCAGGATCAGATAGTCGCCGGAGCGAACTTCGAGCTCGAGGACGAGACGCGACCAGCCCCAGGTCTCTCCGTGGGCGATGCGGCCGGGGAAAAGCAGGTCGGCGTAAAAGGCCGCGCCGCCCGGCTCCACGGCGAGCGTGGTGCGCTGGTGAAACACGCTCCCGCGGTGCGGCACGAGCGGCTCGGGCAGGACCTCGAGCCAGGCGCCGCGCGACACGCTGAACCGCTGAAGCGAGCGCGCCTCGCCTTCCCGCATGCGGAAGACGCGGCTGGCGCTCGGCGTGGTGAGGAGCACCGCGGCGCCGGACTCGACCGCGACGGCGGATTCGAGCCGGTCGCCCGAAAGGATGCCGGCGGTGGGGTTGACGACCTGGACCAAGAGCGTGCGCGTATCCGCCTCCCAATACGGCTTGCTCAGGTGGAACGGCGCGCGAAACGACTGCGCGGCAAGCGCGGTGACGCCATCGGGACGGGCGGCGGCGCGGAGCGAGAGTTGTCCGTGGAAATCGGCCATCAGAAAGGCGACGAAGATTTAGCCGCGAAAGAACGCATAGATCGCAAAGATCGGAGTCTGTTTTTTGTGCTCTTTGCGTTCTTTCGCGGCCGACTCATGTCTTGGGCTGGGTGGCGAAGAGGACCTGTTTCTCGATCCACGCGATGACCTGGTCGAGGTTGTGCTCGCGCTTCAGGTCGCAGAAGAGAAACGGGCGCGCGCCGCGTTGCACCTTCGCGTCGCGATCCATGACGGAGAGGTCGGCGCCGACGAGCGGGGCGAGGTCGATTTTGTTGATGATAAGGAGATCGCTGTGGCGGATGGCGGGGCCGCCTTTACGGGGGATCTTTTCGCCCTCGGCGACGTCGATCACGTAGATGAAGGAGTCGACGAGCTCGGGCGAAAAGGTGGCGGTAAGGTTGTCGCCGCCGCTTTCGACGAGCACGAGCTGGAGGTCGGGAAACGCTTTTTCGAGGGCCTGGCAGGCCTGCTCGTTCATCGTGGTGTCGTCGCGGATCGCGGTGTGCGGGCAGCCCCCGGTCTCCACTCCGCGAATACGCTCGGCGGGAAGCGCGCTTTGGCGGATGAGGAACTCGGCGTCCTCGGAGCAGTAGATGTCGTTCGTGACGACGGCCATCGAGTAGCGCTCGCGCAGCTTCTGGCAGAGCTTGAGGCAGAGCATGGTTTTTCCGGAGCCGACGGGGCCGCCGATGCCGATGCGGGGAGGACGAGTCATGGGAGGGAAAGGACCAAGAGTTTAAACCACGGAGAACACGGAGGGCACGGAGCGTAAGGAAGAGAATTTTCGCACTCGGCTCGAACCTCCGTGTTCTCCGTGTCCTCCGTGGTTCAGATTTCAGGAGATGAACATCCGGGCGTCGGCGGTTTCGTGGCGGGCGCTGGCGATGTCGAGCCAGGGGTTGAACCAGCCGATTTCGTCAAGCGGGACGGTGACGGCGTGGGCGATGGCCTCGGGCGCGGAGCCGAGGGCCTCGGTAAGAACGGCTTGGCCCGCGTTTTGGCCGATGCGGAGAAGTTTCATCGCGGCGGCGAGCGTGGCGGCGAGCGTCGAGTAGCAGATGCCGGCGAGGACGGCGTCGCGCGGCGCGCCGAGGATGCGGCCCTCGAGCGCGGCGGACGCGACCGCGGAGAAGGGCCAGGCGCCGGATGCGGCGCGGGCAAGGTAGTCGGCGCCGAGCGGATGCGCATGGAGGCGGGCGGCGAGCTCCGCGCGCTGGCGTCCGATGTTTTCGGCGGCGGTGCGCAGTTCGCGCGGGCTTTTGAGCGCGTGGGACAGCACACAGAGCTCGGCGACGCGCGGCCAGTCGGGCGCGGCGGGATCGAGCGCGGCGTAGGCGTGGGCGGCGAGCGGAAGCTCGGCGTGGCGCAGAGTCGGGAGAACGGAAAGGCGAAAAAAGTCGGCGAGCGTGGCGCGGTCGCGCACGACCCCGAGCTCGACGAGCCCCTCCAGGCCGAAGGAGTGGGCGTAACCGCCCGTCGGGTAAAAGGAATCGCCGGCTTGGAGCAGGCCGACGAGCCAGGCGGTGCGCGCGATATCGGACATCTTAGCCGCGAATGAACACAAAGAAAGACAACATGGCCGAGACGATAGCGGGGAGCGCAGGCGGCAGGGAAGATCGGACGTATTTCTTTATTTGAAACCGACAGGAGCCGAAATTGATAAGCACCCCGTGCTCGATCCGGGCGGATTTCAGGTAACCGAGCAGTTGAGCCGTGTGTTCGTCGGCCAGTGTCTTCACGGCCTTGAGCTCCACCACGAGGCGATCATCAACCACCACATCGGCCAAATATTCGCCAACTACGGTGCCGTCTTCATCACGAACGCGGATCGGGTGCTGCTGCTTCACGTAGAGGCCGGCAAGGCGGAGCCGGTGAACCAGCGCGTTCTCGTAAACTTTCTCCATGTGGCCGTGCGCATGGTAGAGGTGAATGGCGCAGGACGTTTCCCGCACGATGTCGCAGAGTTCATTGATGGATCTCTTGAATGCTTTCTTTTGTGTTCCTTGCGTTCTTTCGCGGCCAAAAAATCAGTGTTTGTGACCGGGGCCGAGGTCGTCGACGGCAGGCGCGGCGACGCCGCGCTTGAAGCGGCCGGGGCGAAAAACCGCGGTGGTCGGCGTGTAGGGAATCTGGATACGTTCGAAAAGTCGCCGCGCGGCGGGTTCGTCGGGCGCAAGCAGGCGCGTGGCTTCGGAGCTGAAATCGAGGTGGAGGTTTCCCACCGCCCAGCCGATGCCGGCCGTGGCGGAGGGCGGAAGGCCGGCGAGCGGAATCTCCAGGACGGGCTCCGGCTCCTGAACAATCACGTAACGAACCGCGACGGTCTGATGGACCGTGTCGCCCGGCTGGAGCGGCTTCGCGAGTTGAAACCCGAACTCCGCGCCGTCGGTGGCGACCCCGCGCCAGAGCCGCTTCGCGAGCGTGCGACGCTCAACGCGCAGATCCACGACGGGCCGAGCGGTATCGAAGTCATCAAGGGAAGCGTGGATCAGTTGAATCATCGTGCACGACAGCGCGAGCCAAGGGGAATGCACCAAACCCGCGGCCCGGCTCCAAGCGCGAAGCATCGCATATCTCGAAGAGGCTTCGCTACAACATCGCGGGCTCCGGATCCAACAGCGAGCACGAGGCGGCCTTCGTCGTGCGCCGCGGCAGCTACCACTATCTGTTCTACAACGGCGGCAACGCCCCGCGTTGGTCGATCCAAGCACCGTAGAACCCCGCCGAAGCGATCGCGTCCGCGTGTGAACGCAGGAAGCGCAGCCAAGGAAACGGTTCCTTCGCGCGCAACCTGCGTTCTTTTTTCGACCGCGGCTTTGGTTTTCACGCGGCATAGCTCACTTGGCGCGCAACGACGCGCTTGGACGGACAAGATAGGGAGCGATAATCGCGGCCTGAACCGACCGTGGCCTGGGAGGACGACTCGCGATGAGCTCAGTGCCCCGCGATGGACGCGTCCGGCGCCTCGGGAAGAGCGGGCAGCAGTTCCACCCGGCCTGAGTCGAGATCGTAGTGCGCCGCCTTCACCATCACACGGCCGGCCATCACCGCGTCGGCGATGATGGGGCCGCTCGTGGCGAGGGCCTTGGCGGTGAGCTGGGAATGCATGGTGACGGTGTTCGCTACCGCGTCGCCAGGCAGGCCCCGGGCAGCCTGCACCGCAGGCTTTATCGCCTCCACGATATCCCAGACATGCCCCTCCATCACGCCACCGCCCACCGCGGCGGAAACCGCGCCGCAGCGTTCGTGCCCGACCACCACGATGAGCGGCACGCCCAGATGGGCGACCGCATATTCGATGCTGCCCAGCACGTGCGCGCCCAGCACATGACCCGCGTTTCGAATAACAAAAATACCGCCCAAGCCCTGGTCGAAATAGATCTCCGGCGCCACGCGGGAATCGGCGCAGGTGAGCACGATGGCGAAGGGACGCTGCCCCTTGGCTACCTTAACCCGATGCGACTCGGATTGATCCGGGTGGCGAAGCGCGTCTTCCAAGAAACATTTGTTTCCCGCCATCAACTGCTCGAGAGCGGCCTCGGGAAGCAGGCCCGCCGGCGCCGCCGGATGGTCCGCGGCGTGGTCCGCCGCCGACGCCGTGTGCGCCGCGAGGAGCACCGCGATGGATAAACCGAGAGAGCGAGCGGCAGCGGCCGGACGAAGACGACCAGCAGAGACGGGGTGGAACGTGGACATGGGATATGGGGCGTCATCCGAGCACCTGCATCAGCGCACATGCCGCCGGATCGGAAGATCGAAGCCCAAGAAAGGCCTGCGATCCAGCCCGGACCCAAAACATCCCGTGCTCGCTTCATTTGCTCCATTGCGTCAACAAGACGAGCGCTTCGCCCGACCTCCCCGGCGAACTTCGAATTCGACAGGGAACCGGGCTCCGCGGCGCAGTCCGTGATATAACCTCTCGCAATCCAAAATATTTTTCGCCAACCGACAGCCTGATCCCCCGGCGCCGGCCCCCGCGTCCGACTTGCCGCCCCTACCCACCCCGCTCATGAGCGAAATCACCGTTTTGCTTCAAACCTTGGCCCAAGGTGACGCGCATGCGGCCGAAGAGCTCGTGCCGCTGGTCTACGACGAATTGCGCCACTTGGCGGCCGCCCGGCTGAACCGGAACCGCGGGCCGCAAACCTTGCAGCCCACCGCCCTCGTGCACGAGGCTTGGCTGCGTCTCGCCAGCCAGGAGGGCCGCCACTGGAACAGCCGCGACCACTTCTTTCGCGCGGCGGCGCAGGCCATGCGTCACATCCTCGTCGACCTTTCCCGGCAGAAGGCCAGCCTCAAGCGCGGCAACCGTCCCGAACGCCTCAGCTTGGAAGACGTCGAGCTGATCACGCCCCCCGTCGACGACCGCATTCTGATCGTCCACGAGTCGCTCCTGAGCTTGGAAGCCGAGGACCCCGAAAGCGCGCGTCTGATCACGCTCAAATTCTTCGGCGGGTTCACCAACCCCGAAATCGCGCGCATGCTGGGCATGAGCGAACGAACGCTCGAGCGCCAGTGGGCCTATGCGAAAGCCAGCCTTTTCGATATCATTCAGCGGAACCGCGATAACCCGGAGTCCCACGGCGCCGCCGCCCCCGGCGGCCCGGCCGGCTCCCCAGCGGACAGCTGAGAGGGCAGCGCACCGCCGATGACTTCTCGCCAGCAGGAGAAAGCGCTTTTCGCGGAGGCGATGAACATAGCCGACGCGGTCGCACGGGCCGCGTTTCTCGACCAAGCCTGCCAGGGCCGGGCCGCCCTGCGCCAACGCCTCGATCGCCTGCTCGCGCTCCAGGAGTCCGCGGAGGAATTCCTCGCCGGCGGCGCGGTCCGCATGGATCCGACACCCGATCCCGCGCACCCCGGCCTCAAGTCGGAGGCGGCGATTTTCGCCGACGACAGCCTCACCGGAGCCGAAGCCCCGGCTTTGCCGGCCCAGTCCCGCGTGCGCATCGGCCGATATCGGCTGTTGCGTCGCATCGGCGAAGGCGGTTGCGGCGTGGTCTACCTGGCCGAGCAGGAGGAACCGGTGCGCCGCCAAGTCGCGCTCAAAATCATCCGACTCGGGATGGACACGGAAACCGTCATCGCCCGCTTCGAACTGGAGCGGCAGGCGCTCGCCATGATGGACCATCCCCACATCGCCCGCGTGCTCGACGCCGGCGCGACCGAGACGGGACGGCCCTTCTTTGTCATGGAGCGGGTGCAGGGAGTGAAGATCACCGAATACTGCGATCACCACCGGCTCACGACGCCGCAGCGCCTGGCGCTCTTTGTCAGCGTCTGCCAGGCCATCCAGCACGCCCACCAAAAGGGGATAATTCACCGCGACATAAAACCGTCCAATATCCTCGTCGAGCACGTGGACGGAGGTCCGATCCCCAAGGTCATCGACTTCGGGATCGCCAAAGCCATCGGGGTGTCGCCCGCCGAGGATCCGCTGCTCACCGTCAACCTCCAGATGATCGGCACCCCGGCCTACATGAGCCCCGAGCAGGCCGAGCTCGGCCTCGGCGGCGCCGACACCCGGAGCGACATCTACAGCCTCGGCGTCGTCCTCCACGAGCTGCTCACCGGACGCACCCCTTTCGACGGAAAACAACTCGCCGACGCAGGTGTCGAGGCCATGCGCCGGATCCTCCGTGAACGCGAACCGCAGCGTCCCTCGGCCGCGCTTGCCGCGCTGCCTCCCGGGGAACTGCGGGCCGTGGCCGGGCGCCATCGCACCGACGCGTCGAAACTCGTCGCCTCGCTGCGCGGCGACCTCGACTGCATCGTGCTCAACACGCTGGAGAAGGACCGCGCCCGCCGTTACGAAACCGTCAACGGCCTGGCGAACAATCTCAC
>CAMLQS010000200.1 GCA_946482165.1 uncultured Verrucomicrobiota bacterium | reverse complement strand
TTCGTGGAGGGGGTAAAAAACGGCTGGCTGGACCAGGCGACCTATGCGCCGGCGGCGCGCAAGGCTTGGCTGCGGGTGACAGACTACCTCGACGAAGAGGCCCGGCTGCGCGAGGTGTGCGTCGGAACGAACAAGAAGAACGATTACCAATTCTACATGGACCGTCCGCGCACGACGGGCGATCTGCACGGGCAGGCGCCGCTCTTGTGGACGGCGACGGCTCTACTGCGCTGAGCGGGGACGGGGCGGGATGATGTAAGGGCTTCCGAATACGAGGGCGCGCTTCACGGTGTAGCCGGTGGACGAACCGGCTCGCCGTCCGCGCGGCTCATCCGGCGTGCATCGAAGATTTGCCGTGGTCTGCGGCGGGTCTTCGACGAAGAATGGTTTCTCCGAAGTCAGCCAGCCGCCGGGGATTCTTCGTCCCGTTTATCTGGCGACGACGGGCCTGGTGCGCGCTGGGCCGTTTGGCGTTCACGCATGCAACGATGAAACCGCCACGCGCGACGCCGCCGTGGCTCACGTTCCGACCGAGCTGCGCAACTACGACACCGCCATGCGCACCGTGACGCTCGAAACGCGCGTGCACGACCGCAAGGGCCGGACGGGCGCCAGCCCCCTTCGGATCGGCCCGTTTTTCATCTGATCCGCCAGATTTTTGGCGGACCGAGTCAAACAAAGACGCGTGTAGGGATGCCCCTCTTTCCGCCCCGCTTCGTGCCCGGCCACCTCATTGCCCCCCCTCGCCCCGCCTCGACTTTCCTGCCCCATGAATCCTGTCCCCGCCCGTAAACTCGTGTCCGGTCAGACGACCCGGCGCCCCCATTCGACTGTGGCCGCCTTCACCCGATGGCTCGCCCCGCTCGCCATCGCCGGAGCATGCCTGCTCTCGGCCGCGACCACCTCCGCCGCGACCATCGCCCACTACCGGTTCGAGGACGGCGTCGATGGCGGCACGATCGCCACCCTGACCGACTCGGTGGGCAGCAACTCCATGACCGCCGGCGGCACCGCCACCACGTTCACCTCCCTGATACCCGTCAGCCCGGTGCCCCAGACCCAGGCCGCCAACACCCTCGCCGGCAACTACACCGCCGGAAACGAGTTTCACTCCTCCTCTCTCACCGGAGCGCTCGCGACCACCCCGTTCCTGAACTTCACCATCGAGGTTTATGTCCAGATGAACAGCCTCAGCAGCTGGCAGTCCATGGTCGGCCGCGACGACAGCGGCAACCCCGGCCAGGGACCCGGCCCCGCCGCGCTTTTTTACCTCGCCAAGAGCGGGGCGAACAACGGCTTCCGCGTCGAGTGCGTCACCAAGACCAACACCAACGTGCAGGTGAACAGCAGCTTCGTGCCCAGCATCGGCACCTGGTATCACGTCGCCGCCGTGGGCAATGCCGCCGCCGGCACGCTCAAGCTCTACGTCAACGGCAACGAGGTCGGCTCCACCACCGGCTTCACCGGCCTCTTCGTGCCCACCGCCGGTTCCAGCACCGCTTGGAGCATCGGCCGCGGCTACTACGGCACCAACCCGGGCGATTGGTTCAACGGCTACATCGATGAGGTCCGTTTCAGCGACACCGCCCTCACGCCCGCCCAGTTCCTGAACTACGATATCGCCGGCCCGGTCGTCTTCACCACCGATCTCACTTCCAGCACCTCGGCCGTCGTCGGGCAGAGCGTCACCCTCACCACCTTCGCCACCGGCGCGCCCGCCTTTCAGTGGGAGAAGTCCGTGAACGGCGGCGCCACATGGACCCCGATTTCCGGCGCGACCTCCGCCAGCTACACGCTCAATCCCGTCGCCTACGCCGATAACAACGTCCTCTTCCGCGTCGTCGGCACCAATGGAAACGGCTCCGTCGCCAGCTCCGCCACCACACTCTCCGTCACCTACCCGGCCCCCACCGTGTCGATCAGCGTCACGCCCGGCGGCACGGTTCGCGCCGGCACCGATGTCACCCTCGCCGCCACCGCATCCGGCCTGGGCACGCTCACCTACCAATGGTCGCTCAACGGCACGCCCATCGGCGGCGCCACCGGCGCCACCCTGCCCGTGAACGACGCCACCGCCGCCGCCACCGGTTCCTACTCCGTAACCGTCACCGATCCCGCCGGCCTCGCCGACACCGGCTCCGCCACATCGACCACCGTCAGCACCGTGCTCCATGTGCTCGACGTCGCCACTCCCGACCGCGCCATCGGCCTGAAATTCGTCGGAACCTCCACCCAGGCCCCTTGGTCGCTCGAGCTCGGCACCCTCGCGCCGGCCGATGCAGCCGGCTTTCTCCCGGTCCAAAACTGGAACAACTCCGCCACCGCCAGCCAGGTCAACACCCAGACCAGCCCCCTCGCCCTCAAGGACAACACCGGCTCGGCCACAACGACAACGGCCACCTGGGCCTCCGCAGGCTCCTGGGGACCGCAGGCCGCCACCGGCACGGTCGCGTCCAAGAGCCCCGACGCCAGGCTCCTGCACGGCTACATCGAGTCCCGGGCGAGCACCGGAGCGGTCGTCGATTTCGAAAACATCCCCTATCTGAACTACGACGTTTATGTGTATCTCGCCGGTGGTCACGTCGGCCCGGTGGGCCAGGCCACGATCAACGATGATGCCGGCACCACCCGCTACTACCGGCTCACCGCCCACGATCAATACACCGGGGCCTCGCCACTCATGCTCGGAAACTCGGCTTCCGTCTCCGATGCTCAGTCGGCCCCCACCGCCACGTTTGTGCGCTTCGCCAATGTCACCGGCGCCAGCCTCCGGTTGCGCGTCAGCGACGTGGTCACCAACCAGAATGCGGGCGGCATATCGGGTATCAGCATCGTGAATACTACCCCCGCCGGCACCGCCTACCCGCCGCTCGTCACCACCCCGCCCGTCAGCGTGCTCAAGCCCGCCGGCGGCACCGCCACCTTCTCCGTCGCCGCCACCAACGCCAACTCCGGCGGCGTCCTCTCCTACCAGTGGCAAAAAAACGGCGTGAACCTCCCCGGCGAAACCGCGGCCACTCTCACCGTTGGCTCCGCCTCCTCCGCCGCGACCGGCGACTACACCGTGGTCGTCACCGAGGTCTCCTCCGGCCTCGGCTCGCCCACCACCGCCAGCGCCACCGCCTCGCTCGTCGTCGTGGATGCAGCCCGCTCCGTCCTGATCAACGGCGACCTCAACACCGCTTCCACGCCCACCTACACCGGCCATGGCATCTTGCGCGCCGACGGCACGCAAACCGACGACGATCTCGGATCGGGCGACACCTCATGGAACGGCATCCTCGGCGCGGCCGGCACCGCCACCCGCTCCGTCACCAAGGAATCCACCGGGCTCACCTTGCCCGGCGTCACCTTCACCTACACCGACGCCGGCGGGGTCGAGGACAACACCACCTTCGGAGCCATCGCATCCAGCCCGGCGGTCGCCCTGAGCCGCGATTACCTCTACACCGACAACCAAGGGACTCCGATCACCGCCCGCGTGGCCGGTCTCGACCAGTTCGCCGGCCACCGTGTCACCCTATTGGTCTACGCCTACGGCAAGAACAGCACCGCGCTGTTGGAGAACACGACCAACGACACCGCCACCGTCACCCTGGCCGCGTTGAACAACGACCAGGGACTTCCCGCCGGCACACCCGGCACCATAGCCAACGGCTTCTTCGACGACGCCGGCCGAAACATCGAATACAATAACTTCGAATATACCAACGGGGCCTCCGCCGCCTATGTCCGCTTCGAGGGCGTGGTCGCCACCGACGGCTCCGTGGCCTGGACGCTCGGTGCGGACGCCGATGGCGGACGCATCCCGCTGGTCGGCTTCCAGCTCCTCGTCACGGACGAGGTTGTTGAGGTGCCGCTGACCGTCGTCAGCCAGCCCTCGCCCGCCACCCGCACCGTCATGGGCGGTCTCAACGCCGCCTACACCTTCGGCGTCATCGGCAGCCCGGCCCCGGCCTTCCAGTGGCAAAAGTCCACCAATGGCGGCACCAGTTGGAACGATATCGACGGGGCCGATTCCGCCACCCTCTCCCTCGTCGCCGTGGGCTCCCCCGACGCGGCCCGCTACCGCTGCATCGCCACCCGCGAAAGCGTCACGATGATCAGCGACGTCGTCGAGCTCGCGGTCGAGGTCGTCGGCGACCTCGATGCGGACGGCTACGCCGACGGCCCCGTGCTGCTTGCCGGCGATGCCTTCGGAGCCAACTCCTTCAATACGTCCCTGAATTGGAGCGACGCGCAGGCGCCCGTCGCGGGTCGCGACTATGTGGTCTGGCAGAATGGCCTTCGCACCCCGACCAGCGGCGACCACACCTTCGCCGGCGACCGCCTGATTCTCACCACCTCAAGCACGACCACGGCCAACCTCGTCTGGAAAACCACCGGCAAGCTCAGCTTCCCCGAACTCTACCTCGACGGCGCCCTCATCAATCAGGCGGCCGGAAATGGCACCTCCGTAGAGCTGGGCGGCGCCATGTATGTCGCTCGCGCCTCCGAACTCTGGGCCAACAACGGCCACTTCGTCGTGTCGGCCACGGTCTCCGGCCCGGGACAACTGCTCCTCAGCGGTGCCAACAACGTGAGCTTCAGCGGCGCTGTGTCGCTCGACGGCAACCTGAACGTCACCAACACCGGCGGCTACATTCTGACCGCATCGGGCAGCCAGCGCTTCGTGCTCGGCGCCGCAGGCATCACCAACGCCGTCGTCGGTTCCGGCCCCGCCAGCCTCCAGGGTGCCTTCGTCATCAATACGACGTCAGCCAGCACCGTGCCGGGCTCCAGCTGGACCTTGCTCGCCAACACCGGAGCCAAGACCTTCGGCGCCGGCTTCACCGTCACCGACTTCACCTCGGACGCCGCCGCCGCCGGCTCCCGCAAGTGGACCAAGGGCATATATCAGTTCGACGAGGCGACCGCCACCGTGACCGTGCAGGCGGGCACCGTGTCCGGCATCGAGTCCTGGCGCCAGACGCACTTCTCGACCACCGCCAACACGGGCGACGCGGCCAATACCGCCGACCCCGACGCCGACGGTCTCGTCAACCTGCTCGAATACGCGCTCGACACCGACCCGACCGAGGCCGGCGCCAGTCCAGTGACGGCAGGGCGCTCCGGAAGCTTCCTCACCCTCACATTCAACCACGTGGCGGACGACGCCTTGGTTTACACTATCGAGGCGAGCGGCGACTTGGCCACCTGGAACACCGTCCACACCTATCCCGAATTCGGAGCCTCCGGCACCGAGATCTACACCGACACCGTAGCGCTCTCCGCCCCGACGCGGCGCTTCCTGCGGCTTGTCGTTACCGTGCCATAAAACCGCGCGCGACAAACCCCGGCCGCCGCTCCGTCCCCGACGGCGGTCGGGGTCCTGTCTCCACCCGCTCGCCCACATTCGCGTCCATCAACCCAGGTCCGTTATGTCGCCATCCCTTTTCGAGCGTCCCGTCTCTCTTCGCGGTTTCACGCTTATCGAACTCCTCACCGTCATCGCCATCATCGGCATTCTCGCCGCCATTCTTATTCCCACCGTGTCCCGGGTGCGTGAGCAGGCCAAGCGCGCCAAATGCATGAGCAACGTCCGGCAGATCACGATCGCCCTGATCAATGGGGCAAACCAAACCAAGGGGCAATCCTTCCCGACCAACACCGGTGGCAGCTGGGCTTGGGACGTGGGCCACTCCCTCGCGAACGACATCGTGAGCAGCGCCGGACGTGAGGTGCTCTACTGCCCCTCCTCGAAAATGCTCCTGGAAAACGACCCGGAGCGCATGTGGACCTATGGAGGCAGCCTCACCAGCTTTGCCGTTACCGGCTATGTGCTCCTAGTGGATGGAACCAAGCAGATCAATCGCAACTACCTCAACGACAAGTTGCGTTCTGATTTTCCCGTCCCGCGCCCGCCTGCAGCGGCAACGAGCTATCTGCCAGCGAGTCGCCGCCCTTTAGTGGTGGACGCCGTCATTTCCGCCAACACCTCGCTGGACAGTTTTGCCAACGCTGGTGGCGGCCTCCCCGTCAACGTCAGCAATCACATGCAGGGCGACAAACCGAGCGGCGCGCACACCGGCTTCGTCGACGGTCACGTTACCTGGAGGGGATTCACCCCTGCCAGCTCATCAAATCTGGAGGGATTTGGCATGAAGAGCGACGGCACCGCGCCCAAGTTCTGGTTCTGAACGACGAGAAACGCGGAAGGCGTTGTTCAAGCGGCCCGCGCTCCATCCGGGATTGTTGACGGTGGTGGCGTCGCGTCCGCGTCCGCTCGAATCGGCGGCGAGGGTGCCGGAGGTGTCGTCGAATTTCAGATGAACCCGCAGGGTCGAGGGCGTCGCGAGGCTTCGGCGACGTGGTCGCGCTTTCACCGCGGTGCTGCCGCCGGTGACGACGTAGTAGCATGCCGTGCCGCTGTTGACGGATGTGTCGTCATAGGTCGAGGCTGCCAGGCCGGCGGCGATGTGGCGTAGGTCCCGCCGCCGGCGCGTATGACGTTGTAGGAAGTCGCTCCGCCGGCGAGCGGCCAGCTCAGGCCCACTTTCACGTTGTCGGGGATCGCGGTGGAATCCGTTGAAATAGGGATCGAACTGCGACTTGCCGATGTAACTCTGCGCGGCGACGCCGAGGTGGGACGATTCGATGGGCATCGCCGCGTTCGTCCCGACCAAATTTCCGTTAAGACACATCCGCCCGGTGGCGCCGTTGAGCGTGACGGCAACATGAGCCCAAGTGTCGAGCGGCAGCACCGTCTGGCTGATGATGGTTCGCGCGCCAGTCGAAGGAGTCCGGATGGCGAAGTCCATTTTGGCCGCGTCGGCGCCGGTCGCATAGATCTCGGTGTCGTTGATCTTCCATCGGTAGATGCCGTGGCCCACGTAAACTTCGTTCGAATACGCCTGCGCGACGTTAATCCCTCCGACGAGAAATGCCAGGAGACCGAGCAGGAGAAAAGCGGACTTCCTCCGGGCCGCGTCGCACGCCAAGTCCTCCCCCTATTGGGGAAGGACTTGGCTTTGCTTCCGCCGGGCGAGGCCACGGGCCCAAGGCGAAAAGGGCCAACCGGCGGAAAAGCGACATAAGAGAACGAGGACGGGATACGGCACATCGTTTTCAGCGAGCACGAGGCCGTCACGCCCGCCCCCCCCCTACGTCAAAGCGTTCATGGGCTGGAAACGCGCACCGACCAAAAGGTCCGCGCGCTCTCGGGCGGAGTGCGGACGAAGGTCGCGGTCGGAGCGGCCGCCGGCCCGGCTTCGGACACGGACCAGCGTGCCGGATCAACCAGGGAAAACGGAGCACCGCTCACGCTGCTCGCCACGTCGCGCCACGTCACGAGGTCGTCGCTCTCGCGCAAGGTGATGGTCGCGTCGGAGACGTTGGGATTGCGCGGCACGTCGAGCGCCAGATGCCCGTCCGGGACCATCTCCACCACGGGTGCCGCCTGCCGGACCTCCGGGGCGAGCCGCAAGGCGTAGCGAAGCAGATTGGGCACGCCGTCCGCCTGGAGCGAAGCGGTCGGGCCAGCCACCGCGGCGTCGCTCCAGGCCGAACCCGCGTTGGCTTTCGCCCATTGCGAAAACAGCGCGGGGTTTGCGGGCAGACCGGAGACGGCGGTGCGGAAGCGGGGAAGCGCGGTCGTCGGGTTTTCCCCGGAGCTGGTGCGCCGCGCGGGCTCGACATAGAAGGTGGCCACGCTGTCGGGATAGCGGACGGCAAGGTCGGCGTAAGCGGCGAAAGCCGAGTCGTATTGAGCGGTCCAATACTTGATGAGCCAGGGATCGCCGGCCGATCCGAGGGCGGTGAGGTTGACCACGGCGCGGAGGAGGCGGGCGAAAACCAGGCCGTATTCGGACGACGACCGGATGGTCTCGGCGCGGTCGGTATCGGAGGGGGTAAGCCGCGCGGCGATATCCACGATCTCCTCGTAGCGGCTGACCGCCTCGTCCTGCGAAGCAAGCACGCTCTGCACCGCCGCGCTCCCCGTGGGCAGCGTGGGAAACGTGAAGTATTGGTCGCGGGTCCACCAAGCATCGAGGCCGATGTCCACGCCGCGTTTCCAACGCAGCACGGCCTCGGCGGAGAGGAGGGCGAGACGACGGAAATCCGCCAGCTGGCCAGCGGGCAAACCGAGCCGTTCCGTGGCGAAACGGTCGAAGAGCGTAGCTTCGCTCGCACCGGGATTCAGCGCCCATTGGGCCATCACCCAGGCGTTCAGTTCGCACCAAAGTTCGTCCTGGATGTAGGGACCCTCCCAGCCGCCGCCGCGCGACCAGGTCCACACGCCGCTCATCAACGGAGAACGCTGATAGAGTTCCCGGATGCCGCGAATGGCGCGAGGATCGAGTCGCGTGAGGTGCTCCTCGAACCCTTCGATGACGCCGTTGGCGATGTAGTTGGGGAAGGCGCCCTTGCCCTCATATTCACGCGCGGCCTGCACCTCGACGATGAAAGGGTGACGGCCAAGGCCCAGGACCTTGCTGAAGTTGTTTCCTCGGTGGAAATCCCCTTCGCAGTGCTTGATCGACCAGATGAGGTTCGCGTGAGGGGCGACGGCATCGCTGACCGCGGAGAAGGTGGTGGCGTTTACGTCGAAGCTATACCAAGTGCGGAAAAACACCTTCTTGTTGAGCTTCACGCAGACCTCGTCGCGCAGGATGTTCATCAGCGGAATGATGGTGAGGTTGGCGTTGGTCGGGTTGTCGATCTTGCCCTGGTGGTAAGGCGCGTCCTGAAGATAGGTTTCACCAATGCGCACGATCACACCGTCGAGCGCCGGGAATTGCTCGAACATCAGTCGCATCTGAGTCCGGAGAAAGTGTTCCGTGTTTGCGTTCTGGACGTTGCCGAAGGTGCTGGAAAGACCGTAGAGGCTGACGAGCCGCTTGGGCAGCAACACGAGATCGCTCATGCAGTAAACCTGGAGACCGGCATCCTTCATGGCTTGGTAACGGGCCGTGATGGACGCGGCCTTCGCCTCGACCCACGCCCGGTCCGGCGAGCCCACCGGAAGTATCTCGGGGTTGATGGAGTCCCAGTTCACGGCAAGGGTG
>CAMLQS010000199.1 GCA_946482165.1 uncultured Verrucomicrobiota bacterium | reverse complement strand
CCCGACGCGCCGCCTCGGAAGCCTCCGCTTCGCGCTTGGCGCGGAGCGCGGCCTCTTTTCGCGCAAGTTCACTTCGCTGGAGCTCCTTCTTCGCCTGTTCCCGCTCGGCGGCGGCTTTTTCCTTTTGCGCGTCGCGCATCTTCGCCTCGGCCTCGCCCTTCGCTTTTTCCTCCGCCTCCGCGCGCGCCTTCGCCTCGGCTTTCGCCAACGCGGCGGCCCGGCGTTCCTCTTCCCGACGCGCCGCCTCGGAAGCCTCCGCTTCGCGCTTGGCGCGGAGCGCGGCCTCGGTGCGGGCGAGTTCGCTTTGACGACGTTTAAGCTCCGCCTGCTCTTTCTCGGCGGCGGCGAGTCGCTCGCGTTGCTCCTGCTCGACCGCCTTGGCTTGCGCGGCCTGTTCGGCAATCGCTTGTTCGGCCCGTGCCGCTTCCTGGCGGGCCCGTTCCTTCCGCTCGGCCAAAAGACGCGCGCGCTCGGCGGCGTTGATCTTGGTTCTTTCCTCGTTTTCGGCGGCCACGGACGCCGCGTCGAGACGACGGATCTGCGCCACCCGGCCATCCGCCACCGTCACTTCGATATCCGGCCAGCGGTAACGGGTTTTCTCGCCTATCACGATACTGCCGAGCGGACGTCCGAGCTCGGCGGGCGGCCCTTTCCACTCGTCGCCCACTTCCAAGGCGAAGACAGGCAAGGAAAGCAGGAAAAGCGGGGCGAGGTAGCGCGCGAAACGGGGCTGGATACGCATCGCCGCAAACTGCCGGTCTGAACGCGGGTTCGCAAGCCGATGCTGCCCGCCGGAGATTTTAGGACCTCCCTGAAACCGGTTTCAAAAGCCGGGAACGGTCAGGCTCTTGCCGTTGTCCTTCCGCCCAATCCCGAGGAGAAAGGGAGCGGCGACCTTCGCCCAATCGGCGGGCTTCGGATATTCGCCGGCGCCCTCCGCGTAACACTGGCGAAGCATGGCGGTGTCGATCACGCCCGGGCTGAGCGGCACCGCCGCGAGCGGCTCGGACAACTCTTCGGCGAGCGCCTTCGTCAGCCCCTCGACGCCCCACTTGCTCGCGCAATAAGGCGCAAACTCGCCGGAGACCGAGCGCCCCCAGCCGGAGGACATATTCACGATCACGCCCGCACCGCGCTCGATCATGGCGGGCGCGAAGCCCTGCACGACATGCACAACGCCGGCGAGATTGACCTGAAAGAGCTTCGCGACCTTCGCGGTGTCCTGCTTCCAGAGCGGCGCGGGCTCGGTGAGCAGACCGGCGTTATTGATCACGAGATCCGGCGCCCCGTGCTGGGTCAGCATGCGCTCGGCCCAAAGCTCGACCTTCTTCGCCTCGGCGACATCGAGCACGTCGAAGGTGCTCGGTGCGGAGACCGTGAAACGCAGATCAAGAATCGCCTCCGGGTTGCGCCCGCAGCCGATCACGGTGTGACCCAGAGCGATGAACTCATCCACGAGAGCGCGACCTAGGCCTTTGGTGCAACCGGTGAGAACGATCTTTTTTCCCATGCCGGAACTGGAACCGCTCAAGGGCGCTAATCGACGCTAAACTTTCGGAATTCAGGAGGCCCAGCCGTCTTTGGCGTTCTTTGGCGGTTTCAACTTCAGCGGCTCTGCAGGCTGAATTTGTTCAGCCCCGCCTTGCGGCAGGCATCCATCACGAAGGCGAGCGTCTTCAGCTCGGTCGTCTCGTCGGCGCGAATCAAAACCGGCACGTCCCGGCTGACATCGCGCACCTGCGCCAACAGCCCCTCAAGCTCCTCGCGGGCGATCTCGCGCGGCGCGGTTTTGTCGGTGGCAAAGGTGAGTTCGTCGTTTTTCCCGATACCCAGGATGACGGTGCCCTCGAAGGCGTTTTGGCCCGCCGTCTCCACGCGCGGCAAGGTGATGTTCAACGTGCCCGGCGAGCGAAACTGCATCGTCACGAACGCGAAGAAGACGAGCATCACGAGCACGTCGATCAACGGCACGAGATTGAGCTCGGGCCGGCGTCGGCGGCGTGTTTGGAGACCGTTCATGGGACTGATTTCTTTAACCGCGAATTTCGCGGATGATCGCGGATGCGGAAATCCAAGATACGAAGCCTTCGTCCGTGTTAATCCGCGCCATCGGTGGTCAAACGGTTTGCGCCTTGGGTTTCTCCGCCAGCAATCGCGCCAGCAGCACGTCGAGCTGGGCGGCGAACTTGTCCACGCGCCGCTGCAAGATGCCGCCGCCGGTGAGCGCCGGGATCGCGATGAAGAGGCCGATGAGGGTCGCCGAAAGCGCGAGCGACACCCCGCTGGTGAACTTCGCCGGATCCGGCAAACCGGTCGAACCGGTGATGCTCGAAAACACGCGAATCAGCGACCACACCGTGCCCGTGAGGCCGATGAGCGGCGCTCCCGCATAGATGACATCGAGGTAAGGCAGCCCGCGCTCCATGCGCGAAACCTCGAGCCGGGCAAACGCGCGCACGCCTTCGGCATCGCCGGGGTGCGCCTGGGCGAAGCGCACGATGCGCGCGAGCACCGAGTGTTCGCCGCCAATCGCCGGACGCCCCGCCACTATCGCGTCGGCGAGATCGTCGGGGATGATCGCCGAACGCCGGAGCGCCCAGCCGCGTTCGCACAGGATGAAGACCAGCACGAGCGAGCAAAACGCGAGCGGGTAAATGAGGATGTCGGCGCCCTTGAGCAGGTCGATGACGGCGAGTGTCGGCATGGAAAAGGAGGTGCGAACGGGGCGCTCGGACGGAGCGGGTGTTTCGCGGAAGGGAAACGAGGCGCGTTTTCGGGCGCCGCGTCAACAGAGCCGGAAGCGTGCCCGCGGCTCACCCGGCCTGCGGCGGCGGGGCCGCGGGACGCGCGTAGTGGTTCTCCAGGACTTCGAGATGCCCCTTGATGATCTTGGCGACCGTCGCGCCGGGGAGCGTCGCCTTGTGCAACTCGAAGATGGCCACGAGCAACGCCAGCTCGATGTCCACCGTGCGAGGCGTGGCGGCCTTCATGGCGCGCATGATCTCAAGCGCCTTGGCTTCGGCGCGTTTGTAGTCTTGGAAATTCTGATCCGAGGCGGCTGGCATGGCGGGAAAAGTCTACCCCGCCCCCGCTCCGTCAAGCGCGCTCCGGCCCTCTCCCGCGCACGATGCCAGCGGCTCGTCGCCAAATTGGCTCCCCTTTCGCGACTCCCTCCACACAGTCCGACGCACATGGCGCTCCTTGGTAAACTGAATCTCCTCCGTGTCGTCCGCAGTGCCCCCCCGGGATTTTATCTGGATGGCGGCTCGCACGGCGAAATCCTGCTGCCCGGCAGCCTGATCCCCTCCGGGGCCAAGGTAGGCGGGGACGTCGAGGCCTTCGTCTATCGCGATTCCGAGGATCGTCTGGTGGCGACGCCTCAAAAACCCCTTGCCCAGGTCGGCGAATTCGCCGCGCTCCGCGTCGTGTCGGTGAATCCGCGCATCGGCGTGTTCCTGGATTGGGGTCTCGACAAAGACCTGCTCCTTCCTCTCCGCGAACAAACCGGCCCGCTTCGCACCGGAGAACGCGTGGTCGTGCGCGTGATGGTCGACGAACGCAGCGAACGCATCGTCGCCAGCGCCCGCCTCAACCGTCACCTCAATCTCACCCCGCCCACCTACTCCGAGGGCCAGGCCGTCCGCTTGATCGTCACCGGCGAGACGCCGTTGGGATACAACGTGGTCGTCGAAAACGCGCACCGGGCCCTGCTCTACAAATCGGATCTGGGCCAGGCGCTCGGCCTCGGGGCGACCTTCCAGGGCTACGTGCGTCGCGTGCGCGAAGACGGCAAGATCGACGTCGCGCTCGACCGGGCCGGCCACCAACGCATCGCCTCCTACACCGATGTGATCTTGGAAAAACTCCACGCATCCAGCGGCCGCTTGCCGCTGCACGACGGCAGCTCTCCCGAGGAAATCCGCGCCTCGCTCGGCATGAGCAAAAAGGCCTTCAAGCAAGCCATCGGCTCGCTCTTCAAAGCCCGTCAGATCGTGATCGAGCAATACGGCATCCGCCTGGCTGACGGCAAACCCGCCTAGCCGCACACTGGGCGTGCGCAGCCGGCGTTAGGCTGCGTCTCGTAAATAAGCCGGAGCAGCGTGAGCGAGAAAGGATGCTCGGCCAAGACGACCGAGGCGGAGGCGGACCGGAGGTCCGTGCCGCCGCGGGCAACGCCGGCCCGGCGTCTTTTCTCGTTTCACTCGTAGAACGCTAGCGATGCGCCGGGTTATCAACGAGACACAGCCTAGCGCCACTGCTCCACCTCGAAACGCTCTTGTCCGTTTCTATCCGGAGGCTGCGCACTGCTTTTCTCCTCACGTCGCCGCGTGTCGTTTCTCGTGGTCTGCTCCGTCCGAGCCCGCGGCAGGCACTGCGGATAGCGCTCTCGAATAAAGGTGATCGCCTTCTCCCGCAGTTCGCAGCCCAGGCCGAAGGCGCCGCCCGGATCGGCGGCGCTCGCGACAACGCGGATTTCGAGCCCGTCCTGGCGAGCGTCCACCAAATCGACGCCAAACACCTTTTTGTCCCAGCGCGCGGCCCCCTCCGCGCATTGCCGCATGTGCGCGCGAAACTCCTCCATCGGCAGCATAAAATCCGCCCGCACCAGCACCACCGCGACATGTGGCGCCGCCACTTTGGTGAGGTTGATCACGGGATTTTCGATCAGGTGGTTGATGGGCACGATCAACCTTCGGCCGTCCCAGATCTGAAGGGCGACGTAGGTGAGCGTGATTTCCTCCACCACGCCCGTTTCGCCGGCCACCCTCGCCACGTCGCCGAGGCGGATCGGCTGGGTGAGCGCAATTTGCAGCCCCGCGAAGATCCCGCCTATGCTGCGCTGCGCCGCGAAGCCGATGATCAAGCCCGCCACCCCCGCGGAGGCGAGCAGGCTTCGGCCCACGTCGCGCACCTCGTCGAAGAGCATCAGCGTCGCCGCCAGCGCGAAGACCGCCACGAGGAACGTGGCCACTTTGCGCAATAAACGAACCCGCGTGACGACCGAACGACCCTCCACCGTTGTGAGCGCCTCCGCGCCGCTTCGTTCGACCAGCGCACCCTCCAGGAGGCTCGCCGCGCGCACCGCCAGCCACGAAAGCCCCAGGATCAGCACCACGGCCGCGAGTTTGCGCACGAGCGCCTCGTTGGCGCCGTCCAGAGACCAAAGCCGAACCAGAAAGAACAAGGCGACGACCGGGAGAATCAGCCGCAGCGCCGCCCCGGCCAGAGGAAGGAAGACATTGTCCATCCGCGACTCGGTGCGCCCGGCCCGGGCGGTGAGGCTGGCCTCCATCACCCGGGCGCAGCGGTGCAACAGCCAGAGCAAGGCGACGAAGGCGCCCACGCCCGCGATTCGTTGAAGCCAGTCCTCGGCCCGCCGCCACTCGGAAGGCAGCCGGTCCGAAACGACAAGCACCGCGGCATAGACGCCGTAAAACCATACGCCGAGACTCAGCGGCGGCGCCACCGCGGCGAGCCACGCGCGCCGCGAAGCGGGCCCCGCCTCCCCGGCCGCCGCTTCCTCCCGCTCCATTCGCGCGCGCAATCGACGCAGCAAAAGATCCACCGCGACCGTCATGCCGAGCAGCAGGGCCGCCAACCGACAAGAAGGGTCCTGCCAGAGATTCTCGATCATGCCTCCATTGTTATCCACCCCGCGCCTTTTGCTGCATCCGGCCCGGGCCGGTGCGTGCGCCGGGAAAACCATCGTCCGGGGCGAGGAAAGCGCACCGCGTCCGGCTCCGTCCGCGCTCCGGATGGGAGCGCGCCTCCGCTTCTGCCACGCTGGGACATGCGCGTTCCCTCCCTCTCTCTCGATGGCAAGGTCGCCCTCGTGACCGGCGCCGGGTCCGGCATCGGCAAGGCCGCCGCCCGCCTCCTCGCCGCCTCCGGCGCGCGCGTCGCCGTGCTCGGGCACACCGCCGACGAACTCGAGAAGACGAAAAACGAAATCGTGGCCGCCGGCGGCCAGTCCATCGCGCTCGTCGCCGACGTGGCCGACAGCGAGGCCGTCGACCGCGCCGTGTCGCGCATCTCGGAAACGTGGGACCGTCTGGACATCGTGGTCGCCAACGCCGGCATCAACGGCCTCTGGGCTCCGCTCGAGCAGATCACGCCCGACGAGTGGGATCGCACCCTGGCGATCAATCTTCGCGGCACCTACCTCACCGTGCGCGCCTCGCTGGCCCTGCTCAAGCGGGCGGGCGGCTCCGTCGTCGTGATATCCTCCGTCAACGGCACGCGCATGTTCAGCAACACCGGCGCCACGGCCTATTCGGTCTCCAAGGCCGGGCAGGTCGCCTTCGCCCGCATGATCGCGCTCGAGCTGGCGCCGTTCCGCGTCCGCATCAACACCGTCTGCCCGGGCGCCATCCACACGCGTATCGACGATAACACTACCCGGCGCGAGCTGAGAGGCATCCGCGTTCCCGTCGAGTTCCCCGAGGGGGAAATCCCGCTCACCCATGGCGAGCCCGGCGCCGCGTCGCAGGTCGCCGAGCTCATCCTCTTCCTCGCCGGCGAAGCCTCCGCCCACATCACCGGCACCGAGGTGTTCATCGACGGCGGCCAATCCCTCCTCCAAGGCTGACCATGAGCGTTCCCATCCCTCCGTCCACCACGCCCGTCTGGGCCGATCTCCACCACCTGCCCGAGGCCTCCGCGCTCTCCGCCGACGCCACCGCGGACGTCTGCGTCGTGGGCGCCGGTGTCGCGGGCCTCAGCACCGCCGCGCTCCTCGCCCGCGAGGGGGCGAAGGTGATCGTCCTCGATTCGTCGCAGCCCGGCCGGGGGGAAAGCTGCCGCACCACCGCCCATCTTTCCAACGCCGTCGACGACCGTTTCTACAACATCGCCCGCTGGCACGGCCGCGAAGGCGCCCGGCTCGCGGCGCAAAGCCACGGCGCCGCCATCGACCGGGTGCAGGGCTTTGTCGAGGAGCTGGACATCGCCTGCGACTTCCGGCGCGTGCCCGGATTTCTCTTCGCCGACGGCGAGCAAAACGAATCCTCGATCGACGACGAGTTCGAGGCCGCGCGCGCCGCCGGGCTGCGCGACACCTCCCTTGTGCCCTGGCCCATCGAGGGTGTCGCCGGCCCCCGGTGTCTTCGTTTTCCCGGGCAGGCCCAGATCTCGCCATGGCCCTATCTCGCCGCGCTCGCGGACGAGGTTATGCGACGCGGCGGACGCATTCATGGCGCCACCCGCGTGCACGACATCATGGAGGGCCGCACCGCGATCGTCCGCACCGAGACCGGTCTTCGCGTCGCGGCCAAATCCGTCGTCGTCGCCACCAACACGCCGATCAACGACCGCTTCGCCATCCACACCAAGCAGCACGCCTACCGCACCTACGTTACCTCGCTGCTTGTGCCGGAGGACGCCATGCCGCTGGGGCTTTTTTGGGACAACGGCGATCCCTACCACTACGTCCGTCTCGCCCCCTCGCGCGTGCCGGGAGCCTGCGCGCTCATCGTCGGCGGCGAAGACCACCGCACCGGCGAAGCCGAACAGGCGGAGTCGCGTTTTGAACGTCTGGAACAGTGGGCGCGGGAACGTTTCCCCGTCGTCGCCGATTCGCCGGCCGTGCACTGGTCGGGACAAGTCATGGAGACCATCGACGGGCTCGCCTACATCGGCCGCAACCCCGGGCTTCACGAGAACACCTATGTGGCCACCGGCGACTCCGGCATGGGCATGACGCACGGCACGCTCGCGGGCATGATCATCACCGACCTCGTTCTCGCGCGGGCCAATCCGTGGAGCCATCTCTACAGCCCCAATCGCGTCACCCTCACGGCCGCGCTCACGTTCGCGAAGGAGAATTTCCACGTCGCCCGCCATTACCTCGATTGGGGACGCCGGGCCGCCAAAGACGACGCCGGGGACATTCCCGCGGGTTGCGGCCGCGTGGTCCGGCGAGGCACGCAAAAAATCGCCCTCTACCGCGACCCGCAAGGCGTGCTCCACGAGCGCTCCGCCGTCTGTCCGCACCTCGGCTGCATCGTCAGTTGGAACAACGTCGAAAGTTCGTGGGATTGCCCCTGCCATGGCTCGCGCTTCCAGGCCGATGGCACCGTCGTGAACGGCCCGTCCGCGGAATCGCTCGCCCCGCTGGCCGAAGCGAAGGAGGCGCCCGCCGCTCCACGTTCCTCCATTCTTCCGGGCCCGGGCCGTTAGGCGCCTAATGTCCCGCCTAGGCGCTGTCTTCGAAATAAACCGATGCTTCGTGAGGCGAAAGCCATGCTCGGCCAAGGCGACCGAGGCGGAGGCGGGCCGGCAGGCCCGTGCCGCCGAGGTCGACGACGGCCCAGCTTGGCTTCCGTCTCACCCGCAGGGCGCCAGCAAAGCACCGGGTTATTTTGAAGACAGCGCCTAGCAGGCCTTCGCGGAAAAGATCCCCCGGCGGTCCACGCACGCCGGACGCCGACCTTTGCCCGATGTTCGTCCCCCTTCCTTTACGTTAAATTTCCCACCTACCATGCAAAAGTCCAAGTCGCCCGCCAACCCCGGCACCGCCCACGCGGGCGCCGGAGAAAACAGTCCTGCATCTCCAGACCTTCGCACCCGGCCCTTGCAAGAGGACATCGCCGCGTGCGCCCGCGAACTTTGGAAAAAATACGGCTGCCCCGTCGGTCGCGACGAACAGATTTGGCTGGAGGCCGAGCGCCAGCTGCTCGGAGCCGACGCCAAAGTCGCCCGCGTCGGCGGCCCCGCCTCGGCCGACGCGCTAAACCAGGCGTCGCCTCCGTCCACCGCCAGTTCGGCCGGGAAGTCTCCGAAGTCCAAGGAACCGGCGATCACGGACGAGCACGAGGTCGCCGTCAGCCCCAGCCCCGCGTCCTCCGGGCGCCGCAATTATTGACCGGCCGCGGCTTAGGCGCTGTCTTCAAAATAAGCCGGTGCTTTGCTGGCGCCCTGCGGGTGAGACGGAAGCCAAGCTGGGCCGTCGTTGACCTCGGCGGCACGGGCCTGCCGCCCCGCCTCCGCCTCGGTCGCCTTGGCCGAGCATGGCTTCCGCCTCACGAAGCATCGGTTTATTTCGAAGACAGCGCCT
>CAMLQS010000198.1 GCA_946482165.1 uncultured Verrucomicrobiota bacterium | reverse complement strand
CGTCCTCATCATCGACGGCCAAAACAACCACGACTGGCCGCGCGCCACCGCCCTACTCCGCGAAATGCTCGTCGCCAGCGGACGCTTCACCGTGGAGGTCTCGACCACGCCCGACCGCGCCGCCCCGCCCGAGGCCTGGACCGCGTGGCGCCCCGACTTCTCCCGCCACCGCGTGGTACTCTCCAACTACAACGGCGGCCACCAGCCCGACGCCCCGCGCTGGCCCGCCGAGGTCAAGGCCGCCTTCGAGAGCTATGTCCGCGGCGGCGGCGGCTTCGTCGCCTACCACGCCGCGAACAACGCCTTTCTCGCCTGGCCCGCCTACAACGAGATGATCGGCCTCGGCTGGCGCGACAAAGCCTTCGGCCCCTCCCTCGTCGTCGCCCCGGATCGCTCCGTCGTCACGATCCCCGCCGGCCAGGGCCGCGACCCCGGCCACGGCCCGGAGCACGACTTCGTCGTCACCGTGCTGAATGCCGAGCACCCCATCACCCGGGGTCTGCCGGCGAGCTGGATCCACCCGCACGAACAGCTCACCCACGGCCAGCACGGTCCCGCGAAAAACCTGACCGTGCTCCACTACGCCTACTCGAAAGACACCCGCGAGAACGAGCCCATGGACTGGACGGTCGCCTACGGGAAAGGCCGCGTTTACACGACCATGCTCGGCCACCTCTGGGCGGACGGCCCCGACACCGCCCTGCGCTGCGCCGGCTTTCAGACGCTCTTCCTGCGTGGCGTCGAATGGGCCGCCACCGGCCAAGTTACTCAGCCCGTCCCCGCCGACTTCCCGAGCCCCGCCAAAGCGAGTCTGCGCTAGCACGTGGCACGGGCGTCCCGCCCGTGGGCTTGGGGAACGTCCCACCAATACCCACAGCCGATAGCGCCTTGTCTGTAGTTGGACGGGCGGGTCCCTCCGCGCGTTGGCCGGCTGTCACGCAGCGGGCGCAAGGACGCGGCCGCCCACCATATCACGAAAGTTCAAAGGCGATCAGCGTCGGCAAGATACTCGCGCACTTTACTAGCCGGCGCGCACCTTCCTGCATTACTCCGATGCACCTCTCCGAGCTTTGCCGCCTCATCGAACTTCCCGCCGAGATGGCGGACCGCGTGTTGGCGCTCGACCGGGACTTCGACTACTCCGCCGCCGACGCCATCACGCCCCGGCTCCTCGACCGCGCCACCTGGGAGGGCGCCGTCAAAGAACTCCAACACGTCCTGGGCGACGATCCGGACGGGGTGAAGATACTCGCATGCCTGCTTCGGTGCGCGAGCCAAGCCCGTCGGACCTACGTCGAGAAAGGCATACCCGAACGCGTCTTCGTCGACACAATGAAGTTTTTCAGCCGCTTCGTGAACTTTCACCGCGAGGTGCATGGAACGTTCGCGTTCACCTGGGCTTGGTGGGTCCCCCGGCAACTATCGTTGAACGAGTTTCGCATCGGCTCCTTGGAGTATGAAACCGTGGAGACGGCCGGCGCCCGCTGCATCCAGGTCCACATCGCCTCCGACTCCGATCTCTCGATGCCGAGTCTGCGCGAGTCCTATCTGAACGCCCGCCGCTTCTTCGCCGAATTTTTCCCCGATTACGCGGACGCGGAGATGCGGTGCGAATCGTGGATGCTCTGCCCGGTGCTCGCCGAACTCCTTCCGGCGCAGTCCCGCGTTCTCGCGTTCCAGCGCGCCTTCGAGGTGCATCGCGTAGACGAGGAAAACATCGGCTTCCTGCAATGGGTCTATGGCCGCAAAGACATCCCGCCCGCGGACCTGCCGGAACGCACCTCGCTCCAACGAAAGATGAAGGCGCACTTGCTCGGCGGGGGAAAGGTCGGCTGGGCTTTCGGCAAGCTCTCCCGGGATCCGTTCGTGGCCTGACGAGGCGGGGGCTCACCGCCCCCATCACATCATCGCATATCCATCGCGCGGGGCTATGGGCGTGATGCATCAAACATCCGTCGATTCCTTCCCCGGCGGCGCTGCGCGCTGGATAGGCGCCGCCGGGGGACGGAGTTTCCCGAGGCGCATGTCTTTCGCCTTCCCCTTCCAAGACCCCGATCTGCCCGACGAACTCCGCATCGACTCCCTCCTCCGGGAGATGACCCGCGAGGAGAAAATCTCCGCGCTGTCCACCCGGCCCGACGTGCCCCGGCTCGGCGTGCGCGGCTCCGACCATGTCGAGGGGCTCCACGGGCTCTCGCAGGGCGGCCCCGGCAAATGGGGCGGCGACGATCCCGCTCCGACCACGACCTTCCCGCAGGCCATCGGCCTGGGCATGACCTGGGAACCCGAGCTCGTCCGCCGCGTCGCCGAGGTCGAAGCGCACGAGGCGCGCTACCTGTTTCAAAACCCGCGCCACTCGCGCGGCGGCATCGTCGTGCGCGCGCCCAACGCCGACCTCGGCCGCGATCTGCGCTGGGGCCGCACCGAGGAGTGCTACGGCGAAGACGCTTTTCTGGTTTCCCGTTTAGCCGTGGCCTTCATCCGCGGCCTGCAGGGCGAGCACCCGCGATACTGGACGGCGGCGGCGCTGATGAAACACTTCCTCGCCAACAGCAACGAGGACGGCCGCGAATCCTCCTCGTCGGATTTCGACGCGGCGCTCTTCCACGAATACTATGCCGCGCCCTTCCGCGCCGGCGTCGTGCTCGGCGGCTCGCGCGCCTACATGGCCGCCTACAACGCCCGCGACGGCACGCCCTGCACCGTGCATCCCATGCTGCGCGACATCACGGTGCGCGAGTGGGGCCAGGACGGCATCATCTGCACCGACGGCGGCGCCTTCAAAATGCTCGTCACCCACCACCGGCGTTACCCCGACCTCGTCGCGGCCGCCGCGCCGGTGCTGCACGCCGGCATCAACCAGTTTCTCGACGACCATGTGGACTCCGTGCGCGCCGCGCTGGAGCAAGGCGCGCTCACCGAGGCCGACATCGACGCCTGCCTGCGCGGCGTCTACCGCGTGATGCTGCGGCTCGGCCTGCTCGACCCCGCCGAGCGCGTGCCCCCGGCGCGCATCGGCATGGACGGCGAGCCCGAGCCCTGGCTCTCGCAGGCCAACCGCGACCTCGTCCGCGAGGTCACGCGGCGCTCCGTCGTGTTGCTCAAAAACGAAGGCTCGCTGCTGCCGCTCGACCCGGCTCGCCTCCGCCGCGTGGCGCTCATCGGCCCGCGGGCCGACGAGGTCCTGCTCGACTGGTATAGCGGCGTGCCGGCGCACGCGGTGTCGCCGCGCGAAGGCCTGCTCTCCCGCCTCGGCGAGGCGGTCCTGTGTTTCGACCCGGGCGACGATCCCGCCCGGGCCGCGGCGCTCGCGCGCGAGTGCGACATCGCGATCCTCTGCGTGGGCAACCGCCCCGTCGGCGCGGGCGCTTGGGCCAAGGTCGACTTCCCGAGCGAGGGCCGCGAGGCCGTCGACCGCCAGTCGATCGACCTCGAACAAGAGCCTCTCATCCAGGCCGTCCACGCCGCCAACCCCCGCTGCGTCGTCGTGCTGATCAGCTCCTTCCCCTTCGCCATCAACTGGACCCAGGAGCACGTGCCCGCCATCCTGCACCTTGCGCAGAACAGCCAGGAGCTCGGCCACGCGCTGGCCGACGTCCTGTTCGGCGACATCGATCCCTCGGGCCGTCTCGTGCAAACCTGGCCGCGCTCGCTCGACCAGTTGCCGCCGATGATGGACTACGACCTGCGCCATGGGCGCACCTACGCGTGGTTTCGCGGCGAGCCGCTCTACCCCTTCGGCCACGGCCTGTCCTACACGAGCTTCGAGTATGGCGAGCTGAGGCTCGAACCTGCCGCGGGCCGCACCACGCCGACGGTCCGCTGCACGGTGCGCAACACCGGGGCGCGTCGCGGCGCGGCCGTGCCGCAGATCTACGTCGCGCCGCCGGATGGAGACGGCACCGCGCCGACGCGAGCGCCGCTGGCCTTGCGCGGATTCGCCAAGGTCTTCCTCGATCCGGGCGAGGAACTCGAGCTGCGCATCGCGCTCGATCCCTGGGCGCTGGCGCATTTCGACATCGGGCGCGACGAGTGGATCGAAACACCCGGACGATACACGATCATGCTCGCCGCCGACGCCCGCCAGCCCTTGCGCTCCGCCTCTTGGACTATCACCGCCGAGAGGCGGCTCGGCCGGGTGCCGGAGCGAGACGCGTAAGTCAAATTTCCCCTTCTGCCGCCACCGCGTCCCGGCTATTCGTTCACCACCCCAATGAACGATGTCACCCCACCATCGAGCGCCGCCGATCGCGGCGACGACTTGGCGTTCGAAGATTTGCTTCCGCGGGTTTACGACGAGCTGAAGGCGCTGGCCGCGTCGCGCATGGCGCGCGAGGCGGCGGGCCACACCCTTCAACCGACGGCCTTGGTGCACGAGGCCTGGCTCCGGCTGGCGAAGGATGATCAACAGCATTGGCACAGCCGCGCCCATTTTTTCCATGCCGCCGCCGAGGCCATGCGCCGGATCCTGATCGAGCACGCGCGGAAAAAGTCCGCGCAGAAACGCGGCGGCAGGCAGGTGCCGCTGGACATCGCGGATTTCGATTGTCCCGCCGCGTCCCCCGACGAATCGGTCCTGTTGATCGACTCCGCGCTGGAGGAGCTGGAACGCGTTCACCCGGAAAGGGCGCGAGTCGTGGTGCTGAAGTTTTTCGGCGGCATGACAAACGAGGAGGTCGCCGAGGCCCTGGGCATGGGCGAGCGCACGGTCTATCGCCACTGGGAATGCGCCAAGCTGTGGCTCTTCGAAAAGCTGCGCGCGACGTCCTGATCACGACTGAGTTTTCCCACGACGACAACGAGCGCGCGATGGCAACCAGAATCCCTCCTCATGCACGACGACGTTGATCGGGCGGAGGAGATTTTCTGCGCCGCGCTGCCGATGGCGGAGGAAGAACGCTCCGCGTATCTGGCGGAGACCTGCGGCTCGGACCGCGAGCTGAGGGCACGGGTGGAGGGGATGTTGTCCCGGCAGGCCGAGGCGCGGCGCTTTTTCGACGCGAGCCGGCCCGGGATAAATGTGGCCGCCCTGGCCGGCCGGCTCGTTGACGCGGCGACCGAGGCATGGTCGGAGCCGGACCTCGAAACGGGAAACCGGGTCGGATCGTATCGGCTGCTCGAGAAGCTGGGCGAAGGCGGCTGCGGCGTCGTCTATCTGGCGCAGCAGGACCAGCCCGTCCGCCGGCAGGTCGCTCTGAAGATCATCAAGCTCGGCATGGACACCCGGGGCTTCATCGCCCGCTTCAACGCCGAGCGGCGGACGCTGGCGATGATGGACCACCCGAACATCGCCTACGTGCTGGACGCCGGAGCGACGGAGACAGGCCGGCCCTACCTGGCGATGGAACTGGTGCGGGGGACGAAGATCACCCGGTTCTGCGACGAGAACAAACACGACATCCGCCGACGCCTGTCCCTGTTCATCCAAGTGTGCCACGCCATCCAGCACGCGCACCAAAAGGGCGTCATCCATCGCGACATCAAGGCCTCGAACGTCCTCGTGACGCTCATCGACGGCGTGGCCGTGCCCAAGGTGATCGACTTCGGCGTCGCCAAGGCGGTCGGCGGCGAGCCGTCGGCCAACCAGACGGTGCTCACCACCTGCGAACTCTTCATCGGCACGCCGGCCTACATGAGCCCCGAGCAGGCCGAAACGGGCGGCTTGGCCGCGGACACGCGCAGCGATGTCTACAGCCTGGGCGTGCTGCTCTACGAGCTGTTGACCGGCGAGACCCCGTTCAGCCACCGCGAATTGATCGAGGCCGGCCCCGAGCGCATGCGGCGCATCCTGCGGGAAAAGGAGCCGCCCCCGCCGTCCGCGAAGCTCGCGGGAATGCCCGCGGGGGAACTGGCGCTCGCCGCCGCCCATCGCCGGGAGCACCCGGCGAAACTCGGGGCGCTGCTCAAACGGGACCTGGACTGGATAGCCATGAAGGCCCTGGAGAAGGACCGGGATCGCCGCTATCCCACCGCCATCGGCCTGGCCCTCGACGTCCAACGATACCTGAACAACGAGGCGGTGCAGGCCCGGCCGCCAAGCCGATCCTACCAGTTCCGGAAATTCGTCCGCCGCAACCGGGCCGTTTTCGTCTCCCTGACGGCGGTCGGCCTCGCCCTTGTCGCGGGCTTCGGCACATCGACCTGGCTCTTCTTTCAGGCGCGGGAGGCGCACCGCGCGGCCGAAAAAGGCCGCGCGACGGAGGCGCTCCTGCGTCGCCAGGCGGAAGCGAACCTGACCGTGGCGAAGGCGGCGTCGTTGATCGACAAATACCAGATGCAGCAGGCCGACGAGCTCGTGGGCGCGCTTCCCACCTCCGACATGGCGACCGTCGGCGCGGCGCTGTTCCGCCCCCTGGGAGACTGGGCCGCCGTCCGCGGGGACTGGCGGCGGGCGGCCGAATACTACTCGGCCCTCGTGCGGCTCGATCTGTCCGAGCGCCCGGACCCCGCCACGCTGGACTACACGAAATACACCGTGATCCTGGCCGAGCTCGGCGACCGGCGCGCCTACGACGAGTTTTGCCGCGCCTCGATCAAGCAGTTCTCCGGCACCGCCAGCCCCGTGGCCGCGGAACGGACCCTGAAGCTCTGCTCGCTCCTGCCGCCCGACCCCGGCAGGATCGCGGAACTGTCGCCCTTCGCCGAGGCGACGGCGCGGTCGGTCGCGGAGCGGACGGCGCTTACGCAGGCCGACTGGCCGGTCTTCTGGCGCCACCTTTCGCTGGCCCTTTTCGAGTATCGACGTGGCGACTACGCGGAGGCGCTCGATCACGGGGCCCGATGCCTGGAGTTCGACGCCTTGGAAAACGTGCCGCCCCGCGCGGCCGGCGTCCACGCCATCGCTGCGATGTGCTTCGCCCGGCTCGGGCGGGACGAGCGCGCCCGCGCCGAGCTGGCGAGGAGCCGCGCGTTGATCGACGAGCGCGCCCAAACCCCGTTTGTCGCCTACGACGACAGCCGCGGCTGGTGGTATGACTGGTTCGTGGCGCGCATCCTCGCGCGCGAAGCCGAGGCGATGATCGGCGGAGCCCCGACGCCGGGCGCGGACGGGGAATAGCCGGCGCCGCCGAGGCGGAACCCGGGCACCAGGGTCTGTCTGGTGAATAGACCGGAGCATCGCCAAGGCTCCACGAGCGAAACGAGAAAAGACGCCGGGCCGGCGTTGCCCTCGGCGGCACGGGCCGAAGACCCGCCTCCGCCTCGGTCGCCTTGGCCGGGCATCCCTTCTCGCTCACGCTGCCCCCGTTTATTCACGAGGCACACCCTGAATCGCCACGCGGCGAAAATTTGTTGGCAGGAATCGGGACCAAAAATTCGCACGTAATCATGAAGCCCCCACCCCGCCCCGTCGTGTCGGCGCCCGTCCGGAAATGATCCCGGCGCGCGCGGGCCCGGCAAACCCATCCCCGCCCGCCATGTCCGCCCCGCATCTTTCGCGCCCGATACGCCGCGGCCTGATCGCCCTTTCCGCCTGCCTCCTGTGCGCGTGGATCCTGTCGCGCATCCCGGGCGCCGCGCCGGACACCGCGCCCCTCGTCTCCACCGGCCCGCGCCCCCGCGCGGGGGCGCGGGAGATCGTCCCGGCCACGCCCCCCGCCCCGCCGAGCCTCCGCGCCGAGGCGACGAAGGCCACCGATCCGGCGCTGGCGGACCCCGACAGTCCCCTGGCCACCGGGGACCTGCATAGAAACCGGCTCTGGGCGGAAAGACACCCGGCGGTGGCCTTGGCCTGGCTTCGGCGCGCGCGCGCGGGCGAACAACGCGTCGCCGTCGCCGAGGTCCTGTGCGCGGAGCTGATGCCGGCCCAGCCCCGGGTGGCCCTCGCGCTGGCGGAAAATTGCCGCGACGACGGCGACGACGGCGCCACGCGGGCCGCGCTGCGGAACCTTCTGGACAACCTCGCGCAACAGTGGGCCGAGCGGGACTTCGAGGCCGCCACCGGCTGGGCCTTGTCCAAGGCGCCGGGAGAACCGCGCGACCGACTGCTCCAACGCATGGCCTTCGCCCGGGCCGGGACCGATCCCGAGGCGGCCGGCCGGCTGGTCGCCAAGGAGATGTCCCCCGGCCATCATCGGGACGAGGCCGCGATGGCCGTCCTGCACCAGTGGATACAGACCGACGCGGGAGCGGCGCTCGCATGGATCGATTCGTTCCCGGCCGGCGCGCTCCGCGAGCGCGCGCTCGACGAGGTGGCGAGCCTCGCCGCCGCCCCGCCGGAAAGCCCCTTTTCGGGAAACCATCCCGAGTAGCCCCAGAACACACATCAAACATCCACCAAACCACGAAATGAAACCCCTTCGAATCGTCGCACTCGCGGCCTCCGCCCTTCTCGCGGGACTCGTCTCCACCGCGGAAGCGGGAGCCTACAAGACCTTCGGGCCCTGCTGGGCCTGGAACAACAACTTCAACGACCCCAACAACGGCATCCAGGCCTCCTTCGGCGGGGGCAGCTACCCCGAAATGACCGTCGGATTCAATTTCAGCAGCCCCTCTCTCTACGGCTATCCCGCCATCTGCCGCGGCTGGCACTACGGCTGGAGCCCGACCGGCGACACGCTCTTTCCGGCGCAAGTCTCGCAACTGAGCAGCATCCCCTGCCAGTTCTCCTACAGCTCGGGCGGATCGAACATGAAGGGCGACTTCGCCTACGACACCTTCCTGCGCTGGGACACCGCCAAGGGCAACCCGCAGCTCGAAGTCATGATCTGGGGCGGGCACAACTCCTGGCCCATAGGCAACCGCACCGCCGAGAACGTCCTTTGGCACTCCAACATCTCGTGGGATCTGTGGGAGGGATATAACAGCACCGCCGGCTACTACGTTTACAGCTTCGTGCCGAACGGCTCCGTCAAGTGGCCCGAAGGCTCGCTGCCCACCAGCGGCAGCCTGAACGTCGACCTGAAGCCCTTCTACCAGTGGCTGCAAAACAACCGGGCCCAGGACGGACGCTTCAGCCTGAACATGTATCTCCACGTCGTGGAATGCGGCTTCGAAGTCGTCCAAGGAAACGGCTGGGCCTACATCAACGGCTGGATCGACGCCCAGAAAGGCTCCGGCGGCGGCGGAAGCGGCGGCCTTGCCAACGGCACCTACAGGCTGATGAA
>CAMLQS010000197.1 GCA_946482165.1 uncultured Verrucomicrobiota bacterium | reverse complement strand
CGCGCGATGTAGGGGTGCTCCATCAACGCGAGCGCCTGGCGCTCCGCCTCGAAGCGCGCGATTACCGCCTCGGTGTCCATGCCGGGACGGATGATCTTCAAGGCCACCTGCCGCCGCACGGGCTCGTGTTGCTCCGCGCGGTAGACGATGCCGTGCCCGCCCTCTCCGACGCGCTCCAGCAGCCGGTAGCGGCCGATCTGGGTGATGCAATCCTCGGCGGAACCCGAGGGACCGCGCGCGGAAACGGCGGCCGGCGCGAGACGCGAAAAAAAGGCCTCCGCCGGCGCGGCGGCGGCTAGCAGCGCGTGCAGGCGCGCACGCAATGCGGGATCGCCGACGCAGGCTCGGTCGAGGAAATCGGCGCGCGCGGCGGGATCGTCCAGCTCCATCGCCTGGTCGAAGAGCCGGCGCTCATGGCGCGAAGGAATCGGGGAAGACATGGGACGAGGGCCGCGGGCTCAGCCGGCGTCGGCTTGCATGATCTGATAAAGGCAGGCGCGGGCGTAGACCCAGCGCCGGTCCACGGTGCGCTCGGCGACGCCGTTCATCCATGCGATTTCGCCGTTGGTGAAGCCGCCGAAAAACTTGAGGTCGACCAGCCTGGCGCTCGCCGGATCGGTGCGTTCGAGCTCCCGCAGGGCGGCATCCACGCGAAGAAGGCAGTCGTCGGGCGCGTCGCCGGCCAGATTCAAATCGGCGATATCCACGCGCTGGCGCGGGTCCGCGTGCCGCAGGGCCGAGCGTCGGCGGGCGCGGTCCACAAGGACGCGTCGCATGGTGCGGACCGCCGCGCGGAAAAAGTGGAGACGATCCTTCCACCGCCGGCCGGGGCTGGAGGAGAGACGGAGCCAGGCCTCATGCACGAGGGCGGTCGGTTGCAACGTGCTTTCAAGCGATTCGCCCGCCATCTGCCGCGCGGCGATGCGGCGCAACTCCTCGTAGACGAGGGGCATCAACTCTTCGTCGCCCAGACCGTCCGGCGCGGTTCGGGCGTTGAGGAGAAGCGTGAGGTCGGAGAGGTCGTCGGGGGCGGGCATCGCGAGGGCGCGGGCACGGCGAGAGCCGGACCGCGGACCGCGGCCACCGTGTCGGGCCGATGCGCGCTTGGCAACCGGCGCGCGAAGCGAGCCTGTCATCGGGGCAAGTTGCCGGGAATCGACGCAACCCTCACGGATGCAGGACGAAGGTCGCGCGTCGCCGCGCCGCGTCCGTCGAGGCCGGACCGACGCCGACGCCCGCTTCGTCCGCCTGGAGGTAGGCGTCCTTCGCGCCGGGAAGCCGGAAGGAGACGGCCGCGGGGTCGGCGAGGCCCGGGACGCGAAGAAAGCTGGCGCGGGCGGCGAACGCGGCGGTGCCGTCGTTCTTCGCGATGTCGACGCCGGTGGCGGTCGCGGCGAGGTAGTGATCGGGAAAGTTGGCGGACCGGATCGACACGGCGTCCTTGCCGGCGCCGGAGAGCCCGGGCGCGAGGCGCCAGCGGCCGTCCGCCTCGGGGCGCACCTCGGCGTCGAGGCGCAGGCGGAAGTTGGCGTGGCGGATCCGGCGGCCCGGCGCCGCCAGCGGGGAAAGGCCCACCTGCGGCTGGCCGGGCCACTTGGCGCGCAGAGCGGCGAGTTCGCGCGCGGTGATGTTGAGGACTCCGCCGTGGCGCTTGCGGCTTTCGCCGAAGGAGTAGGCGTCGGCGGGGAGCACGCGGAAGGCGGCGGGGTCGTCGAGGTCGGCGCTTTCGAAAGGCAGGTAGCCGCGGCCGGAGGCGTATTGGTCGGCGAAGAGGCCCCACGTTTGCCGGTTGTTGAACTTGAAGAGAATCGGCCCCTCGACCTGCTTGCCGGTGTAGCCGATTCGCGAGAGGTCGCCGATGCGCTCCCAGGGGCCGGGCAGGCGGTCGGCGCCTTCGATCGTGATCTGGCCGTCGCCGGACGCGCGGTAGAAGCGGCGCTTGGCGCCGCTCACCTCGACGATCTGGGTGTCGATGATGTCGTGCCCTTTTCCGCCGTTTTCGCCGCGGCGGTCGATGTAGAGCTCGGGGGCGGTGAAGCTGCGAAAATCCTTCGTGCGCGCGCCGTAGATGCGGGCGCGTCGCCCGTCGTCGCGCGGCGAGATGGTGGCCCAGTAGACGAAATAGTCGCCGCGGCTCGCGTCGAAGATCGCCTCGGGCGCCCAGGCGCAGCCGGCCTCGGGGATCGAGGAGGCGACGTCGACCGTCCAGGGCTGCGACCAGTTCACCAGGTCGGCGGATTCCCAGAAGACCAGCGAGGTGCTGCCCCGGGCCATCGCCGCGCCCCAGCCCTTGCCGTTGGCGATGCGCAGATCGGTCGCGAGCAGGACGAACTTTCTTCCGCCCTCGAGACGGATGAGCGACGGATCGCGCACGCCTTTTTCGCCGAGATCGGAGACGAGCACGGGCTCGGAGTTGTTGAGGTCGGTCCAGCGGAGGCCGTCCTCGCTCACCGCGAAGTAGATCTGCTCGCCGCGCGGCGACTCGCCGGTGAAGTGGGCGAACAAATACGCGGAGGGCGGCTCGTCGGGGCGCGCGGCCGTCGTGGAGGGGCCGGGGTCGCGTCGGGCATTGGCGAAGCAGGCGACGGCGAGCAGCGGAAGGAGGAAGAAACCACGAGGTGACATGAGGGTGTTGCCGGGATCTTCGATCAAGGCCGCGGAGGAAGCGAGACGCCTTCGCTGGTCTGCACGACGCGGCGGATACTCCCGTCGGCCTCGTGGTAGAGGTAGTCGATGCAGACCGAGCGACGGTAGCTGCCGCCGGTGTCGGGACGCTGGATGGCGCCGTTGTGGTAGATGAAATACCACTGGCCTTTGAACTCGAGAACGGCCTGGTGGATCGTGTTGCTGTTGAACGCTCCCTCGGAGACGAGGCCGCGCGAGGTCCAGGGGCCTTTGATCGACGGCGCGGTGGCGTAGGAGATTTTCTCGGGAAAGCCGCTCGCGTAGGAAAGGTAGTAGGTGTCTCCGCGCTTGTGGATCCACGGCGCCTCGGTGAAGTCGGCCAGGCCCCCGATCTCGACGATGGGGCCGTCCAGCTCGGTCATGTTGGGCTTCAGCTTCGCGTAGTAGCAGTTGACGTTGCCCCAAAAGAGATAGGCGTCGCCGTCGCTCTCGATGAAGACGGCGGGGTCGATGTCCTCCCACGCGTGTCTGCCTTTCGGCGTCATGTCGGCGGTGACGAGCGCGGAGCCGCGGGCGTCCTTGAAGGGCCCGGTGGGCGAGTCGGAGACGGCGACGCCGAGGGCTTTGCCCGGCTTCGTGCCGTCGTGCTCGATGGAGACATACCAGTAGAACTTGCCGCCCTTCTCGACGACATGGGCGGCGTAGGCGTCGGACTTGGCCCAGGCGAAATCCCTCACGGACAAAGGCGCGCCATGCGGCGTCCAGGTCTTCATGTCCTTCGACGAATAGCAGAGCCAGTCGCGCATGGTGTAGTGCTGGTTGGGCTTCGCCTCGTCGTGGCCGGTGTAAAGGTAGACGGTGTCTCCGTGGACGATAGCCGCGGGGTCGGCAGTGAAGACATCGGTGATGATCGGATTCGCGGCGTGGAGCGCGACGGTGCAGAAGGCGGTGGCGAGGGCGAGGGGGAGCGTCGGGGTCATGTTAGGAATGGCTAGGGCGACTTGAGCCGCAAGACGGCATCGACGGGCGCCACGCGCCGACATGATTCCCAGCGAAATAAACCCGCGTCTTCCGACACGACGTAGGCTCGTTGTTCAAAAAAACGAACGGCCGTCGCGTGGCGCAAACGAACGCGAACCCGCGTTTCTCCTCCAAAAACCCCGTTCTCCGATTCAACCCGGCGCCATCCCTTCTCCTCGCGCCCACGTGCGCGTCTCCGCTCCCCGACCCCGTGCCAGCGGCCACGGCATTTCAGTAGGTCGAAATGCGCCCCGGCCCGGCCTCGCCGCCAAGCGGCGCGATGGGATGATTGTCTGACAAAAATACAAGCAAGCCGCCATTGGCGCGCGCGTCTTTGCCTGCGATCCCATTGTCCTCCGACTTTCCCCGAAGCGAGCAACCCCGTCGCCGGGCCGCTTCCTCGTCCCGCCCAGCCCGATCCCCTTTTCGCCTGAATCCATGAAGAAGCTCGCCGCCCTGCTCTGTTTGTTAGCGCCCCTCCTCGCCCCGCTCCGCGCCCTGACCTGGAGCGGCGACGCCGGCCCCTGGGGTCCCGGTCCGATGAACGACTGCGTGGCGACGTGGAACACCTATTCGTCCTACAGCTACAACATTCCCGTCGTCTACGGCTCCGGAACCCCGACCGCCGACGCCGGCTATTTCGGCCAGATCCGTTTCGGCGGCTCGGGCAACTACCGCACCGCGATGCACGAATCCAGCCACTGGCTCGGCACCGGCACGGTCTGGCAATGGGATCAGCACCAGCGCTGGTCCATTTGGAACGGCACCTACACGGTCAATCTCCGCCGCGCCTACGACGGCCCCGGCGAACGCCAGTTCATCTACGGCGCCCACTACGGTCCGCAGGGCGCAAACTACGACTCCGAGGGCGTGCAGGCCCCCCAGATGGTCGGCATCATCGGCGCCTTCCGCCGCGACATGAGCCTCGATGTCGGCGACCAGACCATCGGCATCGCGCCCGACACCTACCGGCTCCGCAGCCGCTCCACCATCAAGATGCTCGACAGCTTCGGCGCGACCGCCGAGGGATCCGCCCTCAAGCAGGGCGAAAACACCCCGACCACGGCCCAGGAGTGGCAGGTCAATCTCATCCTCGGCACGCGGCATTTCACGCTCCAGAACGTCGCCACCGGGAAGTATCTCGACTCGCTCGGCGCCGCCGCCGACGGCGCTCCCGTGGGCATGAGCTCGCTCGTCGGAGGCGCGCCGACCGACTCCCAGCTTTGGGAAATCGTTCCGACGGATTCCTTCTTTTTCAAAATCATCAACAAGGCCAACGGCCGCGCGCTCGACAACGAGGGCCAGACCGCCGACGGCGGCGTCATCAACCAATGGACCGCCGCGGGCAACAACAGCTGGAACCAGCACTGGACCTTCCTCCATCCGCTCGTGCAGCTCGCCCCGCCCGCCGGCGTGGTCTCGCAAGGCCGTCCGGTCTCCTCCAGCTCCGTCGACGGCGGCAACTACGACACCAAGGGCAACAACGGCGTCGCCGGCGATCGCTGGACCGCCTCCAGCGGCTCCTACCCGCAATGGTGGCAGGTCGATCTCGGCTCCGTGCAGCCGATCACCAAGGTCGAGGTCGACTGGTTCCGCGACGGAGCGCCCGTCTTCCGGTATCGCATCGAGGTCAGCGACGACGGCACGAACTTCACCGTCGCCGCCGACCGCACCGGCAACACCGTCACCGGCACTACCGTCGATCGCTTCCTCTCCTCGGGCCGCTATGTGCGCGTCACCGCCACGGGCGTGATCGGCGGCGGCTATTGGGCCGCCTTTTTCGAATGCCGCGTCTACAACGAAGTGCAGCCCATGCGGCTGCTCTCCCTCTTTCGTCCCGTCACCGCCAGCAGCGAGCAGTCGGGCAACCTCGCGGTGAACGCCAACGACGTGGACCCGATCCTCACCCGCTGGTGCGCCAACTCGTCCGGCTACCCCGCTTGGTGGCAGGTCGACCTCGGCTCCGCGCAAGCGGTCAACAAGGCCGTCATCCAGTGGTTCGACGACGAGGGCCGCTCTTATAAATACCGCATCGAAGGCAGCACAGACGGCGTGAGCTACACCACGCTCCTGGACCGCACGGACAACACCACGCCCTCCGTCACCACCGACACTTTTTCCGGCGTCGCCCGCTACGTCCGCGTCTACGTCACCGGCGGCTCCTCCAGCTACCCCAGCCTCTACGACGCCCAGATCTACGGCGCCGCCGGCCCGCAGCCCACGCCCGCCCCGGCCGGACTCGCCGCCACCGCCACCTCCGCGCAGATCATGCTCTCCTGGCTCCCCGTCGCGGGCGCGACCGGCTACGAGGTGAAGCGCTCCCTCGCCGGCGGCGGACCCTACGCGACCATCGCCACGCCCGTCGCCTCGTCTTACACGGACACCACCGCGCCGCTGGGCGTGCCCTGCTATTACGTCGTCTCCGCGAACGACGCGTCCGGCGCCGGCACCAATTCCGCCCAGGTGGTCGCCGCGACCAACGCGGAGCTCCGCGCCTGGCTGCCGTTCAATGAGACCGGCGGCTCCGTCGCCAACGACGCCAGCGGCCTCGGCCGCCCCGGCGCGCTCGTCAACGGCCCCGTCTGGGCCGCCGGCAATTTCGCCAACGCCATCGACCTCGACGGCGCCGACGACTACGTCGCGCTCCCCGCCGGCGTCGTCGCCGGCCTCAACGACTTCACCATCGCCGCCTGGGTCAACCCCGAGGTGAACGGCAACTGGGCCCGTCTCTTCGACTTCGGCACCGGCACCGACAACTACATGTTCCTCGCGCCGACCAACGGTTCCGTTCTGCGCTTCGCCATCCGCACGCCCTCCGTCGGCGAGCAGCAACTCAGCGCCTCTCCGCTCCCCGCCGGCGTCTGGTCGCACGTCGCGGTCACGCTCTCCGGAAACACCGCCACGCTCTACGTCAACGGCGTCTCCGTCGCGACCAACACCGCCGTGACCCTCCGCCCCTCCAGCCTCGGCAACACCACCAACAACTGGATCGGCCGCGCGCAATTCCCCGACCCCTACCTCAACGGCAAGGTCGACGACTTCCGCATCTACAACCGCGCCCTGAGTCTGGCCGAGCTGGGCCGCCTGCGCGGGCTCTCCGCCCCGCCCACCACGCCCGCTCTGGCCGCCCAGGCGGGCGACGGACGCGTCGCCCTTGGGTGGGCCGCCGCGCTCGGCGCGACGAGCTACAAAGTCCAACGCTCAACCGTATCCGGAGGCCCTTACACGACCGTCGCGACCGTCGCCTCCTCCGGTTACGTCGACACCGGCCTGGGCAACGGCACCGCCTACTACTATGTTGTCTCCGCGCTCAACGCCGCCGGAGAAAGCATTCTCTCGACCGAGAATAACGCCACCCCGACGCCGCTCGCCCCTGCGCCGCCCGCGGTCCTTGTTCCTTCCGAAGTCGGCGGCCAAGTGAAGCTGCTTTGGTCCGCCTCCGCTTCCGCCACCAGCTACACGCTGAAACGCTCCACCATCAACGGCGGTCCCTACGCCACGCTCGCGACCGTCGGCGCGACCAGCTACACCGACGCCTCCGCCGCGCCGGGCGTCACCTACTACTACGTCGTCTCCGCCGTCGGCTCCGCCGGCGAAAGCGCGAACTCGCCCCAGGCTGTCGCGCTTCCCTCCCTCGCCGCCTCCACCGCGTATCTGAAGATGGATGAAACCGTCGGCGCCACGACAGCCGACGATTCCGGCAACGGCTGGACCGGCACGCTCGTCAACGGCCCGACCCGCGTCGCCGGCCGCCTCGACCGCGCCCTCGCTTTCGACGGCGCCGACGACCACGTCGCCCTGCCCGCCGGGATCGCGGGCACGCTCAACGATTGCACGTTCTCCGCCTGGGTTCGTCCGGGCGCGCTGAGCACCTGGTCGCGCGTCTTCGATTTCGGCACCGGCGGAACCAACTACGTCTTCCTCTCCGTCCAAGGTTCCAACGGGCGCCCCGTTTTCTCCATTCGCACGCCCGGTGTGGCGCCGCAGGACATCTACAGCTCGGTCGCGCTCGCCGCCAACACCTGGACCCACCTCGCGGTCACCTTGTCCGGCAATGTCGGCACGCTCTACGTCAACGGCGCGGCCGTCGGCGCAAACGGCGCGATGACGCTGAAGCCTTCCAGCCTGGGCAACACGACGTTGAACTACCTCGGCCGCTCGCAGTTCGGCACCGACCCGTATTTCACCGGCCAGCTCGACGAGTTCCGCATCCTCGACCGCGCGCTCACCGCGTCCGAGATCGCCGCGCTCGCGACCCCTCCCGCCGCGCCATCCGGCTTCACCGCCACCGCCGGCGCCGCGCAGGTCGCCCTCGCATGGAACGCCGTCGGCGGCGCCACCGGTTACCAGGTGAAACGCGCCACCGTCAGCGGCGGCCCCTACGCGATCATCGCGGCGAACCTCGCGGGCACGAGCCACACCGACGCCACCGCGTCGCCCGGCACCGCCTACCACTATGTCGTGACCGCGCTGAAGACCGTCGCCGAAAGCGCGCGCTCCGCCGAGCAAAGCGCCACGCCCGTCTCGCCGCTCAGCCCCGCCCAGTCTTGGCGCCAGGAGAATTTCGGCACCGCCGACAACATCGGCGACGCCGCCGACGGCGCCGACCCCGACGGCGATGGCGTGGCCAACCTGCTCGAGCGGGCCTTCGCCGGCGATCCCCTCGCCGCCGAGCCCTCGCTTCTTCCCGCCGCCGATGCTGCCGCGCCCGCGCTCGCGATGCTCTATCGTCGCTCCAAGTCCGCCGCCGACCTCGCCTTCGTGATCGAGGAAAGCGCGGACCTCTCCACCTGGAGTTCCGCCGCCGGATCCGAAACCGTCGTCGAGGACCACGCCGACCACCAAGTCGTCCGCTACTCCCGTCCTATCTCATCCGACGCCCGCCTCTTCCTCCGCGTGAAGGTCACCCAGCCCTGAGGTTCCGCCGTTCGCGGTTTCCCGTCTCCGCCGGGCCGAGTTATCCCAAATCCCGCAGTTCGACGGACAAAGACGCAGCGTTTTGAACCGCTAAATTTCGCTAAGCACCGCTAAATCAACCCTTCGCTCCGTTACCTGAAACTCCATGGCCTCTTCACCCGCCGGGTGAAAAAAAGAAACTCGTGGTCCAGACTCCCTAGTCATTCACTTAGTGATCCTTAGCGTATCTTAGCGATTTACCCATCTGCGGGATCTAGGTTATTTACAAGACACCACGGCCTAGCTGGGCAGGTAGGTGGAGCGCTCGGTTCCGATCCTCTGACGCCGACCGCCGCGCCCGTTCGCCAAATGGGAGCTGTCTACGGCGCTTCCTTATGAAGGCCCCAAAATCTCCGGCGCGGTCTGCGTTGAGAGGCAAACGGCAGGCCGCAAGGCGGGGAGGCGAGGTATCCTCGGAGAGGCTATCCCCGCCGCGGAGCCGACCCCATGCGCGTCGCCAGCACAAATCAGCGCAAAGCCTCGCGTGTCTCCGGCCGGAGATTGCCTTGCCTCTCCAAATCGG
>CAMLQS010000196.1 GCA_946482165.1 uncultured Verrucomicrobiota bacterium | reverse complement strand
ACCCTTCGCTCCGTTACCTGAAATTCCATGGCCTCTTCACCCGCCGGGTGAAAAAGAAACTCGCCGTCGATACGCCTTAGTATTTCACTTAGAGATGCTTATGTTATCTTGTCGGTTTATCCATCTGCGGGATCTAAGATGATTCGGAGGCGAACAAGGCGGGGCGCCTGTCCGCCACGGGCAAGATGCCCGTGCCACGCCGGAGGCGAGCCGGCTGACGTCACTCAGTATTGCATCCGCTTGCTCCTGAAGCGGGTCTGGGGCGGCGTTTTCAGGACAAAATCCGCGCGCGTTTTGGCCAAGATACGCGGGGGCTTTGACCTAGGCGGGACGGGGTCTGGCGGGGTTTGATGATAAGGAATGACAATTCCGAGTATTATTCAGGGCGGCATGGGCGTGGCGGTTTCGGGCTGGAAGCTCGCGCGGGCCGTTTCGTTGCGCGGGCAGCTCGGAGTCGTGTCCGGCACTTTGCTCCCGGTGGTGCTGGCGCGCCGCCTGCAAACGGGGGATGCGGAAGGCCATCTGGAGCGGGCGGTCGCGGCGTTTCCGGACCAGTCCGTGGCGCAACGCGTCTGGAGCCGTTACCACAAAGTCGGCGGCAAGGCGGGCGATGTCTCCTACGCGGCGGTGCCGATGCCTTCGGCCGAGCCGTCCCGGGCGTGGGTGGAGCTGGCGATGGTGGCGAATTTTTGCGAAGTGTGGCTCGCCAAGGAGCGGCACTCGGGCGTGGTCGGAATAAATCTGCTGGAGAAGATGCAGAGCGGAACGCTCGCCTCGCTCTACGGCGCGATGCTGGCGGGCGTGGACGTGGTGTTGATGGGCGCGGGAATCCCGCGCGCCATCCCCGGCGTGCTCGACAAGTTCGCGACGGGCGAGGCCGCGGAGCTCGTGCTGGATCTGACCGGGACGGTGCCGGAAGGCGCCTCCGCGCCGCGCATGCGCTTCGATCCGCGCGAGTGGTTGTCGGAGGTGACGACGAGCCTGCGCAGGCCGCTGTTCCTCGCGATCGTGAGCTCGGCGGCGCTGGCCACGACGCTGGCGCGCAAGGCGAGCGGACGCGTCGACGGTTTCGTGATCGAGAGCCCGGCGGCGGGCGGCCACAACGCGCCGCCTCGCGGCGGCGGCACGCTCGACGCCGAGGGGCAGCCGGTCTACGGCCCGCGCGACGAGCCGGAGCTGGCGAAATTTCGCGCGCTGGGCCTGCCTTTCTGGCTGGCGGGCGAGCGGGCCTCGGCGGACGGGCTGGCCGGGGCGCTCGCCCTCGGCGCGGCGGGCGTGCAGGTGGGCACGGCGTTCGCGTTCTGCGAGGAATCGGGTCTCGATCCCGACATCAAGGCGCGCGCCTGCGCGCTGAGTCGCGAAAGGCGGGTGAAGATCTTCACCGATCCGCAAGCCTCGCCGACGGGGTTTCCCTTCAAGGTTCTGGGCCTGGAAGGCAGCCTGTCGGAGCCGTCCGTGTATGCGGCGCACGAGCGGCGCTGCGATCTCGGGTATTTGCGCGAGCCCTACATGAAGCCGGACGGCGAGCTGGGCTACCGCTGCGCGGCGGAGCCGGTGGAAGATTTTGTGGCGAAGGGCGGCACGGTCGCCGAGACCGTCGGACGCAAGTGCCTCTGCAACGGCCTGCTGGCGGCGGTGGGCCTGGGGCAGGTGCGCGCGGCGGGCGGGGCGACCTGGACGGAGCCGCCGATCGTGACGGCGGGCGCGGAGACGGCCGAGATCGCGCGTTTCCTCAAGCCCGGCGCGACGAGCTACACGGCGGCGGACGTGCTGGACGGGATGATCGCGGCGCCCGGGGCGGCCGATCCGAGTCCGAACCCCGCGTAAAGGACCGAGCGCCGCGTCCCGGCGCCATGTGGACGCGGGCGCTCAGGTCATCGCGTCGAGCACGGCGTCGAGGGATACGGTGGCGAAGCGGGTCGCGTAGTCGGACACCGCATACGGAATGATCAGCTCGCGTCCGTGGAGGATGGCGCCGCAGGAGTAGACGACGTTGGGGACGTAGCCCTCGCGCTCGTCCTCGGCGGGGGTGATGAGCGGCTCGCGGAGGCGTCCGAGGACCTTGGAGGGGTCGGCCAGGTCGAGGAGGACGGCGCCGATGGAGTATTTGCGCATGGCGCCCACGCCGTGGGTGAGGACGAGCCAGCCGCGCTCGGTCTCGATGGGCGAGCCGCAGTTGCCGAGCTGGACGAACTCCCAGGAGCAGGTGGGCTTGAGGATGAGCGTGGCGGCGCGCCAGAAGTGGAGCTCGTCGGAGAACATGAGGTGGATGTTCTCGTTGTCCTGCCGCGAAAGCATGGCGTAGCGGCCGCCGATCTTTCGGGGAAAGAGAGCCATGCCTTTGTTTTGCACGGCGGCCCCGGCGAGGGTGATGAATTTGAAGTCGAGGAAATCGACGGTTTCGAGAAGCTGCGGCCGCGTGGCGCGTCCGTCGTAGGCGGTGTAGGTGGCGAAGTAGCTGCGCGAGCCGTCTTCGTGGGTGAAGAGGACGAAGCGGGCGTCCTCGATGCCGTTGCTCTGGCTCGGGGTGCGCGGGAAGAGCACGCGTTCCGACATGTGCAGGCCGGCGGCGAAGCGGACCTCGTGGTTGGACAAGGCGAGATCGAGGATGGCGTCGGGGGGCGAGGGGTGTGCGTGGGGCTCGGCGGGGCCGAGCTGGTTTTGCGCGAGGGCGATGGCGGCGCGAAGTTCGGCGAGGGTGAACGGATCGTTCAGGGCGTCGAGGGTGCGGCGGGTGAAGACCCCGGCGAAGCCGAGCTCGGCGAGCTGGCGGGAGAAGCGGGGCTTGTCGTAGGGGGCGTCGGGCACGGACCGGGCCTCGGAGACGAAACGCGTGGGCGGGTTGAGCGCGATGGTGTTGTCCGCCGCGATCACGCCGGTGCGGAAGGTGATCGACGACACGTGGCCCTCGCCGGTGGCGCGCAGGCTGAGGACAAAACGCAGGGCGCCGGGCGGGAGGTCGGACTGGTCGGGGTGCGGGACCGCGGACGGGTTGAAGAGCGCGGCGGATTCGAGCGAATACTCGTGGGTGAAGTAGGAGCCGATCACGAGCTTGCGGGCTTCGGAGAGGGCGAGATCGGTGACGAGGTGCGGGCGGACGAAATCGAAGCGTTCGAGGAATTGGTCCTTGGTGCGCTGGTGGCGCTCGGAGAAATCCTTCATCAGCTGGGCGAGGAGCTCCTCGATCTCGGTTTCCGGCAGGGCGAGCAGGCGCGCGATGATCTTGACCATGCGTTGCTCGGTGGCGGGCGCGAAGGGGCGGATGAGCACGCGCGCGCGATCGGGGTTGATGAAGACGGCGGTGCGATTGATGACGGGAGAGGGCATGGGACGGGGATGGGCGGAGGGGTTCGCTGGCGCTCCCGGCTAGGCGGAGGCGAGGGCGGAGGGCGGGGAGACGCGAAAGGCGGCGAGGTCGTTGTTGACGAGTTGGAGCTCCGCGAGGGCGAGGTGGAAGGCGAGGGTGGACTCGGCCCCCTGGTTCTCGTTCACGCGGTCGGCGTGGAGGGCGTCGCGGCAGCCGCCGGTCTTGGCGTCGTAGAGGAGGAGGCCGAGGTCGTTGCGGCCGGTGAACCATTCGAAAACGAGGCGGGCGCGCTGGAGCCAGTGGGAATCGTCGGTGGCGCGAAACGCCTCCAGGCAGGCGGAGACGGTGGCCTGCACCTCGACGGGTTGCTGGTCGAAGAAGGCGCGGGTGCCGTTGCGATGGCAAAAGCCGTCGGAGCCGATGGGTTGAAACATGTCGGCGGACGAGGTCTGCAATAGGATGAGCCAGCGCAGGGCGCGAAGGCCGGTTTCGACGAGGGCGGGCTGGTTCATCGCGCGGCCGGACTGGATCAGCGCCTGGGGCAGGCGGGCGTTGTCGTAAGTCGCGTCGTCGGCGAACCAGTGCCAGTCGTCGCGGGCGTGTTCGGCGAAACGCAGCATGAGGCGCTCGGCGAGAACGGCGCGAAGCCGGACCGCGAGGCTTTCGTCGGGATGATGGGCGAGGTAGGCGTGGATGCCGAGCAGGGTGAACGCCCAGGTGCGCGGGTGGGCGAGGTCGGCGGCGGCGGGCAGCGCCTCGAGAAAGAGCCGCCCGGCGAGCAGGCGGCGGCCGCGGTCGCGGGATTGCGCGGCGCAGGCGCCGAGCGCCCAAAGCGCGCGGCCGTGGGAGTCCTCGGAGCCGAGGTCCTCGAGCCAGCGACGGTCGTAGCCCATGAAGTTGCGAAAGCGTCCGACGCGCGCATCGAGCGCGAAGGCGAGGAAGGCGACGCAAGTGGTGGCGAGCCGGTCGAGGGCGGGGGAGGTTTCGCCAAGGTCCTTCCAGAGCAGGGTGAGGAGGAGGGCGCGGGCGTTGTCGTCGGTGCAGTAGCCGTGCGCGAGGTTGGGCACGGAGAACAGCGCGTGCTGCAGCATCCCGGTGGAGTCGCTCAGGCGCAGCACGTGGTCGGATTTGATCTCGGGCAGGCGAGGGGAGTCCTCGGCGAGCGTGCGCAGGATCAGGGAGCGACGGCGGCTGGCGGCGTGGGTGGCGCGGGCCTGGACGAAGCTTGCGCGGTAGCCCTCGGCGGCGCGGCTCCAGATCATCTCGCGGCCGATGCGGTGGGCCTGGGCGCGGAGCGCCAGCCGTCGCGGTTCGTCGCGCAGGAGCGCGCCGACCTCGCGGGCGATGGCGGCGCTGTCGGCGAAGGGGACCAGCGCGCCGCGCCCGTCGGCGAGCAGTTCGGCGGCGTGCCAATACGGGGTGGAGACGACCGCCTTGCCCGCGCCGAAGGCGTAGGCGAGCGTGCCGGAGACGATCTGGCGCTCGTTGAGGTAGGGCGTGATGTAGACGTCGGCCGCGCCGATGAAGTCCATGAGCTCGGGCAGATCGACGAAGCGGTTGTAGAAGATGACGTGCCGCTCGACGCCGTGGTGCTTGGCGAGACGCTCGAGGCCGAGGCGGTAATCCTCGCCGTGCTCGCGGACGAGATTCGGATGGGTGGCGCCGAGGACGAGGTAAACGGCCTGCGGAAATTCGGCGACGATGGCGGGAAGGGCGTGGAGAACCTGTTCGATGCCCTTGTTGGGCGAGAGCAGGCCGAAGGTGAGCAGGACCTGGCGGCCTTCGACCGCGAGCAGGGTTTTGAAACGGTCGGGCTCCTCGAACGGGACGTCGTGGATGCCGTGGGCGACGAGATCGATTTTTTCGGCGGGGGCGTCGTAGATCTCGCGGAGGAAGCGGCGGGCGCGCTCGGTCATGACGACGAGGCGGGCGGAGGCTTGTATCAGCGCTTCCATGACGCGACGCTGCTCGGGCCCGGGATCGCGCAGAACGGTGTGGAGCGTGGTGACGACGGGCGTTTTTAGCGCCCGAATGAGGGCGAGCACGTGTCCGCCGGCGCTGCCGCCATAGATGCCGAATTCGTGTTGCAGGCAGACGACGTCCGCTTCGCTTCGGTTGATAAATTCGGCGGCGCGCTCGTAGCTGGCGATATCCTGTTCGGCGATTTCGAAGACGACCTCGGGCGGATACTCGTAGCACTCGGCGCCGTCGTTGACGGCCACGACCGGGCAGGAGGAGACGTTTTCGCCAAGGGCCGCCACGGCGGCGCGCAGATCCTGGGTGAAGGTGGCGATGCCGCATTTGCGCGGCGGGTAGGAGCCGACGAAGGCGACTTTGAGCGCGGCGGCGGGAACGGGCGCGGTCGCCGGGGCGAGCACGGGTGGGGGAGACGACGAGGTGCTCAAGAGTGCAGGATGGGCGCCGGGGCGCGGTTGGCGATGGATTAAAGCAGGTCGAAATCGCGCCTGCGAAAGCGGTGGCGAGGCGCACGGCTCATACGCAGTGCGGATGTCGATGGCTTGAGGTGGCATGGGCGTCCCGCCCATGGGTTCGGAAGCGAGCGGACGGGGACGTCCGCCCGTCCACGGGCGAGACGCCCGTGCCACGCTGCGGGAGGCGGTTGCATTGGATCGCCGAAGCGTGGTTGTTTCGGGCGAATGTTCGCCCAACCATGAAGCTGCATCTGGATCTCACCGCGGTGGAGGCGCGGCCGCGGTCTTGGGCGGCGCTGCTCGGGGGCGGCGTCGAGGGCGCGCCGACGGGGCGCGCGGCGGAGCTCAGCCGGGTGCTGGGTTATCTGGCGCGGGAGTTTGCCACGGTGCGCCGGGCGGTGCTGTGGCGGCGCGAGGCGAAGACCGCGACGGGGAAGGCGCGTTACGCGTTGCGCCCCTATGCGAGCATCCGCACTCCGGGGCCGCTCGACGGGCGTTGGCCGGCGCTGGTCTGCGAGTATGACGAGGCGACGCGCACGCTCGCGGTGGTGGATCGCGAGGCGGTGGACGCGGGACCTCTGCGGGCGGCGGAGAAAGTTTTCTCGGGCGAGATCGGCTATGAGCGCGGGCGTTTGAGCGCGGGGTATTGCGACGGCGAGGCGGTGGCGTTTCTCCGCGCGCTGCCGGCGGCCGCGGGCGCGTCGACGGCGAACGAGGCTTTGGCCGGCGACGGGGCGGCGGGAGCGGCGGGGCGGGCGAGCCCGATGTTCGCGCGGTGGCGCGAGTATCTGGACTGGCGGCGGCGGGTGGCGGAGGCGAAGGCGGATCCGAGCCATGCCTACGTCGAGTGCGACGCGCGCGATCCGCGGGCGGTGAAGTTTTACCTGGCGGAGGCGGAGGGCGGGGCGGCGGACGCGGAGCGTTTGCGGCGGCGCTGGCGCGAGGAGGAATTGCGCGTGGGCGAGGACCCGAAGGACACACGCGCGCCGCAGGGCTTTTTTCGCCGGCTGCATGTCGTGACGGGCGGGCGCCTGGTCGTGGAGGTGGATTTCTCGGGCGGGGCGGCGGGGCGGGCGGCGCCGCGTTTGCCGGAGACGGGGCGGCTGCGCGTGGTGATGGAAGGCGAGCTGGCGGCGTTGGACGTGCAGTTGGAGGGACTGCGGCGTCTGCACGAGGGGCGGGCGGCGAATCCCCGGCTGGCGGCCTGGCTGCCGGACCCGGCGCAGGTGAAACCGATGGTGGTCGCGGCGCCGACGGGCGGCGACTGGGTGGCGAACGGACCGCTGAATCCGGAGCAGCGGGCGTGCGTGGAGCGGGCGCTGGCCTTGGAGGAGCTGTTGCTGCTGTGGGGGCCGCCGGGCACGGGCAAGACGACCGTGATCGCGGAGATCTGCGCGCAGGCGACGGCGCGGGGCTGGCGGATACTGGTGGCCTCGCAGGCGAATCTGGCGGTGGAGCAGGCGCTGGGCCGGCTGCCGGCGACGCCGCGGGTGCGCGCGGCGTGGGTGTCGAGCGCGCGGCGGCGCGAGGGGCGGGCGGGCGAGGTGGGAACGTATTTGCGGGCGTGGCTCGGCACGGTGGGCGCGGCGGCTCGGCGCGAGGCGGAGGCGGAGGCGGAGACGGACGCACGTTGGCGGGCGCTGCTGGGCGAGTGGGCGGGCTGGTGCGGGACGGCGCGGGCGGAGGAGTTTTCCGGTGAGGACGAGGCGTTTTATCTGAGCCAGGCAAATGTCGTGGGGGCGACGTGCAACGAGGCGGGCAAGCCGGACTTCGTGGCCTCGCCGCGTTTCGCCTCGCGCTTCGATCTGGTGGTGGTGGACGAGGTGAGCAAGGCGACGCCGCCGGAGCTGTTGCCGCCCTTGCTGCTCGGACGGCGGGTGATGCTGGTGGGGGATCACCGGCAGTTGCCGCCCCTGTTTCGGGACGAGCATTTCGAGTCGGCGGTGGAGAACGGCGAGCTGGCGGAGGCGGAGGTGGAGCGTTTCCGCGAGCTGGTGACGGCGTCGTGGTTCGACGCGGCGTTTCGGCGCGTGCCGGAGTCGGCGCGTTGCGCGTTGCGGCGGCAGTATCGCATGCACCCGCAGATCATGGCGGCGGTGAACTTGTTCTACGCCGACCAGCCCTTGGCGGCGGGCGACGGTGAGGCGGAACTCGTGCGGGCGAAGGCGCACGGACTCTCGTTGCGCGGCGCGGGCGAGCGCGCGTGGCTGGAGGAGGGGCAACATCTGGCGTGGATCGACACGTCGCGCGACGCGGCCGGGCGGGCGGCGCGCGAGGAGCGGGTGGGGACCTCGCGAAGAAACGCGGTCGAGGCGGAGGCGTGCGCGCGGGTCTTGGCGGAGTTGGCGGGGCAGCCGGAGGCGCGCGGGCTGAGCGTGGCGGTGATCGGTTTCTACAAGGCGCAGATCGGGTTGCTGAGGGAACGGCTGCGGGCGGAGCGGTTCCCGGCGGAGTGGTTCGATCCGGGGCGCGACGTGAACACGGTGGACCAATTCCAGGGGAGCGAGCGCGACATCGTGATCGTGAGCCTGGTGCGGGCGGATGCGCGGCTGACGGGCGAATTCGCGCGGGATTTTCGGCGCATCAACGTGGCGTTTTCGCGGGCGCGTCGGCTGCTCATCGTGCTCGGCTCGGCGGATACCTTCGCCGCGGCCGAGGTGCGCGTGCCGGGAGCTCGGCCGGGCACGATGGAGACGCGGCCGGCGTATCGGCGGGTGGGCGAGATGGCGCTGCGCTTGGGAACCTGCGTGGGCACGGACGTGTGGGCCGCGCGGCCGGAAGACGAGAAGGAGGAACGAGCATGAACGCGGGCGAAGAACGGGGCGGCGTGCGAGGCGAGGTGACGATGCTCGTCACGGTGGCGATGGCGCGGCCGGCGAATCCGTTTCACCGCGTGCTGGGGCGCGTGCTGGAGACCTTTCCGCCCGGGCGGCGTCCGGAGCTGGAGGGGTTGACGCGGAGGCTGTGCGTCGGGGAGCCGGCGTTTTTGGCGCAGGCGTGGAGCGATCTGGTGGCGTGGCGGGCGACGGATGCGGACGCGTTTACGGCGGCGCGTTTGTCGCCGACGGGCGAGGCGGCCTTGCGGCGCGGCTGGTTCGCGGTCGGGGAAAAGACGACGCGGCGCGTGGTGCTGGCGGTGGCGCGGGGCGAGCGGCTGGACGCGGCGCGCGTGGAGGCCGAGTTGGCGCGGCTCGGCGGGAAGGACGGCCTGGCGCCGGGGGAGCGCGTGGTGGCGTTCGACGTGATCCGCTCGTAGTTACCTTCTAAGAGACTTCAAATCGGACCTTGAAAATCACGTCGTTATGAATGGCCACTCATTGGAATCTGGTGGGCGCCGGCCCCTGAGTTTCGCCCGCCTCGGCCCAGTTCTTCCCGCTTTTTCCCGGCCGCTCCGGCCGGGTCGGT
>CAMLQS010000195.1 GCA_946482165.1 uncultured Verrucomicrobiota bacterium | reverse complement strand
GAGCAAAAGAAACCCGGCGACCGTTGGTTTGGTATCGCGGGAGCTCATGGTGCGTCGTCATTTCTGAACTGGAGGAAGCGGAGCGACGGGCGCGGCGCTTGAACTAGTCTGGTAGCGGGCGTCGATATTGCCCGGCCCGGCCCAAGACGGGAACGGGGCGGAGTTCAGTCGCCGGGCTCGGGGATTCCACTCCCGGCGCAAACCGGGGTTGCGGAGCGGCGAAAGGTTCCGCATGGGTTCCCGTCCACCGAATGAACCGCGTCTACATCAAGACCTACGGTTGCCAGATGAACGAGCGCGACAGCGAGGCTGTCGCGGCGATGCTGCGCGGCCGGGGTTATCGCATCGTGCAAAGCGAGGACGAGTGCGACATCATGCTCTTGAACACCTGCTCGGTGCGCGATGCGGCCGAGCAAAAGGCCTTGGGCAAGGCGGGTTACGCCGTCCAGCGCAAGAAGCGCAACCCGGACTTTGTCCTGGGCATCCTCGGTTGCATGGCGCAGAACCGCGGCTCGGAGATCCTGGAGCGCCTGCCGGACGTGGATCTCGTCATCGGCACGCAGAAATTCCATCAGGTGCCGGGTTACTTGGACAACATCCGGGCGGCTCGCGAGGCCGGGCTGCCGATCGGCGCGAGCATCGTGGACATCGCGGAGGAGGAGGGGTCGCAGAACACGATTCGGGAGCACCTGGAGCCTGAAGCGGGCGAGGGCGGAGATGCCACGCCGCAGGTGTCGGCTTTCGTTTCCATCCAGCAGGGCTGCAACATGGATTGCGCTTTCTGCATCGTGCCGAAGACGCGCGGCGATGAGCGGTCGCGTCCGATGGAGGACATCGTGGCCGAGTGCCGGGCGCTGGCGGCGCGCGGCGTGCGGGAGATCACTTTGCTCGGGCAGATCGTCACCTCCTACGGGCGGCGCGACTACACGCACACGGACGGCGTGTCGCCCTTCGTGCAGTTGATCGAGAAGATCCACGAGATCGAGGGCATCGCGCGCATCCGCTTCACCTCGCCGCACCCGCGCGGCTTCAAGCAGGACCTCGTGGACGCCTACGCGCGCCTGCCGAAGCTCTGTCCCTACGTGCATCTGCCGCTGCAAAGCGGGAGCAACCGAATCCTGAAGGCGATGAACCGCCCGTATTCGCGCGAGCGTTACAAGGAGATCGTGGACGCTCTGCGCGCCTCGCGATCGGGCATGTATTTCTCGACCGACGTGATCGTCGGCTTCCCCGGCGAGACGGAGGATGAATTTCTCCAGACGAAGGAGCTGTTTGAGGCCTGCGACTACGACATGGCCTACATCTTCAAGTATTCGATCCGCACGGGCACGCCGGCGGCGGAGCTGGGCGACCAGATCCCCGACGAGGTGAAGGAGCGTCGCAACCAGGAGCTTTTGGACGTGCTGAAGCGCAATTCGGAACGTCGCACGGCCACGCTGGTGGGCACCGTGGAAGAGGTGCTTGTCGAGGGGCCGGACAAGACCGGCGAGCGCTTCACCGGCCGCACGCCGGGTAACCGCGTGTGCGTGTTCGACGCCAACCCGCGTCTCGTCGGCCAGCTCGTGCCGCTGAAGATCACGCGGGCGAGCGTGAGCACGTTGTATGGCGACCTGGTGATCGCGGAGAGCTGAAACTCCGACGCGAAGATGCGAAGAAGTGGCCCAAGGACGCCAAGCCGATCCAGCTGATTCAATTAATGATTTCCCGCCGATTACTTTGCGTGCTTTTTCAAGGCTTCGCGTGTTCGCGTTAAAATTTCCGTCATCTTCATGTCCCTCTTCCTCGCCATCCTTTCGGTCGGCATCGCGTTGTTTGTTCTCGGCATATTGCTCGTCGCCGACACTTCGGCGCTGCGTGCGGCGCTGAAGGCTTTTCCCCGGTCGCGCATCGCGTCCTACGTGCTCTTCGGCGGCGCGGCGGCGTGGTTTCTTACCCGCGTGCTCGTGCTTTCCGAGGCCGACTTCGGACAATACAGGAACGCGCTTTTCGTGGGCTTCGCGCTGGTGGCGCTGCTGTCGTTTTTTTACGTCGCGGAGTTTCTCGCGGTGCGCGGGCTGGCGGCGCTCATCCTTTTGGCGGCCGGGCCGCTGCTCTATTCGGGCTACGGCGACTACGGCATCGCCCTGGTTTACAAGGTCGCGGTGTATCTCGCGCTGACCGCGGCGCTTTGGCTGGGCGCGCAGCCGTGGCGCATGCGCGACGCGATCACGTGGCTGCAACGCATGCCGGGACGGGCGCGGGTGGTTGGCGCGGTATTCGCGGTGGCGGGCGCGGCGGTGGCCGGCACGGCTTTTCTCCTTTGAACCGAATTCTGTTTTCCTGACGCCATCGACATGTCCGCCGGCACTTCTTCGACGCCCGTTCTGCTTGTTCTCGCCGGCCCGGCCGGCTCCGGAAAAACCACGCTATGCGAACGCATGGTGGCCGAGATCCCCGGTTTCACGCGAGTGATCACGAGCACTACTCGCGATCCCCGGCCGGGCGAGGTGGACGGCGTGCACTACCACTTTTTCACTCCGGAGCAGTTCGATCAAAAGGTCATGGCTGGCGCGTTTCTCGAGTGGGCCTGGGTTCACAAAAAAAACCGCTACGGCACGCTGGCCTCGGCGGTCATCGATCCTCTCGCGGCGGGGCGGAGTCTGGTGATGAACGTCGACGTCCAGGGCGTGGACAACTTCCGCCGCGCGGCCGCGAGCAGCCCGGTGTTGGCGCGGCATTTCACGGACGTATTCATCGACGTGCCGATCCCGGAGCTGCGCACGCGGCTCGGCGGACGCGGCGAGAGCGAGGCGGAGATTTCGCATCGCATGCAAACGGCCGAGATCGAGCTGCGCGAGAAACACAAATTCAGCCATGTGATCGTCAGCCGCGACAAGGAGCGGGATTTCGCGGCTTTGCTGGCCATCTACGAGCAGGCGAAGGCGAGAGTGGCCGCTGCCCGCGCGGCTTGAGCGGGCAGCGGGTGGCCCGGTCGGGTAGGGCGCGACCGCTGGGCGCGCCGCGCGGTGGAGTGGGGGATCGTCGCGCGAAGGAACGCGGCGGTCCCGCCCTACCTAGGACCGGTGGCGGGCGCGGCTGTTATCTTATATTATCCGCTCAGCGCAGACTCGGGCTGTCCGCGAGGTAGAGCAGATCACGCATGAGTATCTGCTCCGAGTAATCGATAGTGACGGCGCTGGTAAGCGCACGCAGCCGGCCGGAGAATTCACGCAGACGCGAAGCGAGGGTGAGGACGGTCGGGTCGTTGGGCAGAAGATGCTTGGGAGGCAGGGAGGCGGCGATGCGGTCGAGGGAGGAGGCGATGCCTTCGAGCACGACGGGGTTCGTTTTCACCAATTCGAAGAGCTCTCGCCGATCCTGCGCCGCGACGCCGTCCACGCGGGAAAAAATCTCCAGAATGCGACGAGGCGAGGTGGTGAGTTCGTCTGGGCTGAAACGCGTCTCGGTGACGGTTTTGTTGTTCTGCGAAAGCAGGGGCGGCTGGTTGACGACGATGCCGTTGTAGACGACGGGAAGCTGCGGGGTGATGCTGGTGGAGCTGGTCGCGTTGGTGGTGGTGCGGTAGCGGACAGGCACCTTGACCGTCATCGTTTCGTCGAGGGCCCGGCGGAGTTCGGAGCCGGCTTGGGCGGGGGTGAGCAGCCCGGCAAAAAGGCCAAGATTGACGGGCTGGGGGCTGCGGAGAAAAATGGCGCGCTGGCGGGCGGCATCGATGGCGGGCTGGTCGTTGCGCAGGCGGGCCAGGTCGAAACGGTCCCACGCGACGGTGGAGACGGGCGCCTCGGCGGTAATGAGAACGACCAGACCCTCGGGACGGGCTTCCCAGATGCCGGCAAAATCGACTTCGCGGCCGTTGGCTCCCGCGAGACGGAGGGCCCCGGGCGGGGCGGAAACGGGTGTGCTGACGACCGCCGGGGCGGTTGCGGCCACTGCTGCTGCGGCTCCGGAATCGGCGGGAGTTTCGGGGGCGGCGGAGCCGGCGCTTTCCTCGGCGTTGAGCGAGGCGGAGAGAACGGCGAGGCAGATCAAGGCGAGTCGCTGGGACGGGGTTTTCATGGAGGAGCAGATCGGTGGGACACCCGGGCGCCCAAAGTGTTTCCCCGGGCGAGTCGAAGTCCGTGGTGCGAAGGTCGGCTCAGGTCGCGGCCGGGCGGGTGAGTTGATCAAGCCGGGCGAGCACCTCGGGAGTGAGCTTGGGGAGAACCTCCAACGCGCCGAGATTCTCGGAAAGCTGGGCGGGCTTGGAGGCGCCGAGGATGACGGTGCTCACGCGCGGGTTGGCGAGGCACCACGCGACGCCCAGGCGGGGCAGGGTCGTGTCGAGTTCGCGGGCGATTTCGGCGACGGCGGGAACGAGCGCGAGTTTGGCCTTTTGGGCGTCGGTCACGCGGTCGCGCAGCCACTCCATGCCTTTGATCGCGAGGCGGGAGTCGGTGGGGATGCCGGCGTTGTATTTTCCGGTCAGGAGGCCGGTGGCGAGGGGCGACCAGACAGTGGTCCCGAGGCCGGCCTCGGAGTCGTAGACGGAGGCGAACTCCTCTTCGACGCGACGCCGGTGAAAGAGGTTGTATTGCGGCTGCTCCATGACCGGAGCGTGGAGATTGTGCGCGGCACAGAAGGCCTGGGCGGCGACGATTTCGGCGGCGCTCCACTCGCTGGTGCCCCAGTAGAGGACTTTGCCCTGCGTGATGAGGTCGTGCATCGCGCGGCAGGTTTCGCCGACGGGGGTCTCGGGGTCGGCGCGGTGGCAGAAAAACAGGTCGAGGTGCTCGACTTGGAGACGGGTCAGCGCGGCGTTGCACGCCTCGAGGACGTGTTTGCGAGAGAGTCCGCGGCCGTTGGGGCCCTTGTAGGCGTCGCCGAAGAAGACCTTGCTCGAGACCATATAGGAGCCGCGCGGCCAGCCGGAGGCCTTGAGAATGCGCCCCATGACGACCTCGGCCTGGCCGTCGGCATAGCCCTCGGCGTTGTCGAAGAAATTGATTCCGCCTGCGTGGGCGGTGTGAAGCAGCTCGCGGGCGGTGTCGTCGCCGATCTGGCCGCCGAAGGTGACCCAGGCGCCGAAGGAGAGGGCGGAGATTTGGATGCCGGTTTTTCCGAGACGACGGTAAAGCATGGGAGAAAGGATGAAACTTGAGGCCTGAAACCTGAGGGGCAGCGAATGCGCGGAGGCCGCGGACGCCGGGGACGGCGTCCCTCCAAGATGAGCGTTCGATCAGCGTTCTCCGTAGTGCTGAACGTAATACGCGGCGGCCTGGGAGCGGCGCTCGATGCCAAGCTTGTCGAAGAGCGTCGTGAGGTAGTTCTTGATCGTCTTTTCCGCCAGGCCGAGGGCGGAGCCGATCTCCTTGTTCGTCTTGCCTTCGGAGAGAAGGGCAAGGATGCGGCGATCCTGGGCGCTGAGCGTTTCGCCCGTGCCGGGCGCGAGGGCGCCATCGCCGCGCACCAGGCGCATGAGGCGCGCGGTGACGGCGGTGTCGATGGCCTGGCCGCCGGCGGCGACGTCGCGGATGGCGCGCACGAGTTCGCGGCCGTTTATTTCCTTCAGGAGATAGCCGGACGCGCCGGCGCGGATGGAGTCGGCGATGAGGTCGTCGTCCACTTGCGAGGTGAGAAACAGGACGCGCAGGCCGGGAGAGGCGGCGAGAAGGCGGCGGCAGGCATCCACGCCGTTGCCGTCGGGGAGGCGCATGTCGAGGAGCACGACGTCGGGCCTTGCGGGAGGAACGTTTGCCAGGGCCTCGGCTACGTTGGCGGCTTCGGCGACGATCTCGATTTCCTGGCGATGCAGGCCAAGCAGCGTGCGGAGGCCCACGCGGACGAGTTCGCTGTCGTCGACGAGCGCAAGGCGGACGGGCGCGGAGGGGTTGCTTTCGGGCGAGGTGACCACGGAGGAGACGGAGGGGACGCAGGCGGAAAAGGCGAGGAAATGCCTCACGCGACCGGCTCGGTCGGGGCGGGAAGCACGAGAGTGATGGTGGCGCCGCGGCCCGGGGCGGAGTCTATGGCGAGAGATGCGCCGAGGTTGCGCGCGCGGGCGGCGAGATTGTCGAGCCCGTGGCCTCGGGTGACGGCGGCGGGGTCGAAGCCGCGTCCATCGTCGCGAATGGCGAGGCGGAGACGGCCGTCGGGGATAGGGGCAAAATCCAAGTCCAGGACGGTGGCGCCGCCGTGGCGCAAGGCGTTGCTGGCGGATTCACGGATGATCTGGAGCAACTCGGTGCGTTGGGCGCCGGCGAAAGAGGGCAGCTCGGGGGAGAGGGTGACGCGACGTTCGCGGAGGCGGCCGCCGTCGAGGTGGTCGAGGACCGCGTTTACCGCGGCGGGGAAACTTTGCTCATCGAGGGCGTCGGGGGTGAGATCGCCGATCGTGCCGCGCGCCTCGCGGATGGCGGCGTTGAGCGTGGTCTTGGCGCGCTCGAGGAGGCGGGCGGTGTCCGAGACCCTCTCGGCGGCGGCGGGCCCGTCGGCGAGTTGCTGGGTGGCGGTTTCGAGGAGCAGACCGGTGGCGTAAAGCGTTTGGATAAGGCCGTCGTGGAGGTCCCGGCCGAGGCGAATCTTGTCCTGCAGGGCGTGGTTGTTGAGGACCTGTTGGAGGTGAAGGTCTTGTTCGCTCCGGTGGCGGGCCTCGCGCTCGTGCGTGAGTTCCACGCGTTGGGCGTTGGTCGCGCGGGCGAGGGACTCGAGACCGCGCATCTCGGTGCGCGCGGCCGTCGGGTCGGCGGCGGGCTCCGGATCGGTGGTGCGGGCGGGGACGATGGCGAGGATGACCAAGCAGGCGAGGGCGATGCCGGAAAAGAGCAACACTCCGCGCTGGGTGTCGGCATGGTGGGCGCGAACCAGATCGACGACGGCCTGGGCGTCGAAGAACTCTTCGGCGAGAAATTGACGTTCAAGGGTCCGCTCCCGATGCCGCTCCTGCAGAAGCACGGCCGCGGCGCCGGCGGCGAGTATGCCGAGGGCGAGAATGAAAACGGCGAGGCGGAGGAGTTTTCCCATGCGGAGGACCGACGCCGGGGAAGGTCGGCGAAGTCGTCGACGGGCTCAAGCTTGGCGATGAGCGGCGCGGGTAAGCGCCCCCTCAAAACCTTCGACAAGAGGGGCGGGCTGGCTTTGGTTCGCCGGTCCACCGCATGAAGACTTTCTACATCACGACCGCGATCGATTACGTGAACGGTTCGCCGCACCTGGGCCACGCCTATGAAAAGGTGCTGACGGACGTCATTGCCCGATTCCGGCGGATGATGGGCGACCAAGTCTACTTCCTCACGGGCGTCGATGAGCACGGCCAGAAGGTGCAGCAAAGCGCGAAGAAGCGCGGCATCGCGCCCCAGGAGTTCTGCGACGAAGTGAGCCAGGAATTCCGCGCCATGTGCGCGAAGCTCGACATTTCCAACGACGACTTCATTCGCACCACCGAGAAGCGTCACAAGGACGTCGTCTGCCGCCTGCTCCAGCAGCTCTTCGACCAAGGGGAGATCTACAAGGCCGAATACAAGGGCTTCTACTCGACGCGCCAGGAGCAGTTTTTGCAGGAGAAGGATCGTCAGCCGGACGGCTCGTGGCCGGAGATTTTCGGCGAAGTCACCGAGATCACCGAGTCGAACTACTTCTTCAAATTGGCGAAGTATCAGGATTGGCTCATTCAGTTCCTGAAGGAGAACGACAGCTTCATCTTCCCGCGCTACCGCCAGAAGCAGGTGCTGGAGTTTCTCGCCGAGCCTCTGAACGACCTGTGCATTTCGCGTCCGAAGGAGCGTCTGGAGTGGGGCATTCAGCTGCCGTTCGATCCGGGCTACGTGACCTATGTTTGGTTCGACGCCTTGGTGAACTATTTCTCGGCAGTCGAAGGCAAGGAGGGCGTGTGGCCGGCCGACTTCCATGTGATCGGCAAGGACATCCTCGTTCCGCCGCACGCGGTTTACTGGCCTATCATGTTAAAGGCCTGCGGTTTGCCGACACCTAAGAGCATCCTCGCCCACGGCTGGTGGTCGATCAACGGCTCCAAAATGTCGAAGAGCACAGGCAACTTCGTCGAGCCGATGGCCTTCGCCGACCAATACGGCGTGGACGCACTGCGCTTTTTCATGATCCGCGAGATGAGCGTGGGTCAGGACAGCGACTTTTCGCTCAACCAGTTCCTCGCCCGTTACAACAGCGAGCTCGCGAACAATCTGGGCAACCTTGTGAACCGCACGCTCAACATGACCAACCGATTCGCCGGCGGTGTCGTGCCTGCGGGTGCGTCGGCGGCGGAAGTCGCCACGGATGCGAATCTCGCGCCGGAGCGCGAGCTGCGCGCGCTGTGGGACAGGACCCGCGACGAGTTTATCACGCTGAGCGAGGGCTTCCAGTTCCACATCGCGCTGGAGCGAGCCTTCTCGTTTGTCACCGCGACGAACCGCTACGTCGAGCAGCGGGCGCCGTGGAAGCTGGGCAAGTCGACGGAGGCTGCCGATCAGGCGCTGCTCAAGACCTCGCTCGCCACGATGGCGGAGGCGCTGCGCCTCGGCGCGAGCCTGCTGCCGGCGGTGATGCCGACGACGGCGGACAAGATTTATGGCGTGCTGGGCCATACGCCCGGCGGCGCGTGGCGCGAGCGCTTGGTCTGGGGCGAGACGCTTACGGGCGCGAAGGTGGCCGAGACCGCGATCCTGTTCCCGCGTCCGCAGGCGCCAGAGGCCGGCGCGGCGAAGGGCTGAGTTTTTAACCACGGATCTCACGGATGAACACGGATAGGACCCTGTTTTGATATCCGTGCTTATCCGTGAGATCCGTGGTTAAATGATCGTGGTTCGGTCATGACCATCTTGCCGATCAAGCCCGCCGAGGACGCTTCCCCGGAGGCGTTGCGGGCGTTTTTGGCGGGGTGTCGGATGAAGGCGGCGGCGGACGGCGCGCCGGTGCTCGCGAGCATCTCGCTCGTCGTGCCGGCGCTGGATCCGCTGGCGGTGCTGGAGGCGATTTTCGAGCCGACGGAGCCTCACTTCTACGCGGAGCGGCCTTCGGGGTGCTCGGTGATCGCCGGCGCGGAGGTGGCCCTGAGCGCGATGGCCAGCGGGCCCGGGCGCTTCGCGGCGGTGCAGCGTTTCATCGATGAGACGCTGGCGCGCACGGTGGCGGTGGGCGACGTGGACGCGCCGTTTGGCGGGCCGCATTTTTTCACGAGCTTCGCGTTTCACGACGAGGTCGAGACGGGCGAGGCGTTTCCGGC
>CAMLQS010000194.1 GCA_946482165.1 uncultured Verrucomicrobiota bacterium | reverse complement strand
GAGACCTCGACCAGATCGAGAAACATCACCGCCTGCGCGCCCGTTTCGTCGGCGATCCGGCCCGGCAGGCCGGGGGGGAGCGCGGCGGTGGAGTCGAGGGTTTCCCGGCCGGCGAGGGAAGACAACCGGGAGCGGGGGATCGCCACGAACTCGGCTCGTTGGGTGGCGGCGAGGGCGCGGCTCCAGCTGGCGTCGTAGGCGCCGACGAACTCGGCCGGCAGCCGGCCCGAGGCGTCGTGGGCGGGGAGAACCGCGACCCGAAGGAACCCGGCGGGCCATGCATCCGGGCCGCGGACATTTTGAGGATGGCGCACCGGACCCGCGTCCTTGAGCGCCGGGACGGCGGCGCAGGCGGCGAGCCCGAGCAGGGCCAGAAAAGGAAGCGTCCGGGCGAGCCGGCGGAGGCGGGATGGGCTCATGCTTTGGCGGAGGTGGAGGGGAATGCGTTGGTGAGCTGGCTTTGCATCTGCTTGATCGTGGCCTGGGCCCTTTCCATCGCGATGAAACCGGTCTCGAGCTGGGCGCGGCGCTGCTCGAGACGGCGGTCGAGGGCGGCGATCTGCTGGGTGAGCGCGGTGTTGCGGTTGACGAGGTTCGTGCGCTGGCCTCCGAGGAGTCCGGTGTCGCCGAAAGCGCCGACATAGCTGGAGAAGAGATCGCCGATCCGGGCGGCGAAGCCGGTCGAGGCCTGGCGGAAGAAGGCCGAGACCTGCTCCGGTTTGCGGGCGAGGACGTCGTCGAGCTTGGCGGAGTCCTTGATCACTAGCGTCGAGTTGGTGCCGTTGAAGTCGATGCCGAGGTGGTCGAGCCGCGCGACCGCCCCCTCGAGCCCCGGCACGGCGTCGAAGACGGCGAAGCGCAGGCGGGCGCCCCAGTTCTGCACCTCGCGGTTGTCGGCGAGCGTGGCGGAGGAGACTTTGCCGTTGCTGGAGGTCACCTTGGTCTGGCTCTCGATGTATTCCTGAAGCGAGTTGAAGGCGCTGATGAAGGTGTTGATGCGGCCGCGCATCAAGGCGGTGTTGCCGGCGACCGCGACCGTCGCCGCGCCGGTGTCGTCGGGGGTGACGGAAAGGCCGGTCACGCCGTGCGCGTTCGAATCGAGGGTGTTGCTTTTGCTCGTGAGCGTCGGGCCGCCGTTGACGGTGAATTCCGCGTCGAGGCCTCGGGTGAGCGTGGCGCCGGCGGAGGGAGTAAGGCCGAGCGCCCCGAGCAGGCCGCCGGCCGGCTCGTCGATGGCCACGCCGAGGTCGCCGGTGGCGTTGTTCACCAGCGTGACGCGATCGCCGATCGGGTCGAAGCCGGCGGTCACCCCGGCGGCCGAGGCGTTGATGCGCGCGACGACGGAGGCGAGGGTGTCGGTGTTAACGTTGTATTCGAAGTCGACGCCATTGAGCGAAAAGGACCCTTTCCCGTCGCCGTCGACGGCGGTGATCGCGGTCGCGAGCCGGGCGTTGGCCAGCGTGGCGCCGGCCGAGGCCGAGCCGAGCGCGGCGGAACTGACGACGGTTCCGGTGCCGTTGTTGGCGAGGCGCAGCGCCGAGAGAAAGTTCGAGCTGTCGGTCGCGGATCCGAGCACGACGGGCCCGGAGCCGGAGAGCGTCACGCGGTCGGTCGCCGGATCGTAGGCCGCCGCGACCTCGCCACCCGTCGCGGAGGAGATGCGGGCGAAGACATCCGCGAGCGAGTCGGCGAGCGACACCGTCACGCGCTTGCCGTTCACCGTGAACTCCCCGGCGCCGGGCGCGATGGCGGTGCCGAGGGAGGCGAGCGTGAGCCCCGACACGTCGGCCGAGGCGGCCAGGGGGGAGCCGATGTTGCCGGCGCCGGCCCAGGTGGAGGCGGTGGCGCGCCGGACAAGGTTGAAGGCGTAGGAGCCGGCCGGGGTGGTCGCCGAGGCGGAGGCCGACCAGCCGGAATCGGAGGCGGAGGCCGAGCGGGAGTCGAAGACGCCGTCGCTGTCGAGCGCCTTCACGGCGGCGCGCAGGTCGCCGATGCGGGCCTGGATGCCGGAGAGCGAGGTGAGCTTCAGCTGGTTTGCGGAGATCTCCGACTGCATCGTCGTCGCGGGCGTCCGTTCGAAGGCGATCATGTCGTCCACGAAGGATTTCCAATCGAAGCCCGAGACGAGGCCGGAAAGCTGGAGGGTGGACATGGCGGGAAATCGGTGGAAGCGGCGGGTGGCGGAGGGAGACGCGCGTGCGTTCCGCGCCCGCGAGGCCTATCGGCACGCCGGGCCCCGGCTTGAGCGGAAATCCGCGGAAAACGTAGCAATAAACCCGATACATTTTTTCGGCCGCCGCTAAAGTCGCGGGCGGCGGGGCCGTATTTGATGGGCAACCGCGGTTCAGGCCGCGGCCGGATCGGCCCGGATCCTCCTCCGGCCCGTCGCCCTACGGACAGGGCAGCCAAATCAAGGAAGATCATGTCTGTCGTCATCAACACCAACTCCGCGGCCACCGCCGCGTCGAACAACCTCGCCGCCGCCAACTCGATGCTGCAAAAGAGCCTGAACCGGCTCTCCAGCGGATCGAAAATCGTCAATCCCTCCGACGACGCCGGCGGCCTGGCCGTCTCGCTCAAGCTCTCCGCCGCGGCCCGGCGGTCCGGGGCGGCGAACATCAACATCGGCAACAGCATCTCGTTTCTGCAGACGCAGGACGGGGCGCTGAAGGTGACCGGAAAGGTCCTGGAGCGCGTCGGCGAGCTCAAGACCCTCTACTCCGACCCCACGAAGAGCTCCACGGACAAGGCGAACTACGAGACCGAGTTCACCCAGCTCAAGGCGCAGCTCTCCTCGCTGGCGGCGGAGAAGTTCAACACCATCGACCTGTTCAGCGCCTCGGCGCTGACCACGCAGGTCTCCGAGGACGGCGCCCAGACGGTGTCGATCTCGGGCAAGGACGTCGACGCCTCCGGCACCGACTTCAACACGGTGATGAGCGCCTCGGGCCTCGCGGACTCCGCGATCACGCTCACGGACATCCGCAACGCGATCGAGGAGATCGCCACCTTCCGCGCCGCCAACGGCGCCGAACAGAGCCGCTTCGGTTTCGCCGGGGAGGTTCTCACCACCAACAAGGCCAACCTCGAGGCCGCCGCGAGCCGCATCACGGACGTGGACGTGGCCGAGGAGTCGACCCAGCTCGCGCGTTGGAACACCCTGGTGCAGGCGGGCACGGCGATGCTCGCCCAGGCGAACCAGAGTTCGCAGTCGGTCATGCGCCTTCTCCAGTAAGGCGCCCGCGCCGAAGTTTCGGCGGGCCGCCCCGAGCGGCCGCCCGCCCCTGTCCTCGTATCGGAAAACATCTGACCGCGTATCGATTCCGCCCGACTACCGCGCGCCGCCGGCGCGCACACCCCGCAGGGTCACGCTTTGGGGCCTCCGCCCCGGACGGCCTGATCCGGGCCGTATAATCCGGATCCGTGGCGACGACGGACGTCGCGTTCATCAAGGAAAGATACCACCATGGCAGTTGTAATTAACACGAACTACTCGGCGACGGTTGCCTCCAACAACCTAGCCGCTTCCAACTCGATGCTGCAAAAGAGCCTCAACCGGCTCTCGAGCGGCTCGAAAATCGTCAGCCCGGCCGACGACGCCGGCGGCCTGGCGGTTTCCGTGAAACTCACGGCGGCCGCCAAGCGCTCCGGCGCGGCGAACAACAACATCGGCAACTCGATGTCGTATCTGCAAACGCAGGACGGCGCGCTCAAGGTGGCCGGAAAGGTCCTCGATCGCATCAGCGAATTGAAGACCCTCCACTCCGACCCCACCAAGAGCTCGACGGACAAGGCGAACTACGACACCGAATTCAGCCAGCTGAAGTTGCAGCTCACGTCGCTGGCCGCGGAAAAGTTCAACACGATCAACGTCTTCAACCAGGCGCTCACCACGCAGGTGTCCGAGGACGGCGGTCAGACGGTTGCGCTCTCCGCGAAGGATCTGTCGGGCAATGCCGGCGTCACCGCCGTGCAGGCCGGCGCCAACCTCGGCGCCGTGACGCTCGACAACATCAAGAGCGCCATCGAGGGCGTCGCCACCATGCGCGCCACCAACGGCGCCGAGCAGAGCCGTCTCGGCTTCGCGTCGGAAGTGTTGACCGTGAACAAAGCCAACCTGGAGGCCGCCAACAGCCGCATCGTCGATGTCGACGTGGCCGAGGAGTCCACCCAGCTGGCCCGTTGGAACACGTTGGTCCAGGCGGGCACCGCAATGCTCGCCCAGGCCAACGGATCCGCTCAGACCGCGTTGCGACTCCTGTCCTGACGCCGGATAAAGACGACATCCGACATGGTTCCAAAGGAGCCCCGTCCGCCCCGCGCGGACGGGGTTTCCCTTTTTCGGCATGCGCCCGGCGGCTTCGTTCGGCGGGCGCCCAAAAGGGTCAGGAGGGGGCCTAAAGAAAATATCCGCGCGCACCGATAGTTCATCTCGATTCCGTGCCATGAACTCCGCCCCCGATCTCTCCCTGTGTCTCATCGTGAAGAACGAGGCGCCGCGGCTGCCCGCCTGCCTCGCCTCCGCCGGAGGACTCGGCGCGGAGGTGGTCGTGGTCGACACCGGCTCGACCGACGGCACCGTCGAGCTAGCTCGCGCGGCGGGCGCACGGGTGGAGGCGATCGCGTGGCCGGACGACTTCAGCGCCGCGCGAAACGCCTCCCTAGAACTCGCCACCGGCCGTTGGATACTGGTCCTGGACGCCGACGAACGGCTTTCGTCGCCCGCGGTCGAGGCGATCCGCCGCATCGTCGCCGGACCGGCGGATCACGCCTGTTCGCTCGTCCAGCGCAACGCGCTGGCGGGCGGCGCCGGCCACGTCGCGGTGCGCATCGTGCGGCTGTTTCCCAATCGTCCCGACGTGCGGTTCGAGCGTCCGATTCACGAGCAGGTGAACACCTCGCTCGAGCGGGCAGGGGTCCGCATCGTCGAAAGCGAGATAGGCTTCGAGCATGAGGGCTACGCCGACGCGCGCGTGATGCCGGCGAAGCTCGCGCGGAATCGCGCGCTGATCGAGGCGGCGCTCGCGCGCGAGCCGGACGGCGATCCGAACCTGCGCTACTTTTTCGCCTCGGGTTTTTTCGACGCCGGCGAGCACGCCCGCGCCGCCGAGGAATACGCCGCCTGCGCCGTCGCGGCCCGCAACCGTCGCGCCTTGGCCGAGGCCGCGCGGATAAAGCAGGCGGAATGCCTCTCGCTCCTGGGACGCTCCGCCGAGGCGGTGGCGCTGCTCGCCGCCGGCTCGGCGCCGATGTCGCATCCGCTGGCCTGCGAGCTGCGGGCGGCCGAGGCCGCCGCCGGCGGGCGGGAGGAGGAGGCGGCCCGCTGGCGGGAGCGTTTGCTGGCCTTCGCCGACACCGCCTATCTGCCCCCGGTGGCTTTGCTGGCGATGAAGGTGAAGGCGCTCGAGGGCTTGGCTGAACGTTCTTTCCGGAGGGGCTTCCGGGACGCGGCGACTCGCATCCTTCGCCTGGCCCTGCACCTGGCGGCCGGCCGGCATGATTTCGGCTCGAAGGTGATGACCGCCTACCAAGGCGCGCTTTCCGGGGCGGGAGACGGCTCGTAGAGCCTTGGCGATGCTCCGGTTTATTTACCAGACACACCCAAACCACCAGTAGCCAGTAACACGGATGTTTTCGGGCTACCTCCGCATTCCGGGCGATGATTTTTAGTCACGGAGAACACAGAGCTCCGACACAGAGGGCACAGAGCCAATCCGTATTTCAGAAATCCTGATCGATCTTTCCTCCGTGACCTCTGTGTCCGCGCTCCGGCTCGGCTCTGTGGATAATCCGCCCCCCCGATATAGGCAGGGCGTGGCCGCCGGGCGCGCCGCGTTGGACGAGGCCCGAGGCCGCAAAGAGGATGGATCAAGGCGCCGCGGGAGCGGCCGCGTTTGAAGACGTCGTGAGCAGGTTGATGACTTTGACGGCGCGTTCGGGATGATCCTCGAGCCACTGCTGCAGGAGCCGGCCGTGCTTTTCCGGTGAAAGTCTTGGGCTGTCGCCGGCCGCCCGCCCGGCCAGCCGGAGCGCCTCGCCGAGATCTCCGTTTCGGGCCGCGGCGTCCGCCATCTGCTCGTAGCCCGATGTGCGGGCGGCGGCGGGGATAGACTGGTTTTCAAGCCACGCGGAGGCTTCCGTCCCGCGCCCTTTTCCGAGCATGCCGTCGACGACAGTCCTCGCCACGGCGGCCGTCGCCTCGGTGCGGGCCGGTTCAGGCAGACTCAAGGCCCAGCGTTGCGCCTCGGCCGGAGCGCGGGCCGCGAATTGTTGCGCGAGGTTGTTGATCGTCCGGCCTGCGAGGTTGGGCGCGGGACCGTCGAGCTTGGCCAGAATACTCGCCGCCGAGGCGGGGGAGTCAGGGGCGTTGACGTTCAGGTTATTGAGGAGTCGCAGTCGCAACTCGTCCCGCCCGGCGGCGGGCCACCGGTCGATCCAATCAAGAGCGGAGGGCACGCCGCCGTCCTGGCGCACGCGGTCGAGCAGTGTGCTGGCGCATTGGGCGCCCGTGTTTCTTTCGGCGAGGTTGGAGGACGAGGCGAGGCGGGCGGCGCAGGCGGTGGCGCCGGCGGGATCGCGCAGTTGCCAGCGCGAGAGGATCTGCGCGGCGGTGGCCGCGGTTTCGTCCTCCGGCGTGGAGGCGAATAGGTGGTCGAGCGCGTCCTGCGGGTCGGTGTGCTCGCTCCAACTGAGGAAGAGCTGGGCCCGGGCTTCGCTCGACTGCTTTTCCTTGGGAAGGGCCAGCCAGGCTTCGAGCGCCGCCGGTCCGTCGAGAGCCGCCCAGCGAACGAAGACGAGGGTTTGAACCATGTCGTTGGCTCCGTGACGTTCGTTTGAGGTCGCCATCTCGTCGCTCAGGGCGAGGCATTCCTCGAGTTCCTCCTGGTCGGCGGACTGGGTCCAGGAAACGAGCGAGAAGAGTTCGCCCAGGTTTTCGTTGCGGCGCGATTTGTGGACGCTTTGCAGCAGCGAGATCAGCTTTCGTCGGCGAGCGGCCGCAGGGTCGGACGCGTCGTCCACGGCCGTGTCGGCGGTGGCGGCAGGCAGGGAAGCGGCTTTGGCGATCGACGGTGAATTCGTGGGGTCGCGCCGAGGAGCCTCGGGGGCGGACGGTGTGTCGGCGGCGGGGCGCGACGGTCCCAGGCGTCCGAGAAAGAAGCCGGCGAGGGCGCAGAGCAGGCAGACGAAGAGCCGGAGGGGAACGTCGGATGCGGGGCGGCTCGCTCCGCGCGGACGCGAGACGGCGGAGGTGTTTTCGGGTGGGCGAGGGCGCATGGACCGGGAAAGCGATCAGGAGAATGCCCGCGGCCGTAAACGCGAGATCGCGTGTGGACACGGAAGGAGCGGAGAAACGGAGAGAAGGAGAAACGGAAGACCGGGAATTAACCGCTAATGGAACGGCTCAAAGAGCGTTCCTTGGGAGGTGAAGCCCCGGCTTTGTGGCCGGGGCTGACGGGTTTCGATGGGCGGCTAATAGCCGCAGGCGACGAATGGCGGTTCGGCGGCGGGTAGGGCGTGACCGCCGGGCTTTTCTGTGTAGCGGAAGCGCGGAGCGCTTTCGTCAGAGCGCTCGGAATTTTTGAACCGCGGATGGCGCGGATGGGCGCGGATTACGAGCGAAGCGGGGATCCGGAAACCAGCGGCTATTAGCCGCCCGTCGACACTCGCGAGGCCCGGCCCAAAGCCGGTCCTGGATCATCCAAGGAACGCTCTTTGGGCCGTTCCATTAGTGGTTAATCCCGCTCTGTCGGACTGCCCCGATGCCCCGAATTATTTCCCCGTTTCGTCCGACGCCATCACCTCGCGGATTTCGTGCGGGGCCGCGTCTCTGGCGGCGACGAGCCCGGCTTGAAAGTCCAGGACCGGGGGCAGCCACTCGATCTTCGAGGTGCGGAGCGATTGCGCGCGGTCGAGACGCGCCATGGCTTCGGCGAAGTTTCTCAGCCGGCGGTGCAGCTCGATCGGCAGGTAGATCGCGATTTGCCGATCATCCTGCGCGGTCCCGGAAAACGCGACTTCGCCCGCCGCGCGGTCGAACCAGGCGATCGCCCGTTTGACGGTCTCGGCATACTGGCCGTCGTTTTGACCTTCGACTTCCCAGGCGGCCTGATGAAACGCCCAGCCGATGTCGAACGCGCGCGCCTTCTGGCGCTCCAAGATCACACCGTGGATGAAGTAGGCGGAGCGGCCCTCCGTTTCCTTGATGAAATCGTCCGCGGCCACGATGTCGCGCAGAGCGGCCTTTTCCGCGTCGGTGAACGTGTCCTTGTGGATCGGCAGGCGACACTGCGGGCAAAGCGGCAGCTTCCGGGGCTGGGCGATGGGGCCGGTTTTCCTGAGGTCCAGACGCGCGCCTGAGGCGGTGCCGGAGACCTCTTGGAGGGTTTTGAATTTCGTGCCGTCCACCGGGCAGGTCATCTCGACCTCGCTCGTTTTGCGGGCCGTTGTGCATGCGGCCGGCAGGCAAGCGATCAGGCAAAAGAGGAGACGGAGGATTTTCACGGGAGCAGGATGGCGTGGGCGGGATTGCGCGGAAGAGACCGGATGGAAGCAGATGGGACCGGCTCGCCGGCCAACCGATCCGTCAGCGGTTGATCTGATCGGACCGGATGAGCTCCAGCACCAACAGTTCGCCGGTGCCTTGGAGAAAAGACTCCTGCGAGTTGGGCGCGCGGGCCCGGAGATGCTCGTTCTCGCCGACCTGCATCGTGTGGCCGGCGGCCAGCCTGGCGCCGGACTGGCGGAGGTAGCCGAGCACGTTCTCAAACAACTCGAAGTAGCGCTGGCCCTCGTGGTGGCCGGCGGCGTGGGCGGCGAAATCGGGCAATCCCAACAGAGGGCAACCGTAGGTGCGCATCCACACGCCGGGGACGCCCTCCACCTCGTGTTTCACAAAGCCGCAATAAAGGATGCAGAGCGGGAGCGTGCGCAGGAGTTCGACGATGTCGCCGTCGCCCGGTTCGGGGGAAAGGGCGGCCAGCGGGAAGGAGGTGTGGGCGGACTCGTTCAGCGCCACGAGACCTCCGAACTTGGCCAGCGCGCCCGCCACCGTGGCGAGGGCGACGTAGTGCTCCAGTGGAGACGCCTCGCGACCCACGTAATAGAGAAGGAGGTGGGCCCGGTGCGCGCGGACGCGGTCCTTGAGCTCCTGCGGATAATGGGACGGCGCCACGCACGACTCGACCGCGTCGGCCGGCATGGGGGCGTTGAAGCCCACCAGCCGGACCACGTGTTTTCCCCACCCGGCCAGGCCGAAGGCCTGCCCGTTGGAGGCGACGCCGGCCTCCAGTTCGCAGCGGGCGTCCGCTAGGCTGCGATGGTGGCCGCGAAGCGCTTGCGTGATGCGCTCCGCGTTCCATTCGACATCGGCCGGGAAAAGCACCTGCAGCGAGAGCGGATGCTCGATG
>CAMLQS010000193.1 GCA_946482165.1 uncultured Verrucomicrobiota bacterium | reverse complement strand
CCCTCTCCCGCGCCGAGCACCCCACCTCCGTCCCACCCTCGCGCGTCTTCGGCGGCCGCTACGGTCTCGGCTCGAAGGAGTTCACCCCCGCCATGGCCGAGGCCGTCTTCGCCCACCTCAACTCCGCCCGCCCGAAGCACGGCTTCACCATCGGCATCCACGACGACGTCACCCACACCTCGCTGCCTTGGAACAACGAGCTCGAGCTCGAGGCCCCCGGCGTCCGCCGCTGCGTCTTCGTCGGCCTCGGCGCCGACGGCACCGTCGGAGCGAACAAAAACTCCATCAAGATCATCGGCGAACAGACCGACTTCTTCGCCCAGGGCTACTTCGTCTACGACTCCAAGAAATCGGGCTCCGTCACCGTCTCGCACCTGCGCTTCGGTCCGCAGCCGATCCGCGCCCCGTGGCTCATCACGCACGCCCAGTTCGTAGCCTGCAGCCAGTGGAACTTCGTCGGCCGCCACGAGATCCTCGGCTACGCCGCCGCCGGCGCCACCCTGCTCCTCGATTCGCCCCACTCGCCCGAGGAAACCTGGAACCATTTCCCGCGCGCATGGAAGCAGACCATCGTTTCCAAAAAGCTCCGCGTCTACATCATCGACGCCAACGGGGTCGCGCAGGCCGCCGGCATGGGCCGCCGCACCAACACCATCCTCCAGACCTGCTTCTTCGCCCTCTCCGGCGTGCTCCCGCAGGACGAGGCCATCGCGCACATCAAGAAGGCCATCACCAAGACCTACGCCCGCAAGGGCGACAAGGTCGTGCAGATGAACCACGCCGCCGTCGACGCCGCCCTCGCCGCCCTCCACGAGGTCGCCGTCCCGGCCACGCTCGAAGAGTGCGACGCCGCGCCCACCGGCGAGCGCTTCGCCGCCTTCGCCCCCGGCTTCTTCCGCGACGTCACCGCCCGCCTCCTCGCCGGCGAAGGCGACCTCCTCCCCGTCTCCGCCATCCCGCCCGACGGCGGCTGGCCCACCGCCACCACCAAGCTCGAGAAACGCTCCATCGCCCTCGATCTGCCGCAGTGGGACTCCTCCCTCTGCATCCAGTGCAACAAGTGCGTCTTCGTCTGCCCGCACTCCGCCATCCGCGCCACCCACGCCACGCCCGCCGAACTCGCCGCCGCCGGCGCGCCCGAATCGCTGGTCACGCTGCCCTTCCGCTCCAACGAACTCCCCGGCCGCCGCTACTTCATCCAGGTCGCGCCCGACGATTGCACCGGTTGCTCGCTCTGCGTCCAGGTCTGCCCCGCCAAGGATAAATCCAATCCGAAGCACAAGGCCCTCGACCTCGTCCCCGCCGCCCCGCGCATGGAGCTCGAACGCGGCCACTGGGACTTCTTCGAGAAACTTCCCTCGCCCGATCGCGCCACCGTCGATCTCACCACCATCAAGGGCAGCCAGTTCGCCAAGCCCCTCTTCGAGTTCTCCGGCGCCTGCGCCGGCTGCGGCGAGACGCCCTACATCAAGCTCCTCACCCAGGTCCTCGGCGACCGCCTCATCATCGCCAACGCCACCGGCTGTTCCTCGATCTACGGCGGCAACCTCCCCACCACGCCCTATTGCAAGGACTCCGCCGGACGCGGCCCCGCCTGGGCCAACTCCCTCTTCGAGGACAACGCCGAGTTCGGCCTCGGCATCCGCCACGCCGCCGACCGCCGCCATCTCTCCGCCCGCGCCCTCCTCGAAAAACTCGCCCCCAGGCTCGACGCCGACCTCGTCCGCGAACTTTCCTCCGCCTCGCCCACCACCGAGACCGAGATCGCCGAGCGCCGCGCCCACGTCGCGCAGCTCAAGGTCGCCCTCGAAGACTTGGCGCCGACCACGCCCGACGCCGCGCGCCTCCTCCTCATCGCCGACGACCTCGTCAAGAAATCCGTCTGGATCATCGGCGGCGACGGCTGGGCCTACGACATCGGCTACGGCGGCCTCGACCACGTCCTCGCCTCGGGCACCAACGTGAAGATCATGGTCCTCGACACCGAGGTCTACTCCAACACCGGCGGCCAGTCCTCGAAGTCCACCCCGCTCGGCGCCGTCGCCAAGTTCGCCGCCGGCGGCAAGCCCACGGGCAAAAAGGACCTCGCCCTCCTCGCCCTCCACTACGGCCACGTCTACGTCGCCCGCGTCGCCTTCGGCGCGAAGGATTCGCAGACCCTGCAGGCCATCCGCGAGGCCGAGGCCTTCGACGGCCCCGCCCTCATCATCGCCTACAGCCACTGCATCGCCCACGGCTACAACCTCGCCCGCGGCCTCGACCAGCAGAAGCTCGCGGTGGACACCGGCTACTGGCCGCTCTTCCGCCACGACCCGCGCCGCGTCGAAAAGGGCGAGCCCGCCCTCGTGCTCGACTCCGCCGCCCCGAAGCTCGAGCTGGCCAAGTTCACCGCCGGCGAAACCCGCTTCGGCATGCTCGCCGCCATGGCTCCCCGCAAAGCCGAGGAGTTCGCCGTCCAGGGCCAGGCCGCGCTCAAGACGCGTTACGAGCTCTACAAACACCTCGCCACCCCGACGAGCAACGGAACCCCTCCCGCCACGATCTAAACCAAAGCAGAACGACAGAGCGACGGAAGAACTGACCGCCAGACCAACCCATCCGTCGCTCCGCCCCCGCTACTCTGTCGTTCCGTCCACTGTCGCTCTCCCGCTCTATCCGCCGCCGCTCTGTCATTCTGCCCCTCTGTCGTTCTGTCGCTCTGATTCCCCCATGGACCTCTCCACCGAATACCTCGGCCTCCGGCTCCGCAACCCGCTCGTCATCGGCGCCTCGCCTTGCTGCGACAGCCTCGACGCCTGCCGCCGCCTCCAGGACGCCGGGGCTTCCGCACTCGTCATGCATTCCCTCTTCGCCGAGCAGGTGGAGTTCGAGGAAAACGCGCGCCTCCGCCTCATCGACGGCATCGCGGAAAGCAACCCCGAGGCCCTCGACTACTTCCCCCACTACGACGACTACGCCCTCACGCCCGAGCTCTACCTTCGCCAGCTCACGCGCCTGAAGGCCACGCTCCAGATCCCCGTCATCGCCTCCCTCAACGCCCACCGCCCCGGCGCCTGGATGGACCACGCCAAGCGCCTCGCCGACGCCGGCGCCGACGCGCTCGAGCTCAACCTCTACGCGCTCGCGACCGATGCCGATGCGGAGGCCGCCGATGTCGAGTCCGAGCAGATCTTCATTGTCCGCCAGGTCGTCGAGTCCGTCCGCATCCCGGTGTCCGTGAAGATTTCCCCCTGGCACACCGCGCCCGCCAACTTTCTCCGCCAGGTCGAGCAGGCCGGCGCGAAAGGCGCCGTGCTCTTCAACCGCTTCTACCAGCCCGACTTCGACCTCGATGAACTGGAGGTGCATCCGCATCTGAAGCTTTCCGATTCCTCCGAGCTGCTTGCGCGCCTGCGCTGGCTCGCGATCGTTTCCCCGCACACCCGCCTCAGCCTCGCCGCGAGCGGCGGCGTGCACACCCCGAACGATTTCCTCAAGGCCCTTCTCGCCGGAGCGCACGCCGTGCAGGTCGTGTCGGCGATTCTCCGCCATGGACACATCGCCGTCGCCACCCTTTTGAACGGCGTGGACACCTGGATGCGCGACCGGGAATACGAGTCCGTCGATCAGCTCCGCGGCTCGCTCAACCTCGCGCACTGCCCCAACCCCGAGGCGCACGAACGCGCCAACTACCTCCAGGTCCTCCAAAGCTGGCGCGTATAGTTTTTGGAGGGACGCCGTAGCGCCCCCCTCGCCGCCGGTCATTGGTCATTGGTCATTGGTCATTCCGCGCCGCCCTGCGGCGCGGCGATCCACCCTTGCCGGCGCAAGCCGCGGACGCACGCTTGCCCCACGTCCTCGTGCTTCGCCCCAGCTCGCTGCTTTCCAAATCCCGGCTTTTTCTCGCGCTCGCCCTCCCCTTCTGGCGGTCGGAGGAACGCTGGCCCGCCCGCGTCCTGCTCGGCTCCGTCGTCCTGCTGACTCTCGCCCAAAACTGGATCGCGGTCCGCCTCTCCTACTGGAACCGCGAGTTCTTCGACACCATCCAGCGCGGCGACTACGCCTTCTTCGTCAACCTCGGCGTCGTCATGCTGGGGCTCATTTTCTTCTCCATCACCTTCTGGCTCGCCGAGGAGTATCTCTTCTCCTCGCTCAAGATCCGCTGGCGCCGCTGGATGACCGATCGATTCGTCCGCGACTGGCTCGGCGATCGCGCCCATTACCTCGGACAGCTCGACGGCCACGAGGGCGACAACCCCGACCAACGCATCAGCGAGGACATCCGCGCCTTCGTTTTCACCACGCTCGATCTGGGCATGCAGCTCTTCGGCGCCGTCGTCGGCCTCGGAGCCTTCGTCGTCATCCTCTGGAACCTCTCCTCCGGCAACGCGCACTCCAATCCGCCGGCCTATCCCTTTCCCGCCCTGCCCGAACACCTTGGTTGGCTCACCCCCATCGTGGTCGCCATCTGGGAAGGCTACGTCGCCTTCACCACCTTTGTCGCCTCCGTGCCCGGCCATCTGGTCTGGATCTGCATGGGCTATTCCCTCATCGGCATGTGGCTCGTCGGGCGCGTCGGCCGACCGATCATCGGCCTGCAATACGAGATGCAAAAACTCGAGGCCGACTTCCGCTTCGGCCTCGTCCGCCTCCGCGAAAACGCCGAGAGCACCGCCCTCGCCGACGGCGAACCCGCCGAACGCCGCAGCCTGGGCGCGAGTTTCGCCCGCATCGTCGGCAACTTCAACGCCACCCTCGTCCGCCGCATCCATCTCAACGCCTTCAAATCCGTCTACTACCGGCTCTCCGACATCGTCCCCCTGCTGCTTTCCGCCCCGCGCTTCTTCGCCGGCGCCATCTCCCTCGGCCAGCTCACCCAGCTCACCGGCGCCTTCACCCGCGTGCAGAGCAACCTCAACTTCTTCATCAACGCCTACGAGACCATCGCCCAATGGTGGGCCATCACCCAGCGTCTCGACGGCTTCCAGCGCGGCATCGAGCACTCCCGCCGCCTCCGCGCCGCGCAACGCGAGGTCTACGCCGGAGGCAAGCGCGACGACGCCCTCCACGTGGACGACCTCGCCCTCTACCGCCCCGACGGCAGGCTGCTCCTCGCCCCCTTCAGCTTCAGCATCTCGCCCGGCGACTCCGTCCTCGTCACCGGCCCTTCCGGCAGCGGCAAAAGCACCATTCTCCGGGCCCTCGTCGGCCTCTGGCCCTACGAACGCGGCCACGTTCTCCAGCCGCGTCCCTTCGACCTCATGGTCATGCCGCAGAAACCCTACCTGCCCATCGGCACCCTGCGCGCCGCCCTCGCCTATCCGCGCCCGCCCGAGGCCTATCCCGACGATGCCCTCGTCAAGGCGCTCGCGCTCGTGGACCTCGCCCCGCTCGTCATCCGCCTCGACGAGTCCGCCCACTGGGCGCAAAGCCTCTCGGGCGGCGAGCAACAACGCCTCGCCCTCGCCCGCGTGTTCCTTCAACGCCCCGCCTGGCTCTTCCTCGACGAGGCCACCGCCGCGATCGACGAGAGCGCCGAGCTCGCCTTCTACCACAAGCTCCGCGCCGCCCTCCCCGGCCTCACCTATTTCACCATCGCCCACCGCGGCAGCCTGCGCAACGTCCACGCCCGCCACTTCAAGATCGAGCACCAGCCCGCAGGCGCGCTCGCCCTTCGCGAGGACGACACGCCACCCATTCCGCCGACGTGATTATGGAGTGCGGCGGCACGACGCCGCTTTCGACGACGAGCCTCGGCTCGTCGCCCGCATCGTTCTCGTTCTCCTACTCGTTCTCCAAACCGGCACCCCTGCATTCCGCCCACGGCGAGAGAACGAGTAAGAGAACGGGAACGAATAAAGAGCAGATCAGGAACGAGAGGCGAGCACCCCGACGCCAGACGCGCCCGCTCACGCCCGCGTCTCGTCCTCGTCGTCCTCGTCCGCCGAATCCTCCTCCGGCGCTTCCGGCAGCGGCGTCGCCAGGATCTTGTCGATGCGGTGCCGATCCATGTCGATCACCTCGATGCGCCATCCCGCGTGGTCGAAGTGGTCGCCCGCCTTCGGGATTCGCCCGAAGTAGGTCATCACGAAACCGCCCGCCGTCTTGAACTCGGCCCTGTCCTCGTGCGGCAGCTCGTCCAGACCGAGCAGCTTCTTGAACTCGTGCGTGAGCAGCGTCGCGTCGATCAACCACGAGCCGTCGTCGCGCTTCCGCGCCTCCGGCGCCGCGCGCCGCCCCTTCTCGGGCATATCGCCCGCGATCGCCTCCATCACGTCGATCATCGTCACCAACCCCTGGATCGCGCCGAACTCGTCCGTCACCAGCGCGAGGTGCTGGCCGGTTTTCCGGAACTGCTCGATCAGGTGGATCACCGTCATCGACTCCGGAATGATCAGCGGCGGCGCCATCACGCTGCGCAGATTCGCCGGCAACCCGAAGGCCGTGTTCGCCCAGATCGCCTTCACCGTCACCACGCCCACCACCTGGTCGCGATGCAGCGCATACACCGGATAACGCGAGTGCCCGCTCGTCACGATCTTGCGCCAGTTGATCTCGTCCGGATCGTCGAGATTGAGGAACACCATCTTCGGGCGCGGCGTCATGATCTCGGTCACGCTCAGCTGATCCAGCTCGAGCACGCCCGCCACCATCGTCGTCTCCGTCGGGTTGAACGCGCCCGTCTTCAACCCCTGCTGCACGAGATCGTTGATCTCGCCCTCGGACACCGACTGCACCTGCGATTTTCCCAGCCCGAAAAACTTCAGGATGACGTCGGTCGACCAGGACAGCGCATGCACCACGAACGAGGAGCCGCGCGTGAGCGCGCCGATCGGCCCCGCCACCATCCGGGAGATCCCGTCGGGATTGGCCAGCGCCACGCGCTTCGGCACCAGCTCGCCGATCACCACCGAGGCCAGCGTGATCGCCACCACCACAAGCGAGAAGGCCACCCGGTCCGCGTAGGGCGCCAGCGGTTCCGCCCGCGCGATCCAGCCCGCCAGCAAATCCTTCGTGTGCTCGCCCGCCGCCGCGCCCTGCAGAATCGTGATCAGCGTGATCCCCACCTGCACCGCGGAGAGAAACCGGTCCGGCCGCTCCGCGAGATCAAGCGCGCGCCTCGCCTTCCTGTCGCCGCCCTCCGCCAGCTCGCGCAGCCGCGTCTTGCGCGCGGAAATGAGCGCCGTCTCGGACATGGAAAAAAAACCGTTCGCCAGCAGGAGTGCCAGGATGACGAGGAACTCCGGGAGGATCGCATGCATAAATATACCCGGAGCCTCAGTGTCGTCCGTCTCGTGCGCAAACGTGTTTTGAGCTCGCCAGAACCCCCGCGACCTCCGTATTCATACATCAGATACAGCCGAACCCGCGCGCGAAAAACGCGCCATTTTGTTTATCCGGGGCTTGCAAAGCGTGTCCGCGTTTGAATGCTGCCGCTCACGCAGCGCAAAGTGCGCGGTGTCCGACGAGCCTCTCCCCAGGCCCCCGTCCGGTGTCAGACCCAGAACCAAAACAAACAGGAGATACATCATGGCCACTGCCAAAAAACCGGTGAAAGCCGCCGCCAAGAAGCCCGCCGCCAAAAAGCCGGCCGCCAAAAAGCCCGCCGCCAAAAAGCCGGCCGCCAAGAAGCCCGCCGCCAAGAAGAAGTAATTCTTCCTGACGACGACGCATTCACCGCGTCCTCACCGACCGCCGTCTCTTCGGAGACGGCGGTTTTTTTTCGCGCCCACGCCGCGGCATCCGCATCCCGCCCCCGATCCGAAGCTCCCCGCGTCGCGTGGACATCTCGTCCCTGAGCCGCCATCGCTTCCGCCGCGTCATCGCTACGTCCATTTCGGCCTGACCGCGACGCGCCCCGGCGCCCCGCGTTTGAGACTCGCCTGCGCCGCGACCCGCGCGAAACACTCCGCGCCTTCACACCATGCGCGTCGTCATCCTTGGCTCCGGCCGCGGCTCCAACGCCGAAGCCCTCTGCATCGCCCAACAAGAAGGCCGGCTCGGCCGCGCCCGCATCGCGGCCATCTTCGCCGACCGCCCCGACGCCGGCATCCTCGGGCTCGGCCCCCGCTTCGGCATCGACGCCCGCTACATCGACCCCGCCCCCTTCAAGACCAAGCTCGAGGGCGAAGGCGAACGCCGCTACATCGAGGCCGTCCGCGCCTGCTCCGCAGATCTCGTCGTGCTCGCCGGCTTCATGCGCGTCGTGAAACCCGGATTCCTCGAGGCTTTCGCCGGCAAGGTCATCAACCTCCACCCAAGCCTTCTTCCAAGTTTCCCCGGCCTGGATGGCATCGGCCAAGCCTTCCGCCACGGCGTGAAAATCACCGGTTGCACCGTGCATCACGTCATCCCCGCCGTCGACGCCGGTCCCATCCTCGACCAGGCCGCCGTCCGCATCGAGCCGACCGACACCGTCGAGACGCTCGCGACCAAACTCCACGCCGCCGAGCACAAGCTCCTCGTCGACGTCGTCGCCCGCCTCAGCCTCGCCGAGTAACGGACGGTCGCCGGCATCCGCCGCAGCGGAACGACGAAACCGTTTCGTCCGTCGTCTCATCGCATTGGTCATTGGTCATTGGTCATTGGTCATTGGTCATTCCGCGCCGCCTCGCGGCGCGGCCAATCCGTCCTTGGCACAATCGCGCCCGCTCGCGAGTCTCACCCCTCGCATGAAAACCAAGGTATTCGTCGACGGACAGGAAGGCACCACCGGCCTCCAGATTTTCGAACGCCTCGCCGCGCGCGCGGATATCGAGCTCATCGAGATCGACGTCGCCAAGCGCAAGGACCCCGCCGCGCGCGCCGCCTGCCTGAACGCCGCCGACGTCGTCTTCCTCTGCCTCCCCGACGCCGCCGCCAAGGAATCCACCGCGCTCGTCACCAATCCCCGCACCTGCATCATCGACGCCTCCACCGCCCACCGCGTCGCCGAGGGCTGGACCTACGGCGTGCCCGAGCTCGGCCCCGCCTACCGCGCCGCCATCCGCACCTCCAAGCGCATCGCCAACCCCGGCTGCCACGCCACCGCCTTCGCCCTCGCCGTCCGCCCGCTCATCCAGCGCGGTCTTCTCCCCGCCGATGAAGCCGTCTCCTGCTTTTCCATCACCGGCTACAGCGGCGGCGGCAAAAAGATGATCGCCGACTACGAGCAAAACCCGCCCGCCAAGCTCCAGAGCCCGCGCCCCTACGCCCTCGCGCTCATGCACAAGCACCTCCCCGAGATGCGCGTGCATACCGGCCTCGCCTTCGCGCCCATCTTCAACCCCGTCGTCGCCGCCTTCTACCAGGGCCTCGCCGTCACCGTGCCCCTCCCCCTGCACGCGCTGCCCGCCGCGCCCACCGCGCAAGCGCTCCATCACGCCATCGCGGAAACCTACGCCGGCGAAAAGTTCGTCCGCGTGCTCCCCTTCGGCGACGAGAGCGTCCTCGATGGCGGCTTCTTCGATGTGCAGGCCTGCAACGGCACCAACCGCTGCGACATCGCCGTCTTCGGCCACGCCGAGCAGGCCGTCGTCATGGCCCGCCTCGACAACCTGGGCAAAGGAGCTTCCGGCGCCGCCATCCAGTGCATGAACCTCCACCTCGGCCTCGACGAAGGCCTCGGCCTCTCCGTCTGA
>CAMLQS010000192.1 GCA_946482165.1 uncultured Verrucomicrobiota bacterium | reverse complement strand
TGCCCCGCCCGAGCTTTCGCGTGGTGTTGACCGTGTTGACGGTTTGGTCGGTCGGGGTGTTGGGCGGCTTGGGCGCCTACACGTTTCACTATGCCGAAGGGCTCTCGTATTTCTCCAACGACCCGAAGGCCTGCGTGAACTGCCACATCATGCGCGAGCAGTATGACGGGTGGCTGAAGTCGCCGCATCACGCGGTCGCGACCTGCAACGATTGCCACACGCCGCATTCCTTTGTTCCGAAATACCTCAGCAAGGCGGAGAACGGGTTCTGGCATTCGAAGGGATTCACGCTTCAGGACTTTCACGAGCCGATCCAGATCCGGCGGCACAATTCCTCCGTCCTTCAAAAAAACTGCGTCGGCTGCCACAGCTCCCTGCTCGAAGGGATAAATCCGCACGCCGGCGACGAACGCCGCATGCTCGATTGCGTGCATTGCCACCGCGAGGTCGGGCACGGCCCCATGAAGTAGGACACCTCCCTTTTCCGCCTCACCGATCCACTGTCCGACCAGGACCCCCCTCAACCGACCTGCGCCATGAAAACGCCCCCGCCTGATTCCAGTTCACCCGAATCCTCCGCCTCCGCTCCGCGCGGCCGGCGCTACCTCGGCTGGCTCGCGGCGTTGCTGGTGTTCTCCGCGCTGGCCACGTTTGCGGTGTTGTTGCTCTACCAGAACATCGTGACGCGAAAGGCCGAGGCGACTCAGCATGTGTTTCGCGTCGTGGACGTGGACGACAGCACCGTCGACCCCGAGCAGTGGGGCAAAAACTACCCGCGCCAATACGACAGCTACAAACGCACGGTCGACATCGTGCGCACCAAGCACGGCGGCAGCGAGGCCTTCCAAAAACTCGACCAGTTCCCGGTCTGGCGACGCATCTTCGCGGGCTATCCCTTCGCCGTCGATTACCGCGAGGAGCGCGGGCACGCCTACATGCTGCAAGACCAGCTCGAGACGGAACGCGTCACGCATTTCAAGCAGCCGGGCTCCTGCCTCCATTGCCATGCCTCGGTCATTCCCGCCTACATGCAGGCCGGCCTCGCCGCCGGGGCGCCCGCGGGCAAGGAACACCGCGAGGAGCAGATCCGGAAGGGTTTTGAGGCGATGTGCGCCATGCCTTTTTCCGAAGCCTCCAAGCAGGTTTCGCATCCGGTGTCCTGCATCGATTGCCACGAAGCCGACACGATGAATCTCCGCGTGTCCCGCCCCGCTTTTCTCGAAGGCATCCGCGCGCTCGCCCGCTCGGGCGAGCCCACTCCGCACCTGCTCAGCATCGAGCGCTGGCGCAAGGAGGAGAAGCCCGCGCGCGACTACGATCCGAACCTCGACGCCTCGCGCCAGGAGATGCGTTCGCTCGTCTGCGCGCAGTGCCATGTGGAGTATTACTTCCGCGGGCAGGGCAAACTCGTGACCTATCCGTGGTCCAAGGGCCTCAAGGTCGAGCAGATCGAGGCCTATTACAACGAGGTCGGGCACACCGATTGGACGCACACGGAAAGCGGCGCCAAGGCGCTGAAGGCGCAGCACCCCGAGTTCGAGCTCTGGAGCCAAGGCATCCACGCGCGAAGCGGCGTTTCCTGCTCGGATTGCCACATGCCCTACATCCGCGAGGGCGCGATCAAGGTCAGCAGCCATCATCTCCGCTCGCCGTTGCTCAATGTTTCCCAGTCCTGCCAGAACTGCCATCGCGTGCCGGAAAAGGAAATCCTCGCGCGCGCCGAGGCGATCCAGGATCGCACCGCCGATCTCCTGCGTCGCGGCGAGGCGGCGGTCGTGTCCCTGATCGTGCGTCTGGCCGACGCGAAGGCCAAGGGCGCGGACGACGCGGCTCTGGCCAAGGCCCGCGATTTGCAGCGCAAGGCGCAGTGGCGGCTCGACTTCATCTCGGCGGAGAACTCGACCGGCTTCCACGCGCCGCAGGAATCCGCGCGCGTCTTGGCCGAGGCGATCGACTACGCCCGCCAGGGGGAACTCGCCATCGACGCGCGCGCCATCGAGATCCCGAAAAAAGCCGACGACCGCGCCGGCGCGGGCCGACCGCCGACGGAGTTGAAATAGGCGCGGCGGACGCGGTCCCGCGGTGCGCGGCGCGCGTCCGCTTAAAAACGCGCGCCGGGCGCGGCCGGGCGCAGTGAAGCGGATTCGCACCTTGTCCGGGTGGCGCCGGACGTGTTTGAAGCACGCATGCGAGTCCTCGTTCTCTGGCTTACGCTTTTGTCGGCGTGCTCGTCCGGATTGGTCGCCGCTACGCTCTCCGACGCGGGAGTCGGCGCGTGGATATGGGACGAGACCACGATGGACCGGCAGGAGTGCCGCTTCGTGCGCCAGTTCGAAATTCCCGAGGGTGCCGAGGTGGACTCGGCCGTCCTGCGCATCACGGCGGACAACTCCTATCGTCTCTTTCTCGACGGGCAATTTATCGGCCAAGGCGGCGACTGGCGGGTGTTGATCGAGTATGACGTCACCCGGCTTCTGGGCACCGGCCCCCATGTGCTGGCGGTGAGCGCGGTGAACGACTTCGACGTGGCGGGGCTCCTGGCGGGCCTACGGATAACGTTGAAGGACGGCGGGAGCATCGAAATCGCCTCGGACGAATCCTGGGAGATCGCGCCCGAGGGCTTGGAGAACTGGAAAACCCCGGTCGCCAGGCGCGGCGCTTGGCGGAGATCCAGGGTGCTCGAGCACTACGGCTCGTCGCCCAACCCCCAAGTTTACCGGGCCCCCGTGACCGAGCGCGAGCAGCCGAGCCTTTGGCAGAAGCGATGGTTTCAGGTGACGGTGATCGCGGCGGGAGCGGTGGGCGGCGCCGTGGCTTTTGTTCTCTCGGCCCTGCTCGTGCTCAAATCCCAGGCGGCGCGCGTGGTGCGCCGCGAGCGGGCGCGGATCGCCGCGGATCTTCACGACGGCTTGGGCGGCGGCCTGACTCAGCTTGTGCTCCTTGGCGAGGCCGCCCGGCGCGACGGCGCCGCGGGTGGCGCGGTCGCCGACAGGCTCGGACGCCTCTGCGATCAGGCCCGCGCCCTCGCCGGCGGGATGAACGAAACCGTGTGGCTCATCAATTCCCAGCGCGACACCGTTCGCGATCTCGCTTCCTACCTCGTGCGGTATGCCGAGGCGTTTTTCCGGGACGCGCCGCTTCGTTGCCGCTTCGAGATCGACGAAAACCTTCCCGACGCCCACTGCGATCTCGGCGTCCGGCGCAACCTGTTCCTCGCGGTGAAGGAGGCGCTCAACAACGCCCTGCGCCACTCCGGCGCCAATGAGGTGGTGCTGCGGATCCAAAGCAGGCGCGGCGCGCTTCTGATCGCCATCCGCGACGACGGGCGCGGCTTCGTCCCCGGCGCCGCACCGGGCGGCGAGGGGCTGCGAAATCTCTCTTCGCGAGCGCGCGAAGCCGGCGCCCGCTTCGCCTTGGAGAGCGCGCCGGGACAGGGGACTTCGGTGGAGTTTATCGTGCCTCTCGCGACCCGGTCCCGGCTCGGCGGACGCTGACGGCATCCCGGATTCGGCGGTGCCGATCGGCCGGCGCCGCGCAGGCTTCGATCTCCCGCGGCGGGTCGGCATGAACGAGGCGTGAACCGCGCCGTCGGGCCGGGGGAGGGGCGGCATTACCCTCATCTGCGGGTATTGGGCCGGACGGCGCGCGCTGGTATGATGGCGTCGACCCGCGAGTCGCGTCGCGTCCGGCCGGCACGGCGGGTTCTTCAAACCTCAAAATCGATGAAACCCGCCCTGTCCGCTTCTCTTCACCTCCTCGCCCTGCTCGGCCTTTCGGCCGGCCTCGCCTCCGCCTCGGTCGTGAGCTGGAACTATGACAGCAACGGCACGGTCACCGGCACCAATGTCGCCGGCGTCGTTCCCGTCGCCAACTGGAACAACTCTTGGCCCGCCAATCCGACCACCAATCTTGTCGACGACACCGGCGCGGCCACGACGGTCGACCTCGCCTACCAGTCTTTCAATACTTGGAACGTCACCGGCTCGCATCCGGGCGTGGATGGCGACGGCACCTACAACCGCGAATTGCTGAACGGCTACCTCAACTCAGGGCCGGCCGGCTGGAACCCTCCGATCACGCATTCGAGCGTCGCGATCAGCCAGATCGACTACGCGCTCTACGACATCATCGTCTATTTCTCCGCCGACGTCGCCGGGCGTGAAGGCAGCGTCACCGACGGCGCCACGACCTACTACTTCAACACCGTCGGCGCCGCGAGCGTGAGCGGGAGCAGCGCCATCCTCGCCGGCACCGTGGACACCGCCGGCCTTTACACCACGAGCGCCAACTACGCCGTCTTCTCGGGCCTGAGCGGCGCGAGCCAGACCATCACGGTGCAGATGCGCGACAACGACGAGTGGGGCGGCATCGCCGGCTTCCAGCTCGTCTCCGTCCCCGAACCCGCTTCGGCCGCCTCCCTGGGCGGCGTGGCCGTCCTTCTCGCCGCGTTGACCCGTCGCCGCCGCCGCGCTTGAGCCGGCTGAGCCGGAAAATTCGAACCCGCCACCAGCTATCTTCGAGACCGGCGTCGGCCTTCGACGCCGGTCTTTCGTTCGCCACCCTTGGCGCCCTCGCATTCACCGGAGGACCGATACCCCCGGTCGTGTGTATGGATTATTAGAATACGTTCCGCCGCCGTGCCTCTTCCCGCCGCGCCTGAGCGTCGGAGCCAACCCTTTTCCCCGCGTCCCTTGCCCGCCATGCCTTCGTTTCGCCGTCTTGCCACATGCCTGCTCCTCGCAGGCGCGTCGTTGCTGCCCCTGCGCTCCGCCCCGGTTTTCCACTCCTGGGCCGAACGCCCGATCCTCGGCTGGAACAGCTGGGATTTCTACGGCACCGCCGTGAACGAGGAGCGAACCAAGGCGCAGGCGGACTACATGGCCGCCAACCTCCTTTCGCACGGCTGGAGCCTCATCACCGTCGACATCCAATGGTATGAGCCCAACGCGACCGGCTTTAACTACAACCCCGCCGCCACGCACGTGATGGACGCGTGGGGCCGTCTCACCCCCGCCACCAATCGCTTCCCCTCCGCGGCCGGAGGCGCGGGCTTCAAGCCGCTCGCCGACTACGTTCACGCGAAGGGCCTCAAGTTCGGCATCCACATGATGCGCGGCATCCCTCGCCAGGCCTGGCAGCAAGACCTGCCCGTGAAAGGCACCGACTACACCGCGAAGGACATCGCCGACACGAACAGCACCTGCTCGTGGAACCCCGACATGTATGGCGTGGACATGGACAAGCCCGGCGCGCAGGCCTACTACGACTCGATCTTCGAGCTCGTCGCCTCGTGGGAGGTGGACTTCGTGAAGATCGACGACCTGAGCCGCCCCTACCACCGCAAGGAGATCGAGGCCATCCGCCGAGCCATCGACAAGACCGGCCGTCCCATCGTGTTCAGCACCTCGCCCGGCGAGACGCCGCTCGGCAGCGGTGAGCACGTCGCGGCCCACGCCAACCAGTGGCGCATCAGCGACGACTTCTGGGACACCTGGGCCGCCCTCCTGGCGCAGTTCAAACGCCTCCACGATTGGACGCCGTATCGGGGGCCGGGCCACTTTCCCGACGCCGACATGCTGCCGATCGGCAAAGTGGAGGCGGGCACCGTCTCCGGCACCGGTCGCGCCACGCGGTTCACCACCGCCGAGCAATACACGCTCATGAGCCTCTGGTCCATCGCGCGCTCCCCGCTCATTCACGGCGGCGACATGACGCAGATGGACGCCGCCACGCTCTCGCTTCTCACGAACGACGAAGCGCTCGCCGTCAACCAGCGCAGCACCCGCAACCGCCAGCTTTTCCGCACCGGCGATCTCGTCGCATGGACCGCGGACGACGAGGACTCGGGCGACAAATACCTCGCGCTCTTCAACACCGGATCCGCCGCCGCCAGCGTGCCCGTCGCGCTTTCCACGCTCGGTTATTCCGGCGCGGCGCAGGTCCGCTCCATTTGGGACAAGGCCGACCTCGGCTCCTTCACCGGCACTTTCTCGCGGAGCATCGCCTCGCATGGAGCGGGACTCTACCGCCTCAGCGGCGTGGCGCTCCCGACTCCGTGGATCACGGCCGCCGCCCCTGGCGACACCGCGGCCATACTTGCCTGGGACGCCATCGCGGCCGCCACCGCCTACCGCGTGAAACGCTCCGCCGCGGAGGCCGGCCCGTTCACCGTCGTCGCCGACAACCTCGTCGACACGACGTGGACCGATATCGGCCTGACGAACGGCACGACCTATTACTACGTCGTCTCCGCGATCGTGTCCGGGCAGGAGACGCCCGACTCCGGAGCCCGTGCCATTCGCCCCGCCGGCGCGCCGCAGACCGTGAGCTGGAACTACGACCGCTTCGGCACGCTCGCCGCCGCAAACATCGCCGGCGCCGAGCCGGTGGCCAACTGGAACAATTCCTGGCCCAACGATCCTCGCACCGACCTTGTCGACAGCCTCGGCAGCGCGACCACCCTCGATATCAGCTATAGTTCCTACAATACGTGGAGCATCCAGGGCAGTTCGCCCGCGCTCGACGGCGACGGCCGCGCGAACAAGCGCCTGCTCAACGGCTACCTCAACGCCGGTCCCGCCGGCTGGAATCCGCCGGTCACGCGCTCCTCCGTGACGATCTCCGAGATACCTCACGGCTACTACGACGTGGTCGTCTATTTCTCGGCCGACGCCGCGGATCGCGAAGGCGCGGTGAGCGACGGTTCCACCACCTATCACTTCAAGAGCATGGGACCGGCGAGCATTGCCGGGACGAACGCCCTTCTGACGCAGACCACGGAGACGAATTCCGCGAATTATCCGGCGGCCAATTACGCTGTCTTCCGCGGCCTGAGCGGCGACACGCAGACGGTCTACGTGCAGATGCGCGACAACGACGAGTGGGGCGGCATCGCGGGTTTCCAAGTGGTGCCGCGTGTCGACCCACTGCCGAGCACGCCGGTCGCCATCGCGATCGGCGCGACTCCGGGCGCGATCGAGCTCTCTTGGCCGGGAGGCTTGGGCGAGACCGTGCTCGAAGAGAGTTCGGACTTGCAGAGCTGGGCGCCGGCCGACCCTCAACCGACCGGAAATGCAACGACCGTCACGCTGAGCGGCCCGAGGCGCTTTTATCGGCTCCGCCGGTAGTCGGCGGCGAGAGGGACGGCTCGCCGTGCTGTCCGTTGCACTTCGCCGAGCTTGAAGACCGGGTGCCGTCGTTCACCTTCGGATAGCGAAGCTGTTCCCTGTCGCCGTCTCTCCTTCTTCCTTGGCTTCAACCTCACAGCCCTCCGATTTCCCCGACGCCGGCACGGCGGGGCATTGCCGCGTCGCGGTGGTCGAGGACCTGGACGGCGTCCGGGCGGAGCTCGTGCGATTGCTGGATTCGCTCGAAGGCTTCGCCTGTGTGGCGGCCTGCGCCAGCGGAGAGGAGGCGTTGAAACGGCTGCCCGAACTCCGCCCGGACGTCGTCCTCATGGACATCTATCTCTCGCGCATGACGGGCATCGAATGCACCGCGCGCCTGAAGGAACTGCTTCCGCGTTGTCAGATCGTGATTCTCACGTCGTCCGACGATGAGGAATTGGTGTTTCCGGCGCTCGAGGCCGGGGCGGATGGCTACCTGCTGAAGCATTGCCCGCCGGAGGAGTTGCGCCGGGGCCTGTTGGACGTGAGGCAAGGAGGGGTGCCCATGACGAGCGGCATCGCCCGGCGCGTGGCGGATTTTTTTCGGCGCCGCGCCAAGCCGGCGGACGAGGCCAAGCGGCTCAGCCAACGCGAGACGGAGGTGCTGGGCCTGATCGCCCGCGGCCTCGGAAACAAGGAGATTGCCGACCGGCTTTCACTCAGCGTGGAGACGATTCGCAGCTACCTGAAAAACATTTACGAGAAGATGCACGTCCACTCCCGCGCCGAAGCCATCGCGAAATACATGGGCGGCGGCGGCCGCGCCGGCCACGGCTGATGACAGCCCTCGACGAATTCGGGCTTTGACGCGAAGACGCGAGGGACGATTCGAAGATCGCGAAGCGTCTAGAGTCTGAATTCCGAGCCGCAGAGATAGAACCGCTAATGGCCGCTAAATCCCGCTAAATTTGCAGCGGATTGATCTGCCTTCCGCCCCGTTTCGTCACCCGGGGTGCGAAGTCGGCTGTGGCGTCCACCGTGGATATTCTGCGGTTCGATTTAGCGGTGATTCGCGAAATTTAGCGGTTTAAACTCAGCGTTTCTCCCCCTGGGGAGCTGCCGGCACGGCGACGGTTGCGGAAGTCTCGCGCGCGCCGAGATCGGGGGCGCCGCGGTAGACGCTCGCCGGATCGTAGGGCAACTCGGCGCGCAGCTCCGCGGGCGGGAGCGCGCCGGCGTCGATGAGCGGCGAGCCGGCGACGAGACGGGCGAAATCGCCAAGCGCGAGCGAGCCGTCGGGGGAGCGGGGAAAATCGCCGTCCGCCGGAGCCGCGAGCGAGACGAAGGAGGCGGCGGTGACGACGAGGCCGCGATCATTGCGATGGCGGACCTTGCCCGCGGTGGACCAGAAGATGTTGGTCGCGCCGGTGGGCGCCCCCGACGGGCCGCCGTAGCGATCGCTTTTGCCCGGCGCGCGGCCCTCGGTGAAGAAGGAGAGGTTGTTGAGGAAAATTGCCTCGGACGCGTCGAACTTGAAGTTCCCCTGCGCGTTGTCCCAGGCGAGGTTGTTGATCATGCGGATCGCCCCGGGGTTGCTGTTCCAGGTGAAGCCGTTCTTGCCGTTGCCGAATGCGATGCAGCGCGTGACGACGTGCGGAACGGGGATCTTGGAGCCGCCGAGCTTGAAGCCGTTGCGGTCTCCCTTGGCGCTCTGGGCGCCGTCCGAGAGGGCGCCGTTGGCGTAGGCGACGCATTGGTCGAGCACGACGGCGCCGATGGCGCCCGTTTTGATCTTGGTGTAGAGGTCCCAGCCGTCGTCGATGTTGTGGTGGGCCACGCAGCCGCGGAAGACGTTGCCCGGGCCGGTGGTGAGCTTGCAGGCGAAGCCGTCGGCGTTTTCGCCCGCGCCCGGCGGGGCGTCGTAGTTGTCGTGTGATACGCAGTTGAGGATGAGGTTGTGCGAGGGCCACGCGGCGGGATCGGCGTCGACCACCGCGGCGCGTCCGATCTGAAGGCCGGTGTCGCGGTTGTGATGGGTGACGCACCGTTCGACGACGTTGTGGCTGCCGCCGACGTAGATGCCGTTGTCGGCCGAGCCGAAGACCTCGAGGCCGCGAACGTGCCACCAGTCGCCGTTGAGCTGAAGACCGCGGACGTTGTTGTTTTTCGCGTAGGACTGGCCGGAGAAGTCGAGACGAGGACGTTCGGGCGGGGCGTCGGGCGGCGCGTAGGCGACGAGCCGTTTCGGGGCCGCGGCCGTGCCGGAGTTTTCCTTGGCGATGGTGACCTGGGCGAAGAAGGCGTAGTCGCCGCCGCGGAGATGGATCGTATCCCCCGGGGCGACGAGGCTCAGCGCGCGGTCAAGCGTGACAGGCGCGGCGAGCGTGCCGGCCGCATCGCCGGTGCCATTGGGCGCGACATAAAGATCGGCGGAGAAAAGCCGGGAAGCGTGCAGGCAGGCCGTCAGACAGAATGCGACAAGCGGGCCGGGGCCGGGCAGGGGTAAAGCCATGTCGGC
>CAMLQS010000191.1 GCA_946482165.1 uncultured Verrucomicrobiota bacterium | reverse complement strand
GCGCCGACAGTGCTTCGCACCGCTATCGCCGGCGGCCGGGCCGTCACGATCTCGTCCGCGGTGACCAGCACCGCTCCCGATTCCCCGCGCGATACCGCCACAAGCCCCACGCCGCCTGCCACGAGCCTTCGCGCCGCCGCGATCACCTCCGCCTCGCCCGGGAGCTCCCGCCCGCTCAGCACGGCAAGTTCATGCACGTTTGGTTTGATAAGATCCGGCCCCGCCGCGATCGCCTCGCCCAGCGGAGCCCCGCTCGTGTCCAACGCCACGCGAACTCCGCGCATCTTCAAGCGTCGGATCGCCTGCGCATAGAAGTCCGCCGGGACGCCCGGCGGCAGGCTGCCCGCCAGCACGCACCATCCGACCTCAAGGTTTTCGATCTGCTCCAACAACTCCGCAACCGCCGCCAGCCCCGGAGCGAGCCCGGGAAAATTCAAGTCGGTCGTCTCGCCGCGCCGGGAGTCGACGATTTTGATCCCCATGCGCGTGGCACCCGGCAGGCGCAGGCAAAAGTCGGCCACTCCGAAAGCCGCGAAATGGTCCGTGAAAACCGCGTCGTTCTCCCGCCCAAGAAACCCCATCGCCGCCACGCGATGCCCCTGCTCCGCAAGCGCGACCGCGACGTTGACGCCCTTCCCGCCCGCCCGGTCGCCCGCGAGATCGGCGCGATTCACGGACCCGGGCTCGAGTCCCGCGACCAAGACCGTGCGGTCGATCGCCGGGTTGAGCGTGACGGTCGCGACTTCAGTGGGCAGGGCGCCGGAATAGAGCATGAAAAACCATACCCCTCGTGGCGCGGCTTGCCATCCACGAAACTCGAACGCGCAGCGATCGCATCAGCGCTAGAATCAACCTGGACGGGCCCCTTGCTGGCTCTCCTGTGATACGGCTGAACAGAAAAAAGCCCGGGCCAAGAGCCCGGGCTTTTTATCGCGGCCCAAAGCCGCTCGAAGTTGAGGCGCCTGGCGGGCGCCCGCTTATTTGGCGAAGAGCGAATCGACGTTATCGCTCTCGACCTCGACGTCGGCGAAGAGCCAGGACGAGAGGTAGCGCTCGGCACAGGACGGGATGATCGCGACGATCGTCTTGCCCTTGTTCTCGGGACGCTTGGCGAGCTCGAGCGCGGCCCAAATCGCGGCGCCCGAAGAAATGCCCACGGGGATGCCGTCCTGCGTGTTAACCTGCTTCGAGATCGGGCCCGAGTCGCTTTCCTTCACCTGGATGATCTCGTCGATGATCTTGGTGTTCAGCACGGCGGGAACGAAGCCCGCTCCGATTCCCTGCAACTTGTGGGGGCCGGGCTGGCCGCCCGAAAGCACCGGAGAGCCGGCGGGCTCGACCGCGACCATCTTGATGTCGGCGCGTTTGGCCTTCAGCACCTCGCCCACGCCGGTGATCGTGCCGCCGGTGCCGACTCCGGAAACCACGAAGTCGACCTTGCCGTCGGTGTCGCGCCAGATCTCCTCCGCGGTGGTCTTGCGATGGATCGCGGGATTGTCCGGGTTCGCGAATTGTTGAAGGATGACGCTGTTCGGTATCTTGGCGTTGAGCTCCTCGGCCTTCGCGATCGCCCCCTTCATGCCCTTGGGCCCTTCGGTGAGGACGAGTTTCGCGCCAAGGATCTTGAGGAGCTTGCGGCGCTCCAGCGACATCGTCTCGGGCATCGTGAGGATCAGTTTCAGTCCCTTGGCCGCAGCCACGAAAGCCAACGCGATGCCCGTGTTTCCAGAGGTGGGCTCGATGAGAATCGTGTCCTTGTTGATGCGCCCTGACTTCAGCGCCTCCTCGATCATCGCATTGCCGATGCGGTCTTTAACGCTGGAGAGCGGGTTGAAGAACTCGAGCTTGAGCAGAATGTCCGCCTGCGCGCCATGGGCGGCGGCCGTGCGGTTCAGACGCACGAGCGGCGTATTACCAATCGTCTCGGTGATGTCGTTGTAGATGCGAGCCATGTTTGGTTTGTGGGTTAACTTACCTAAGATTAAACGAAGCGCTCGATCCGGTGGCAAACGCGAACTGCGTGGATGCGCGGGTTTTTACGAACGTGGATGGCCAAGCAATGCATGAACTATAATTCTTAGTTGACCCTAATTTTCATTGAATCAACGTCGCCGGATGATTTCGCATCTGCGCTCTCGCATCCTGGCTTGCGCCCTCGTCGCCTCGCTCTTCGGCCTGTCCTCGTTCGCCGCGCCGGACGATTCCGCGCCGACCGCCGGAAAACGTATCCGCGTTATCACGACGTTCACCATTCTCGCCGACATGGCGCGAAACGTCGCCGGAGACGCCGCGGAGGTGTCGTCGCTCACCAAGCCGGGGGCGGAAATCCACGGTTACGAACCGACGCCGCAGGACATCGTTCGCGCGACCAAGGCGGACCTTATTCTCTGGAACGGGCTCAACCTCGAGGTCTGGTTCGAAAAGTTTTTCGCCAACGTGAAAAACGTGCCGTCCGTCGTCCTCTCCGCGGGCATCGAGCCGATGTCGATCTCCGAGGGTCCCTACACCGGCAAGGCCAACCCGCACGCGTGGATGTCCCCGGCCAACGCATTGATCTACGTCGACAATATCCGCGCCGCCCTCGCGAAAGCCGATCCCGCCAACGCCGCCGCCTACGCCGCCAACGCCGCCGTCTACGCGGACAAGATCCGCGCCCTCGACGCCCCCATCCGCGAGCAACTCGCCCGCATACCGGAAGGCCAACGCACGCTGGTCACCAGCGAGGGGGCCTTCTCATATCTGTGCCGGGACTACGGATTGAAGCAGCTCTACCTCTGGCCCATCAACGCAGACGCCCAGGGCACCCCGCAGCAGGTGCGCGCCGTCATCGATGCCGTTCGCGAACGCCGGATCCCGGTCGTCTTCAGCGAGAGCACCATCAGCCCCAAGCCCGCCCGCCAGGTCGCTCGCGAGACGGGCGCCCGCTACGGCGGCGTGCTCTTCGTCGATTCGCTCACCGACGCCCGCGGACCGGCGCCCACCTACCTCGCGCTTCTCGAGACCAACGCCCGCACGATCGTGAACGGCTTCCTGGGGACTTCGCCCGCGAAGAACTGACATGCTCCCGCCCGTCACATCCGTGTCCGTTCCATCCCCCGCCGGCGCCCTGGAAGAGCCCCTGACCCTCGCCGCCGAGGGCGTCGCCGTCACCTACCCCAACGGTCACACCGCGCTCACCGACGCCACGTTCACGCTTACGGGCGGGACCATCTGCGCGTTGGTGGGCGTGAATGGCTCCGGAAAATCCACGCTTTTCAAGGCCCTCATGGGCTTCGTCACTCCCACCTCCGGCCGTGTCACGCTGGGCGGCGCGCCGGTCCGCCAGGCCCAGAAAAAGGGCTGGGTAGCCTACGTGCCGCAAAGTGAAGAGGTCGACTGGACGTTCCCCGTCAGCGTCCACGACGTGGTCATGATGGGCCGCTACGGCCGCATGAACCTGCTGCGAATTCCTCGCGCGGAGGATCGCGCCGCCGTCGCCGAGGCGCTGAGGCGGGTGAACCTGTGGGAGCTCCGCGACCGTCAGATCGGCGAGCTTTCCGGCGGGCAAAAAAAACGCGTCTTCGTTGCGCGAGCCCTCGCGCAGCAAAGCCGCGTGATCCTCCTCGACGAGCCGTTCACCGGCGTCGACGTGAAAACCGAGGAGGCCATCGTCTCGCTTCTCCGTGAACTCCGGGCCGAAGGCCGGCTCATACTTGTCTCGACCCACAATCTCGGCTCCGTGCCCGAGTTCTGCGACCACGTCGTGCTCATCAACCGCACCGTGCTCGCCTGCGGCCCCACCGCCGAGGTGTTCACCGCCGAGAACCTCGCCCGCGCCTTTGGCGGCGCGCTTCGTCACTTCGACCTGGCCCGCTCCACGGTCGAGGCTCACGACGGGCGCCAGGTGACCGTGCTCACCGACGACGAACGCCCGCTCGTCCTGGGCCAGGGCGGCCACCTCGAATACCTGGACCGCGCCGCCCACGAGAAACTCGTCGCCGACCGCGAAGCCGCCAAGGCGGCCGAGTCCAAGCCCTAGGCGCCATTCCGCGCCTCCGGCCACCCGTCGCACGCCTGCCCCCTTCCGATTCTCGCCCGCCACCGTGAGCTTACTTCTTGAGCCCTTCTCCTACGACTACATGCGCACCGCCCTGTGGGTCTGCGCGCTGATCGGGGGCGTCTGCGGCCTTCTATCCGGTTTCGTCACGCTGAAAGGCTGGTCGCTGCTCGGCGACGCGCTTTCCCACGCGGTGGTGCCCGGCGTGGTCCTCGCCTACATGGCCGGCCTTCCCTTCGCGGTCGGCGCGTTCACCAGCGGGCTCCTCGCCGCCGCCGCGATGTCGTTCGTGAAACTCAAAACCCCCGTGCGCGAGGATGCCGTCATCGGCGTCGTGTTCACTGCGTTCTTCGCCCTCGGCCTGCTGCTCATCTCCCTCTTCCCCGCCGCGCTCGATTTGAAGGTGGTCGTCTTTGGCAACATCCTCGCCATCGCGCCGGAAGACGTGACGCAGCTCGTCGCGATCTCCGTGGTCTGCGTCGCGGTGATCGCCCTCAAGTGGCGCGACCTGCTTCTTTTCAGCTTCGATCCCCATCAGGCCCGCGTCCTCGGCCTGCGCGTCCGGCTGCTCCATCTCACGCTTCTTTTGCTGCTCTCCGCCACCACCGTCGCGGCGCTTCAGGCCGTCGGCGCGATTCTCGTGGTCGCGATGCTTATAACGCCCGGCGCCACCGCCTACCTGCTGACCGACCGTTTCGGGAAAATGCTTCTCATCGGCTCCGCCCTCGGAGCGGTCACCGCGTTCGTCGGCGCCTACGCGAGCTACTTCCTCGATGGAGCGACCGGCGGCTGCATCGTCGTGCTGCAAACCCTGCTGTTTCTCGCCGCTTTTGTTTTCGCGCCGAAACATGGCCTGCTCGCCGGCCGGCGCTCCCGCCGCACCACCTGCCTGATGCCGGCGGCCAAAACCTGAGCGCTCCGGCAAAAGCTTCGCCAACCTGTCCGCATGGAATCCCTTCTTCAGCCCTTTGAACACGGCTTCATGCTCCAGGCGTTCGCATTGGGCGCTCTGGTCGCGGCCGTGTGCGCGGCCCTTTCCTGCTTCCTCGTTCTGCGAGGCTGGTCGCTTATGGGCGACGCGGTTTCGCACGCCGTGCTGCCGGGCATCGTCCTCGCCTATATCGTCGGTTTGCCGCTGGGTGTCGGCGCCTTCGTCAGCGGGCTGCTCTGCGCCACGTCGACCGGTTGGATAAAGCGTCGCACGCGCGTGAAAGAGGATACCGTCATGGGCGTCGTTTTCACCGGACTCTTCGCATTGGGACTCATCCTGCACGTCGCCACTCCGAGCGATCTTCACCTCGACCACATCCTTTTCGGCAGTCTGATGGGCATAGTGCCGGGACAACTTCGCGACACCGCCATCCTGTGCGTGATCGTCCTCGCGACCGTCTTTGTCCTGCGTCGCACCTTCCTCCTTGCCGCGTTCGATCCGGCCCAGGCTCGCGCCCTTGGCTTCCGTGTCCGGGCTTTCGACACCCTGCTTCTCGCGCTCCTCGCCCTCGCCATCGTGGCGGCATTGCAGGCGGTCGGCATCATCCTGGTTATCGCGATGCTCGTGACGCCCGGCGCCACCGCCTTCCTGCTGGCGAAACGTTTCGATGCCATGCTCGCCATCTCCATCGCCGTCTCGATCTTCTCCACCCTCGCCGGCATCTACGTCAGCTTCTTTGCAGCGGCCAATTCCGCGGCTTGCATCGTCCTTATCCAATCCGCCCTTTTCGTCGCCGCTCTCTGCTTCGCCCCCGGCAAGGGACTGCTCCGTCGGCAGCGCGCGCCCCATCTCGACAGCGCCACCGCCTAGGGCGGCGATATCGAAGTAAGCGTTTTGAACCGTTGCAGCGGCCTCCGCTCGGCGGCATTTCAGAAGGCTTCCAAGATTCTCCCACCCGTGCGTTCCGTTTTCGCCGCTTTCGCGCTGAGCTTCAGCGTCATCTCGCTTCCGGCATCCGCGTCGGAAAACTCCGCTCCACGCTCTTACGCCGGCCTCGAGCTCGGAACGCTGACCATCGGAAAACGAACCTACGAGGAGGTGCGCGTCGGTTCTCGCGACTCGCGCAGCGTCTTTTTCCGCCATCGCGGCGGCATCGGGTCGGCGCGGCTTCGCGACCTGCCTCCCGACGCCCAGGCCCGGCTCGGCTTCGATCCCGAAACCGCCCCGCCCGAGCCGCCGCCCCCCGCGCCACCCCGTCGCTCCGCGCCGGCGGAGGCCGCCTCGCCCGCCGCCGCCCGCGCCCGGCCGCCCGCCGCGTCCGCGAAGCTTGACGAACTCTTCCTCGCCTACGACCAAGCCCCCGAATTGCGTCCCCGGCAGACGCTCCAGCCCGATTTCATCCGCTTTGGCCTTGTAGTGAAAAACCAAGGACGCCGCCCGAGCTGCGCCGTCTATGCGGTCGTCAGCGCGCTGGAGTTCCAAAACGCCCGCCTCTCGGGTTCGATCGAGAAGTTGTCCGAGGAATATCTTATCTGGGCCACGCGCCGCAGTCTTGGACTTTCCGGTCCCGGCGCCGCATTGTTGCGCGATCCCGCAAGCGGCGACTTCGCCGAAGACGCCGGCTTTACGCTGCCTTCGGTCATCGCGGGGCTTCAAACCTACGGAATCCCGCTATACGACGACATGCGGAACCAGCCCGGGCTCGCCGCCGCCGCCGTGCCCGAGCCCCCGCCGGAGGTCGTCGCCCGCGCCCGCGACCGCCGACGCGTTTTCATCTCCCCGCTGCCCGGCCACGAACCCGCCGTCGTCATTCCGCGAATCATCCACGCGCTCAACGCCGAGCTGCCCGTTCCCCTCGGCTTGCTCTGGCCCCATGAAAACTCCATTCGCGCCGGGGTGCTCATGGCCCAGCAGGCGATCCCCGGAGTGGGACATGCCGTGACCGTCGTCGGCTACGAATGCCCGTCGGGCACGCTGGAGGATACGGTTTTCATTTTCAAAAATTCCTACGGCCCGCGCTGGGGCCAAGGCGGGTATGGACGCGTGTCCTACGGCTATCTGGCGAAAAACCTCCTGGACGCCTACGTTCTCGACGTTCGCCCCGCGGCACCGACCCCGCCTTGAACAAGCACAGGGGGCCGTTCTCGCGGGCCTGAAGATTGTTGGTCCAATTTCGGTTGCCGGTCCGGGCGGGTCGCCGATTTCGCTTCGGAACCGGATCGCCCGCCTGCTCGTATCCTTCGCCATCACGGACGCTCGACGTTCCGCGCATGCAACGCCAGCCACACGGCGTCGGACGAGGTTTCCGCCACCCGATGCCTCCGGCGCGCCGGAATCAACAAGGCATCGCCGGCCGCGAGGGAGAGCGCTGCCTCCGGCTCAAACACCAAGGTCGCGCTCCCGCGCAGCAAGACGACCCATTCGTCCTCCGCTTGGTCATACCAAGCACCCGGCTCGCCCGCCCGCCCGTGCGACACGATGTGCTCGAGCCGAAAGCCCGTCCCTCGTAGCAACGGGAAAAACTGCTCCGCGACTCCTTCGTCTCCCGGCACGGGGACGAACAGATTGATCGGGCGGATAGTCGAGCGGCTGAACATGGGAAGATTCGCGTTCCAACACTGCTTTCAATGCGGCTCGCCGCGCAAGTTTTGCGCCATCCGACAGGCGCCGTCCATCGCGCAACTCATGCGCGCCCTCGCTCGATTGGAAAAACAAGTTCGGCTTCCATATCCGGGAGCTTGCGCATGCCCGCGCCCCTTCTTCGTCTCAACCCTTCCCTAAAGCTCCCCCATGTTTACCTTCTTCCGCTCACGAGTTCTTCTTGCGGTCATGGCCTTTGTTCCGGCGGCCATTGCCGCCGAGACATTGCCCCGCGAGAGCATCCCCCTGGATGCCGGCTGGCGTTTTCATCGCGACGATCCCGCTCCCGCCGGCGCCGACCTTGATCGCAAGGCCCTTCAGCCTTGGCTCCTCCCTCAGACCAACGAGTTCTCCTACTTCTCGCCTCAGCCCCACGCCCGCCCCGAAGGCACCGAACCCGGCGCCTCTCTCGCCGCGATCCAGCCCGCTTACGACGACTCCGCCTGGCGCGCGCTCGACCTTCCCCACGATTGGGGAATCGAGGGGCCCTTCGACCAATCCCTCCCCGGCGAAACCGCCAAGCTCCCTTGGCACGGCGTGGGTTGGTATCGAAAAACATTCTCGCTGCCCGCCTCCGATGCCGGGCGCCGTCTCCTTCTCGAAATCGACGGCGCCATGTCCCACTCCGCCGTCTGGCTCAACGGCCGCTTCGTCGGCGGCTGGCCCTACGGCTACACGTCCTTCCGCCTCGATCTCACTCCTTACGCGAAGCCGGGCGCGGACAACACCCTCGCCATCCGTCTCGACAATCCGAAGGAGTCCTCGCGCTGGTATCCCGGCGGAGGCATCTACCGCCACGTCCGATTGGTGAAAACCGGCCTTATCCATCTCGAGCCGTGGAGCACCTTCATCACCACGCCCGCCGTCTCGGCCGAGTCCGCCACCGTCGACGTCCGGCTTGAGGTCGCGAACCGCGAGGACAAAACCGCCAAGGTCTCCGTGCGCGTCGCGCTTCACGCCCTCGACGAAGCCGGCCGCCCGGCCGCCGCCGCCGTCGCCATCTCGAAGCCGGAAAACTTCGACGTCCGTCCCGGGTTCCCCCGTCAGACTTCCTTCACTTTTTCGGTCGCCTCGCCCCGTCTCTGGGACCTCGCCACTCCGCACCGCTATGTCGCCATCGCCACCGTCGAGCGAGACGGCCGCGTGAGCGACCGCCTTGAGACCCCCTTCGGCATCCGCTCCCTCTCCGTCGATCCCGAGCGCGGTCTGATCCTCAACGGCCGCCCCGTTCGCATCAATGGCGTCTGCCAGCACCACGACCTCGGCGCCCTCGGCGCAGCCGTCCACGTCCCCGCTCTCGAACGCCAGCTTCGCATCCTTCGCGATATGGGCGTGAACTCCGTCCGCACCTCGCACAACCCGCCGACTCCCGAGCTGCTCGACCTCTGCGACCGCATGGGCCTCCTCGTGCAGGTCGAGGCCTTCGACGCCTGGGCCATGCGCAAGAAGCGCAACGACTACTCGGTCGACTTCCCCGCCTGGCACGAGGCCGACCTCCGCGCCATGGTTCGCCGTGACCGCAACCACCCGTCCGTCGTCATGTGGAGCATCGGCAACGAGATCGTCGAGCAGCGCGACTCCGTCGGCTGGCGCGTCGCCACCCGCCTCGCCGGCATCGTCCGCGAGGAGGACCGCACCCGCCCCGTCACCGCCGGCTTCAACCACGTCTGGTCGGGCCACAACGGCTTCGAATCCTCCCTCGATATCTTCGGCTACAACTACAAGCCGCACGAGTATCCCGCCTTCCACGCCCGCCATCCGCGCATCCCGCTCCTCGGCAGCGAGACCGCCTCCACCATCAGCTCGCGCGGCGAATACTTCTTCCCCGTGTCGGACAAACGCGACCAGGGCCGCTCCGACTTCCAGATGAGCAGCTACGATCTCTACACCCCGGGCTGGGCCACCACGCCCGACACCGAGTTCGCCGCACAGGACAACAATCCGTATGTAATGGGCGAATACGTCTGGACCGGCTTCGACTACCTAGGCGAGCCGACCCCCTACAACGACGACGCCACCAAC
>CAMLQS010000190.1 GCA_946482165.1 uncultured Verrucomicrobiota bacterium | reverse complement strand
TCCCGCCACGCCGCCCACTCTTGCCGAGGCCCATCGCTTCCTCGAACAAGCCGCCTTCGGCGCTTCGCCCGCCGCCGTCGCCGCCGTCCGCGCCCAAGGCTACGCCGCCTGGCTCGCCTCCCAACGCGCCGCGCCCGTCACGCGCCTACTCCCTCAATTCCAATCCCGCCGCGACGAGCTCGTCGCGCGCGGCTCCGGCGATGGCTGGCAAGCCCCGCTCCAGGAGGCTTGGTGGCAAACCACCCTCACCGCCCCCGACCAGCTTCGTCAGCGCGTCGCGTGGTCGCTCTCCCAGATCCTCGTCGCCTCCCAGGAAGGCGCCCTCTCCGGCGAGCACGAAGCCGTCGCCGCCTACTACGATCTCCTGCTCTCGCATGCGCTGGGCAACTACCGCGACCTCCTCGAAGACGTCACCAAGTCTCCCGTGATGGGCGTCTACCTCAGCATGATGCGCAATCGCCGGCCCGACCCCGAGACCGGCCAGCGCCCCGACGAAAACTACGCCCGCGAGATCATGCAGTTATTCAGCATCGGCCTCAACGAGCTCCACCCCGACGGGACCCTCCGTCTGGACCTCCAAGGGCTTCCCATCCCCACCTACACCCAGGACGATATCGTCGGGCTCGCCCACGTGTTCACCGGCTGGGGCCCGCACTACGATTCCGCCAACCCTCCGCGCTGGGACGACAACACCGTCGCCGACCGCGACTCCTGGTTCCTCTACGGCTCCGACGTGACGCGGCCGATGACCTTCTACCCCGAATACCACGACTTGGGCGAAAAACGCATCGTCCGCGGCGTCACCATCCCCGCCGGGACCGATGGCAATGCCGCCATGGATACCGCGCTGGACGCGCTTTTCGACCACCCGAACCTCGGCCCCTTCCTCGGCCGCCAGCTCATCCAGCGCCTCGTCACGTCGAACCCCTCCCCCGCCTACGTTCATCGCGTCGCCGCCGTTTTCGCGAACAACGGTTCCGGCATCCGCGGGGATCTCTTCGCCACCGTCCGAGCCATCCTCCTCGATCCGGAGGCGCGCCTTGCCGCGCCCAACGCCGACTTCAGCGCCGGCAAACGCGCCGAGCCCGTCCTCCGTCTCACGCGTCTCTTCCACGCCTTCCCGCCTGCTCCGCCGCGCGCCGGCGATCCTCGTTATTTCCTCAATTACCAATACGAGCTCTCCCACCAGGTCCCGCTCGGCTCTCCGTCCGTCTTCAATTTCTTCCAGCCGGTCTACGCCCATCCCGGCCCCATCGCCACCGCCGGCCTCGTCTCCCCCGAATTTCAAATCACCTCGGAGACCACCGTCATCGGCGAATCCAACCGCTTCCACGACGTCCTTAATTGGGGCAAATGGACCAACGAACCATCCAACCCGTCCGTCCCGTCGTCCGACGTTCTTGTCGTCACGATCCCCTTCGAGGCCGAACTCGCCATCCTTGCGCGCACCCCGACCACGCCCGCGGAGAACTTTTCCGCCCTCGTCACCCACCTCGCCGACATCTTCCGCGGCGGTCGCGTGAGCCCGGCCCTCCGCGCCGAGCTCCTCGAGTTTCATGCCGCCCTCCCCGGCTGGTATTGGACCACCACCGATCAAGCGATCCTCCGCGAGCGTCGTCTCTCCGCCATCCGCTACGCCCTCCACCTGATCGCCATCGCCCCCGAAACCGTGATCGACCGCTAAACTCCAACAGATCGGACCGATCAGTCAGATCCGCCAGATCGGTCGGATCCTCCACATTTCCCCCATGACCACCCGCCGCCAATTTCTCGGCCAAGCCGCCTGTTCCGGACTCGGTCTCGCCGGCCTGCTCAGCACCATGGGCACCCTGCGCCTCTTCAGCTCCACGCTCTCCGCGCAGACCGTCCCGGGCGACGACCACAAGGCCCTCGTGTGCCTCTTCCTCTTCGGCGGCAACGACGGCAACAACACCCTCGTTCCCTACGACACCCCCGCCTATGGCGCCTACGCCGCCGCCCGGGGCATCCTCGCCCTCCCCCGCAGCGATCTTGTCCGCCTCGCCCTTCCCGCGGGCGGCGACGGCCGCGAATGGGCCCTGCACCCCTCGCTCGCTCCGCTCTCCCCCGCCTTCACCGCCGGCAAACTCGCCGTCCTCGGCAACGTCGGCACCCTCGTCGCGCCCATCACCCAGGCCGAATACAAATCCGGCGGCGCCGCCATCCCGCCGTATTTGTTTTCCCACAACGACCAGCAGGTCCAGTGGCAAACCTCCGTCCCCGACTCGGTCCGCCGCGTCGGCTGGGGCGGCCGACTGGCCGACCACCTGCAGGCGCTCAACGCCGGCTCGCAGATCTCGATGAACGTCTCCCTCGCCGGGAACAATTTTTTCCAGGTCGGCGACGAGGTTTTTCAATACCACGTCACTCCCGAGGGCAGCATAGGCCTCAGCAACCGCGACGCCGAATGGGCGCCCAATCCGCAGTTCAAGCAGTCCGCCGACGACGTCCTCGCCCGCAGCTACGGACACCTTTTCGAGCAGGAATACGCCAACGTCATGCGCCGCGCCGTGCAAAACGACACGCTGCTCAAGGCCACCCTCGCCACCGTCCCGCGCTACGACCGCGGCCCCGGGGCTCCCGGCCACGTCCCGGGCGACCTCGATCTTTTCCCCCGCTGCCGCACTTCCACCGGCGCCCTCACCCGCGTCGCCGCCCAGCTCCACATGATCCTGCGCATGATCGTCGCCAAAGGCGCGCTCGGCCTCCGGCGCCAGATCTTCTTCTCGTCCCTCGGCGGCTGGGACACCCACGACGACCAGCTCGCCGACCACTCCGCCCTCCTCGCCCAGCTCGGCAACGCCCTCGCCGACTTCTACGCCGCCACCGTCACCCTCGGGATCGCAAACCAGGTCACCACCTTCACCGGCTCCGACTTCAACCGCACCTACTCCACGAACGGCAAGGGCAGCGACCACGCCTGGGGTTCCCACCACCTCGTCCTCGGCGGCGCGGTCAACGGAGGCCGCATCATCGGCCGCATGCCCGTCCTCCAATCCGGCGGTCCCGACGACACCGGCGACCGCGGCGCCTGGATTCCCGGCATCTCCACCGACGAATACGCCGCCACCCTCGCCCGCTGGTTCGGCGTCGCCGACGCCAACCTCCCCTTGGTGCTTCCCAACATCGGCCGCTTCGCCTCCCGCAACCTCGGTTTCATGAACCTCTGAAGCTCCGATTTGCGCTTTCTGAGCTTTCTTCGGCCCTCCCGTCCGTCGCCATCCGGCCATGACCCGCTTCCGTCGCCTCCCCCTTTTCCCGCAGATCCCGCTCCTGCTCCTCGGGGTCGTCGCCGCGATCATCGTCCCCCGCTGCGTCAAACGCGACGCGCCGCCTCCAGTCCCGGAACAGCCTGAGCCCGCCCCTCCCCCGACGCCCGCCCCCGCGCCCCGGCCGCCGCCTCTTGCGCCCGATTCGCCAGCCCGCCCCGCCCTCGCCGCCGTCGAGGCTTCGCCATCCTTCCCGCGTTCCCCCCTCGCCGACTCGCTCAATTCTCCCGCCAAGACCGCGCAAGACGACCTCTGGGTCATAGCTCGCATCCTCGCCCTCTATCGCGAGCGCTTCGACGCCTATCCGGCCTTCGAAACCAACGCCCAGTTCGTCAACGCCCTCGCCGGCGCCAATCCCGCGCGCATCGGCCTCCTCCCTCGCGACTCCGCCGCCATCTCATCCGCCACCGGCCAACTCCTCGACCGCTGGGGAACTCCCTACGAGATCCACGGCATCTCGCGCGACGCCCTCGAACTCCGCAGCGCCGGCCCCGACCGTGCGCTTCGCACCGCGGACGACCTCACGCTCCCGCTCGGCTCCGCCTCCGCACCCGCTCCTTAGCCAGCGATCTCCCACGCCTCCAGCGCGGTGGTCGCCGCCTCCCCCATCCGCTCGCGCACAAACGCCCGCAGATCCTCCGCCAGCGGCGCTCTCCAGGCCTGCGCCCCCAGACCCGCCGCATTCCCTTCCAGCGATATCCGCGCGCAATGCAGCGCCTGACGGGGCAACAGCAGCCGTTCCTCCAGCGCCGGCGTCCAGCCGTGGTCGATAAACTCCAGATAGCACCGCGCGTCCGGCCCATAGATCTTGTCGCCCACCACCGGAAATCCCAGCCACTGCGCGTGCGCCCGGATCTGGTGCTTACGTCCCGTCTCGATCTTTACCTCCGCCAGCGTGAATCCGCCCGCCCACGCCAACGGCCGAAACCGTGAACGCGCCGCCTTCCCGTCCGGCCGCACGCAAGTTTTGACGAACACCGGGCTCGCCTCGTCGTCGCCCAACGGCTGATCCACGAAAATCCCCACGTCCCGCTCCCCTGCGCCGTCCCCTCCGGCGGCCACCCGTAGTTCCCCTACCAATACCACCAGGTAGGTCTTCCGAATCCGCCCGTCCTGCATCGCCCGCTGCAGCCGGCTCGCCGCCTTCTCGGTTTTCGCGAAAAGCACGATCCCGCTCGTCTCGCGGTCCAGCCGGAACACCAGGTGAGCCTTTTCCAGCCCGAGCCCCGCCTTCACCGCACCGGCCAGGCTGGACCACGGCCCGGCTTTCGAGGGATGACACACCACGTCGCCCGGCTTGTTGATCGCCACGACCTCCTCGTCCTCCGCAAACACCCACCCGCGCAGTTCCTCCGCCGCGATCATCCGCACGCGGCTCGTATCCTGCTCGCGCCGCGGCCACGCGCACACGCGCAACCTCCCGCCATACGTGCCGTCGTCCCCCGCTTCAGCTGTTTCCGAGCTCATTTCGCGACTCCCTCCGCCGCCGTTACCTTGCTCGCGCGAAACTTCACCAGCAAAGCCGCCCCCACCCGCGCCGCCAGCGGCTTCGGCAGCCGCGCCGCCACCGCCGCCATCAGCCAGTTGCCCCAGCCGCACACCACCTGCGCCCGTCCTCGTGCCAGCGCGGCAAGCGCCTCCGTCACCACGTCATCCGCCGTCTGCCCCCAGCGGTCGCTCACCGCGCCCTGCTTCAACCCCGCGCGTTTGAAAAACTCGGTCGCGGTCGGCCCCGGACACACGGCCAGCGCACGCACGCCGCTCCCGCGCAGCTCCTCGTTCAACGCCAGGCTCCAGTGCAAAAAGAACGCCTTCGTCGCCCCGTAGGTCGCCATGTGCGCCGTCGGCTGAAACGCCGCCGTCGACGCGATGTTCAGGATCGCACCGCCGCGCTCGCGCAACACCGGCAGCAGCCGTGCCGTCAGATCCACCGCCGCACGCACATTCACGTCGATCATTTCCAACTGGTGATCTCGCCCCAACTCGTCGACGCGGCCATAGCCGCCAAATCCGCTGTTGTTGATCAACATCACCTTACCCCTGCGCGCCGCTCCCCGCAGATAACCCAGCACCTCCTCGGATGCCCGCCCGAGGGCGTCTGCGTCGGCCAAATTTACAGTCACTTGGCGCGCGTTAAGCTTAGATGAAAAAACCTCCGGCACGCGCCGGGAAAGGTTGCAAATGACCACCTCCGGATTCAGCTTCCACGCGTGTTCGATGAACGCCTTCCCGATTCCGGAGGAGCCACCCGTCACGACGATGACGGAATACTCGGACAGCATTTCACGAAGCGCGCGCATGGGAATGATCGCGCAGGCTTCGCACCCCTTCTGGCCAAGGTAAACCCAGATCCCACAGAAATCATGAATAGCACCCACGACGTCATCGTATCCGGCATCCACCTCGATCTCACCCCGTCGCTGAAACAGTTCGTGCACGACAAGTCCGATCGCCTCTTCCGCCACGAGGAGCGCATCATCCGCCTCCGCGTTGAGCTCGAATGCGACATGAAGCAGGACGTCGAACACCGCTTCACCGCCAAAGGCCACATTGTCATCAATGGCCCCGACATGAACGCCTCCGTCGCCGCCGACGACTGCCACAAGGCCGTCGACCTCCTGATGGACAAGCTCGACCGCATGCTCGCCAAGCGCGCGCAGCTCTTCAAAGCCCGCCGCCACCGCGAGTCCGCTCGCAACATCGTGGTCGACGAAGCCGCCTAGGCGGTCCCCGTTCTTTCTCCGCGCCGTCGGCCTGGCCGTCGGTTAGCGTTTTCCCCTCCGGTGTCGGGGTCAGGACACCAACCGAAAAACCCGCCGCCTCACCTTGGTCACGGCGGGTTTTTTATTTCCCGAAATCGACGCGTTCCCACGCAGTCCGATGCGAAACCCAGCTTGGCAGCCATCTCGACAAAATAAAAAGCCCCGCAACACTTTCGTGTCGCGGGGCTTAAAATGGTGCAGCTGTAGGGAGTCGAACCCCAAACCTTCTGATCCGTAGTCAGACGCTCTATCCAATTGAGCTACAGCTGCGTGATGGGAGGCGAGAGAAAGCAAGGTCCGGAAAAGCAGCGCAAGCGCTTTTTCCCAAAAAATTCGCCCTGATCGAAGGCGCTTCGGGCAATCTTCTTGCGGTCGCTTCTACAAGTTTCGCTCCCCTCACAACTTCTTCTGCATCATCCGAACATCTTCCCGTGCCTCCCAGCCAAGCCTCCGCCAAAACGCCTTTCCCGCCTCGTTGCTCGCGTAAACCAGGATCAAGGCCCTCGCGATCCCTGCCGCCCGCAAACCTGCCAGAGCAAATTCAACCAGCTCGCGCCCCGCCCCTCGTCCCCTCCCGGCTGGCGTCACCGCCAGGTGATACAAAAAGCCCCGGCGGCCATCGTGCCCCGCCAACACCGCCCCAACCAAGGCCCCGTCCGTCGCTCGCAAAACCGCGCTCGACCCCGGGTTCCGCGCCAAGAACTTCGCCAGCATCGGCTCCGTCTCGTCCTCCGTCAGCCCCATGCCCTCGGTCGAGTTCCACAGCGCGAGCGCCTCCGGCAAATCCGCCACGCCCATTGCACGCGGCGCCGGCCGCGCCCCCGCGCCCGACGCCACCCCGCCGCCCGCCCGCCCCCAGTCCGACACCGTCTGCGCATAAAGCGCGTGATCCACGCTGCGCCCATAAAGCATCTCCGCCTCGCGCAGCACCCCTTCCAACGCGAAGCCCAGCCGCTCCGCCACCGCCCGGCTCCGCACATTGCCCGTCGCCGCCGCGATCGTCTGCCGCCGCAAGCCCAGCGCCGTGAACCCATGCGCCACCAGCGCGCGGTTCGCCGCCGTCATCAGCCCGCGCCCCTCGAACTCCGCCCCCAGCCAATAGCCGATGTGTCCGGCCAGATTTGCCTGATCGATCAGATTGTAACCGCCCACTCCTGCGATCCGCCCTTCGCTCCACAGGCACACCGCCAACCCCGTGCCCGCATCCGCCTGTCGCAGCGTCGCCTCGATGCTGGCCCGGGTGTCCTCGACCCGATTGCAGCCATCCAACCACGGCAACCACACCCGAAGCCGCGCGCGATTCGTCTCGGTCAACGCAAACAACTCCTCCGCGTCTTCCGGCATCCTCTGCCGCAGCTCCAAGCGATCACTCACGCGCAGAAAAAACGGCGAAGCCATGTTCGCAGAAACCAAATCCCCGTAACGCTTTCAATCCCGCCTTCGCTTTCGACCCCTGCGGTTTTTTCGCCGCAAAGAACACAGAGCGAGAGCGCAGAGGTCGGAAAGTCCGCAAATCGGGTGATGTCGAACACACGCTTCCCCTTCTCAGTCGAACCCGCCGCCGCGGACCAATGTTCGTAATACGAACATTGGGCGAATGCGTGTCCGTTTTCCGCCCTCCGCGCCATCTGTGTCCGAGCTCCGTGTCCTCTGTGACGAAGAGCGAAGGATCGAAACTCGAAATCGCACGCTTCTGTTTTTGCGTCTTCCGCGCCTTTTTGCGGCCATCCCCCATGCCCGCCGCCCACGCCGACCAGCCGCCCGCCGCTCCGTCCGCCGCCGATCCCGCCTTGCTCCATGCCGTCAGCCGCCTGGCCGCCACTGCGGAAAGCCCTCGCGCCGCGATGGTCGACATCCTCCGTCTCGCCATCGCCCACTTCGGGGCCGCGTCCGGCACCATCGCCCTCCTCAACCCCGACACCGGGAAACTGGAAGTCGAGGTCCACCAAGGCATGCCCGCCGACATCGGTGAGGTCGCCCTCCGCCCCGGCCAGGGCATCACCGGCTGGGTCGCCTTTCATGGCCGGCCTCAACTCGTGCCCGATGTCCGCGCCGATCCGCGCTACATCCCCGTCCGTCCCGAGATCCGTTCCGAGATGACCGCCCCGCTCGTTCCGGACAACGACCAGATCCTCGGCGTCATCAACCTCGACAGCGATGTCGTCGGAGGCTTCACCCCCGCCCACCTCGCCGATCTGGTCACCGTCGCTCGCGAAAGCACCCACGTCCTCCTCCGCCTCTGGCAGCTCCAGCATCTCCACGGAAAGGCCCGGCAGCTCGAAAACCTCGTTTCCGCCGGCCTCACCCTCGTCACCAAGCTCGAACGCCAGGAGCTGCACGACGCCATCACGCGCGACACCCTCGGCCTCCTCTCCGCCCGAGCGTCTTTGCTTTTCGAATACGTGCCCGCCCGCCGCTGCCTCCGCGCCGTGTCCCTTGCCGGCGAACCCGGGGCCCGCCTGCCCGAGGGCGACCTTCCGCTGGAATCCTGCCTGGTCGGCGCCTGCCTCTCGACCCGCCGCCATCTGGAGTTTCTCAACGTCCAATCTCCCGAATACATCGACGTCGTCGATCTCCCCCGCCATCCCGCGCTCCGGTCCCTCCTCGCCGTTCCCATGTTCTGGGAAAACGAGGCCATCGGCATCCTCTGCGTCTTCACCGACCACCCCCACCGCTACAACAACGACGAGAAACGCCTCCTCTCCGCGTTCTCGTCGCTCGCCGCCGTCACCCTCCAGAATTCGCGGCTCTACACCCGCGTTTTTCAAAGCGAGGACACCCTCCGCAAGAACGAGCAGCTCACCACCCTCGGCCTGCTCGCGGCCGAGATCGCCCACGAAATCCGCAATCCGCTCACCGTCATCAAACTCCTTTACGGCTACCTCGGCCTCGATTTCCCCGAGGACGACCCCCGCCGCACCGATGTCCGCGTCATCGGCGAGAAACTTGACCAGCTCGAAGCCATCGTCTCGCGCGTGCTCCAGTTCGCCAAGGCCCCGTCCTCGCTCCACTCGCGCTGGTCCCTCGCCGACGTCATCGGCGACACCCTCGTCCTCATCCGCCTCAAGCTCGCCCAGAGCAAAATCCGCCTCCGCTTCGACCCTCCGGAAAAGCCCATTCACGTCGATGTCCACAAGGGACAGCTCCAGCAGGTTCTCCTCAACCTTCTTCTCAACTCCACCCACGCCATGTCCCAGGGCGGAGCCATCACCGTCCGCGCCTTCACGGAGGAACACGACGGCGCGCGCCACGCCGTGATCGACGTCATCGACACCGGCACGGGAGTCCCCGCCGAGATCGCCGATCACATCTTCGACAGCTTTCTCTCCGGTCGCTCCGACGGCACCGGCCTCGGTCTCGCCATCGCCAAGCGAATCCTCCTCTCGCACCACGGCGACATCGCCCTCCACGCCACCGGTCCCGGCGGCACAACCATGCGCCTGCGTCTCCCCGTCGCCCCCTAAATCTTTCTCTTCAATCTTTCGCTTACTCTTTCTCCCCTCCTCCGCTCCATCCGACCCGAGAAAGAGAAAGATCATCTGGCGCCCGCCCCCCCCCCCCCCCACCCCAACAACGGGCCAAACCCCCCGACAAAA
>CAMLQS010000189.1 GCA_946482165.1 uncultured Verrucomicrobiota bacterium | reverse complement strand
GCCGCGCCATCCAGCGCCACCACTCCGCGACCCACCTGCTGAACTTCGCGCTCCGCCGCGTGCTCGGCACCCACGTCCGCCAGGCCGGCTCGCTCAACGCCCCCGACCGCATGCGCTTCGACTTCTCGCACTTCGAGGCCGTCACCCCGGCCCAGCTCCGCGAGATCGAGCACATCGTCAACTGGCGCATCCTCGACAACGCCGAGGTCCAGGGCTACGAGACCGACTTCGACAAGAAGCCCGCCGGCACCCTCGCCTTCTTCGGCGAGAAATACGGCAAGCGCGTCCGCGTCGTCGACATCGGCGGCTACAGCCGCGAGCTCTGCGGCGGCACCCACGTCAACACCACCGGCGAGATCGGCCTCTTCAAGATCGTCTCCGAAGGCGCGGTCGCCGCCGGCACCCGCCGCCTCGAGGCCGTCTGCGGCCAGGCCGCCTACGACTTCGTCGCCGCCGAGGAAGCCCGCATCTACGCCCTCGCCGAAAAAGTCGGCGCGCCGGTCTCCCAGCTCGAACAGCGCCTCACCAGCCTCCTCGCCGAGAAAGCCGAGCAGGAGAAGAAGCTCAAGGCCCTCGAACAGGCCGCCGCCGCCGCGCAGGCGACCAAGCTCGTCGCCGCCGCGACCGAGAAGGACGGCTTCAAATTCGTTTCCGCCGTGGTCGTCGTCGACGGCCCCGAGGCGCTGCGCAACCTCGGTTCGCAGGTCCTCGGCCAGCTCGGCGAAGGCGTGGTGCAGCTCGGCGCCGTGATCGGCGACAAGGCCAGCGTCGTCGCCCTGTGTTCGCCCGCCGCGATCAAGGCCGGCAAGAACGCCGGCAAGATCATCCAGGCGCTGACGGCCCAGCTCGACGGCAAAGGCGGCGGCAAACCCGACGTCGCCATGGGCGGCGGCAAAGCCGTCGACAAACTCGCCTCCGCTCTCGCGTAACCGCACTCCCGGTGGACGAGCCGGTCCCTCGGCCCGTCATTCGCCACCCCAGGCCGCGCCGCTCCCGGCGCGGCCTTTTCGTATCCAAGTTCCGGTAGATCCGATTCGAGGCAGGGCGGGAACACGGCGGTCGCGCCCTACCCACATGGCTACGGTTCCGCTGGTCAGCCCGAATCGGCATGGCCATTTACTATACTTAAACGAACCTTATTCGCGGCATTAGGTCCGGTTCCAGCCCCGGCCTGTCCGACGCAGCAGCGGAATGCCATGTCGATCCACACCCGCCATGCATTTCCCTCGCACCTTCGCGTCGTCGATGGCCCTTGCCCTCGCCTGCAACGCCCTCGCCCAGAGCACCTACGTATTCAATCCTCACTACGCCGTCATCCCCGGCGATCCCGAGCCGCGCACCTTCCTCTGGAGCGACGCGCGCAACTGGGGCGGCGGCCTTCCCGGCTCCACCGATACGGTAGTGGTAAATGAATACTCCGAGCTGACCGGCTCCTTCACCGTCGGCAGCGCGCGGATCGTCGACCAGATGGTGGCCGGCGCCGGCGGCAGCCTCGAGGTGCTCAACAACTTTCGCGCGGACGGCGTCGTCACGCTTTTCAACCAGCTCACGCTGCGCGGCCAAAGCCAGTTCGGCCTGACCGACACGACCGGCACCCTGGTTTCGTTCTATGGCGACGTCGACAACTACGGCGACGCAGTCGTCTACAGCACGCACGGGACGGCCTTCAGCATGGTCGGCGGCGTCGGCTCCCAGCCGGTCGTCACCAACCATACCGGCGCCTCGTTCCTTTTCGGCGCCACCCAAATCGGCGGAGCCTACTCCGGTTTCGTCAACCAAGCCGGCGCCACGCTCACCAAAACCGGCTCCGGCAACGCCACGCTCGTCGCCAGTCTGAGCCAGCCCGACGGTTCCTTCCGGCGGGCCTTCGACCACCACGGCCAGCTCAACGTGCAGGGAGGCAAACTCACCCTAGACGCCTCGGCCGGCGACTGGGACGGCGGCGGCGTCACCCTCTCGAACAAAGCCACCCTGGACCTCAATTTCAGTCTCCCGAGCGGCGAAGTCGCGGTCAACGGCACCGGCTCCATCACCGGGCTGGGCGGCGACATGGCCGGCGACCTCACCCTCGATTTCGCCGCCGACAGCGCGGTCGTCATCGATGGGTTCCACCCCTACGACATCAACCACGACCTCACGCTCGACGGACCGGTCACCCTCCGAAACAGCTACTTCACCGGCGCCGATGGCCGCCTCATCCTGCGGGGCGCGACCTCCTTCGCGTTGCCCGCCGCCGATGGGGTCGATATAGGCTCATACATTTACCTGAATGTCCGAAACGAAGGCGCCGCCACCGTCACGGGCGGCGGAGCGGGCGCGGGCATCTCCGGTTCCAACAGTTATACTTGGAGCAACATCGCCGACTCCACGCTCGACCTCACCGGACACGCCATCCTCTACGGCAGCATGGTGCTAGACAACGCCGCCGGCGCCACCCTCCGCTACCGCGGGGCCGGCGCCGCCACCAACGGTCGCATCGAGTGGACCAGCGACCACCGCGGCCTGCTCGACATCGCCGGCGGCCAGCTCGAAGTGCAAAACGCCCGCCACTGGGACGGCGGCACGGTCGCCCTCAGCGACGGCGGTCGCCTCGCTTGGCGAGTCACGCTGCCGGATGGCACGACTACGTTCACCGGCACCGGCTCGGTCGGCACCCTGGGCAGCGTCGGCACCCACGCCGACACCTTCGCCGACACCACGCTCCAGTTCGCGGCCGGCAGCCAGATCACGCTCAGCGGCTTCGATGCCGCCACCGCCCACACGCTCACGCTCGACGGACCGATGAAGTTCACCGACGGCGCGCTCCGCGGGACGGGCACCGTCGTCTTTCGCGGCGCCGGCGCGGTCCTCGGCGGACCCTCGCACGAGTTGACCGATCCCGGCATCCATCTCGACGTCAACACCCGCAACGAAAGCGCCGATCTTCGTCTCGAAAACATCCTGGTGACCGGCGTCGGCGGGAAAACGTTCACCAACGATCCCGTCGGGCCATCCAATCCCGCCCTGGTCCTCGCCGGAGACGTGTTCCTCGAAGGCGAGATGCTTCTCGACAACGCCGCCGCTCCCGCCGGCCAGTTTAACACCATTCGCAAGATCGGCTCCGGCACCGCCAGCGTGGACTGGACGTTTAGCAACTTCAGCCATCTCGCGGTGGACGGCGGCCAGATGATCGTCAACACGCCCGGCAACTGGGAGGGAGGCACCGCCACCATCGCGGCGGGCTCAGCCCTCTACTTTCCGAACACCTCCCCGCTTGGAACGTTTGAACTCTTCGGCCAAGGCACGGTGCAGCTCGCCGACTACACGCTCCCGGTGGACCCTGATTCTTACGGCGACGTCCGCCTGCCCTTCGCGGACGGCGCCCGGCTGACGGTGTTTGGCTCCACTCTCCGTGTCACGGCCGGCGCCTGGGTGATCTCCACGCCGCAGACCTTCGTCCAGACGCAGATCCTGGCTGATCTCTCGGTGAACATGGTGGCCGATACGACGTGGAATCGCGCCGGGGTGAATCAGGGCAGCACCATTCAGGGCCAGTTCTACAACGGTCTGGCATCTGGCGGCCCCGATGTCACGAGCACGATCCACGGCCAAGGTCTGGTCTCGGGGGCAGGCTCCCGCTGGGTCAATTATTCCAACTCCACCGTCCGGCTCACCCAGCAAGGCGGACTCCGCGGAGCGGGCGCCGAGTTCTTAAACTACGGCCTGCTCTGGCGCGACGGCACGGTCGGCAGCGGCGTCGCCCCCGTCGATTGGACCTTCGTGAACCAAGGCACCGTGCGCATCGAGCCCAACACCGGTCTCGATTTCACCGCCGCCGGCGACTGGGACGGCGGCGCGCTCGAAATCAACGGCGGCTTCGTCCGCTTCGCCAACACCGCGCCCTCCGGCACCGTCGACGTGTTCTCGGGCGGCGGAGATTTCATCTTTCACAACGCCCACGTCGGGGAGGCCGGCCTGACCTTGAACTTCGCCGACACCGACTCCCTCTACCGGCGCGCGATCTTCAGCGATTTCTCCGGGCCGGGCCGCGTCGTCCTCTCGGGGCGCGACGTGTATCTGCAACGCGACGACACGTCGGACAACTTCATCCGCAGCGCGGGCGAAACCGGCACCGACACACCAAATTACGGCGATTTCGTCTGGGCCAACACCGGTGGCGTGGAGCTGCGCGGCGACATCGTGTTCGCCCCTTCGATCAACCTGCCGCTCTCTGCGCGCGAGCTCGACCTGCGGACCTCGATCGATGTGGTCGGCCGCTTCCGGATGGACGGCGCCACGATCCGCTCCACTAGGAGCGACATCACGGTGAAAAACGGCGGACGCCTGGTCGTCGACAGCTCCGCGATCCTGCACTACTACGGATCCGCCAAGCCAGGCCGTTTGATCGTCGAAACCGGCGGCGTGCTGGAGACTGCGGCGCGCAACATCACCAATAACACCACCTCGGACGTCCATATCCCGCTGGACCTTCACGGCACCTTGGCCATGGGCGCCCACCATCGCCTGGTGGTTTTCAACTATGACTCCGAGACGGACTGGAGCGGCGGCCGGGTGGAGCTGGACCCCTCCGGCACCGCGGAGATTGATTTTTTCCAGACCAAATCCGCTCCTCTCGGCGAGCCGACCTTCAGCGGTCCCGGCCAAATCAACTTCGGTGGCTTTGAAAGCGCGGTCGATGTCACCAACCGCATCTACGTCTTTGATCTTTACCCCACCGTCTCGCTGGCCGGCGTGTCGCTGACCGGCCCCGATGCCTACCTGCGCCTCGTGGGAAAAGCCCACCTGGCCCCGGAAATCAACGTGTTCTCGCTCGGCTCCGATCGCGACGATCAGCGTTTGGAGCTCATGGGCGAATTTACGCTGAAGCCGGAATACTCCAGCGGGCGCACCCTGATCGGCGGCCTGTCCCAAGTGAACAATTTCGGCGATGTCGTCGTCAAGGGCATCGAGACCACGGGCACGAGCTGGAGAAACGAAACCGGCAGCACCTTCCAGATCGGCACGATGGCGTATCGCCTCACCGCCAACACCGACTTGCTCCTCCACACTCCGGTCGGCCCCGTGCCGGCGTTTAACTCGAATTTTTATAACGAGGCCGGCGCCGACTTCCGGGTCGTCGGGCCCACGCGGGTCAATTGGTATTTCCACAACTTCGGTCGCGTGCAGGTGGTGGGCCCCGGCACGCACCTTACTTTCGCGAACGTTTTCCGGAACTTCTCCGGAGGTGAACTGGAAATGGAAGCCGACACCCGAATCACCTTCGACGGCTTTGCACCGTCCGGCGTTTCGACGGCCGGGACGCCGCTCTTCCGCGGCGGTGGCAACGTCTACTTCAAGGGCGCCGAGGCCGCCGCACCGATGATGATGGACGGCACCGTGCTGGCCTTCGGCGCCAACGCCTCGGGGCGTCCCTTCGTGACGGGTCAGCACCTTGGCTTCGCCTCCGCCAATACCACGTTGCGGCTGGAGGGCAGCGCCGTGTTGGACTTTGGCCTGTTCAACGTCGCGCCAGCCCTCGGCGGCGGCAACACATTGGAACTAGCCGGCGACTTCGACATGACCCTCGGACCCGGAGGCAACATGTTCCCGCTCAGCGTGCCCGCGGTGCAAAACTCCGGCCGGGTGGCCACCAACCCCAACGGCGCCACCACCTACCACACGCTCGCCACCAGCGTCTCCGGCCTGCTTTGGCACAACCAGACCGGCGGCAATTTCGTCCTCAATCACGGCGTCGACCTCGCCCACTCGGTCCCCTCCGGCGGAACCGTCCCCGTGTTCCTCAACGATACCGGCGCGACCTTCACCGTCACCGGCGGAGTCTACGGCGCCAGCAACATCGCATGGGACTTCACCAATCGCGGCCTCATCGACGTGCAAGGCGGGGGGCTCGTCTTCCAAGGTGTATTCACCAACGAAGCCGGCGGCGATTTCAGGGTAGGCGGCGGCGGCTCCATCGATTTCGGCAGCAACGCCGTCATCACCCTGGCGAACTTCGGGACCGGCGACGGCACCATCCGGGCCGGTCAGGTGAACATCGACGCCAACCTCGTAAACACCGGAGGCCCCGACAGCCAGGTCAGGATCGTGACGTCCGGACTCACGATAGGCGACACGCAGGTCAGCGGTTCCGGCGACCTGGGTGACTTGGAAGTGGTCATCGGCCACGGCGGCATCTCGGGCGCGCCTTTTGGCGTAGTTAGCATGCAAATACGCTCGCGGGCATCCATCACCACGAGCGATTCCCGCACCTATATCGCCGAGGGCCTTTCGTTCATACCCGCGGATCCGCTCCGCATCCCCACCCTGAGCGTGGACGCGGGCGTCACCCTGATACTCGGCGGCTCCGTGCGCGGCACCGGCACGATCACCGCGACCGAGCTGGAGTTCACCGGCGCCATCGTCGGCCCCGGCAACTCCCCCGGCACGCTCGAGCTCGTCGGCGACACCACCTTCGCCAACGACACGATCTTTGAATTCGAACTCGGCGCGGGCGCTCAGGATCTCATCACCGTCGACGGCGACCTCGTTCTCGACGGCACCGTCGATATCACGTCCCTCTTCGACCTGGAGACCGGCAGCTACACGCTCTTCACCTACACCGGCACGCTCACCGACAACGAGCTCCTGCTGGGCACTCTCGGCGAGGGCATCGAATCCGCCACGCTCTTCACCGATCTCACGAATCGGCGCATCGGCGTTAACCTGATATTCGTCGCCGTGCCGGAACCCGCCTCCTACGCGAGCTTCCTCGGCCTCGCCGCCCTCGGCGCCGTCGCGCTTCGCCGTCGCCGCTGATCCCGGCACTCCCGTCGCATCTTTCTTCGCTCTCCGAGCCCCGGCCCTTTTCGGCCGGGGCTTTTTTCCGCCCCGACTTTCCCGCCCCCGGATCGATGCGAGCCGCCCGGGCGGCTCGGCGTCGCTCAGCGACGCTGGCGGTGCAGCCGGGCGTCCACCACCGCGGCCACCTTGGCCGCGTCCACCTCGCGCCGGAGAAACCCGGCCACCGCGGCCGCGGTCTCCGCGGGGCGCGCGATCGCGTCGGCGTAGTGGACGATCATCGTCGAAATATTCGGCTGGAAGGCCAGCCAGGTCTTCACGCGGTTCACCTGCTGGTGGAACACCTTGAAGAGATCCTGATCCTCGATCTTCCCGCCGTGCCGCCCCAGCCGGTCCAGCATCGCCCGCTGCGAGGCGATCACCTCGGACAGGTCGCGCACCATGAAAACCACGCGATAGCTGTAGTTTTCCGGCAAATACGGAAGCAGCTGGGCCACGATCTTCACGCCCTTTCCGCGCGCCCGCCCGACCCACTCGGCGTCCGTGCGCAGCGCCTTGGCGGATTCGAATTCGAAATAGCCCCTTGGATTGTCGCTGTCCGCCGGGCGATGCGCGTCGGACAGGATCGGCACGCCGCAGGCCTCGAGCATCTGCATCATCATCGAGGTGCCCGAACGGGGAAGCCCGCTCACCACCGTGATGATCTCCTGCTCGGGCGCGTCCAGCTCGCGGCGCAGCGGATTGGGATGGGCGGGCGACGCCGCGCGACTCGACTCGCCGGACGAAACCGCCTCCGCGGGCGCCGCCGCGAGCCGGGCGGCGTCGTCGCGCCGGGCGAAGGCGCGCCGCGCCAGCGTCTCGTGCGCATAGGCCCGGTCATGGTCGCGCAGGCGGGTGAAAAGCCGCGCGAGATGCCGGTGCGCGACCGCCGAATCGGGGTTCATCGCGACGGCCAGCTCGAGCGCCCGCCGGGCCTGATCGAGCTTGTCCAGACGTGAAAGCGCGATGCCCAGCACGAGGTTCGCCAGGGTCTGGTTCTGGTCGAGCTCGGCGCTCGCGAGCGCGGCCTCGGCCGCCTCCTCGAAGCGCTCCAGCCGGAGCAGTATCCGCGCCCGTCCCAGATGGGCCGCGGCGTCCTGCGGCGCCAGGGCCAGCACGGCGTCGAAATGGGACAAGGCCTCGTCGTTGCGGCGCATGCGCAGGCACAGCTCGCCCTTTTTCAGCCGCAGCGGCAGGAAGGCCGCGGTGTCCTGGGTCGCGACCTGCGAAAGCTTCGCCAGCGCCTGGTCCTCGCGCCCCTCCGCTTGCAGAATCTGCGTTTCCAGCAGGAGCCAGGCCGCGGCGTTGACGCCGATGTCGCCCTGGATGCGGACCATTTCCATCCGGGTCTTCTCGTCGGCGTTCCGCCAGTCCACGCGCTTGAACATCTCCTGCAGCACGGGCGGCTCGGGCACCTCGTCCCGCGGCGCCTCGCCCAGTTGCGCGCACACCTGTTCGTAGAGCCGCCGACGCGCCTGCCCGGCCTTGCGGTTCTTGCGTCCGAGCATCTCCGTGAACACCTCCCGGGCCGCGCCGGCCTTTTTCAGCCCGAGGAGGGCGTGGACAAGGCTGACGGCGTAGCGCGAGTCGGCGGTCTTCTCGTCGGCCCAGAGCTCGGCGAGGATGGCGGACGCCGGCGCGGCGTATCCGGCGTCCAGATACGAAATCGCCTTGCTGAACCGGAGCTCGTTGATCGTGCGCCGCCGGTTCTCCTCCTGGTCTTCGCCGAGCGGGTCGACGTAGCCGAGCGCGATGAGCTGCCGCAGGCTCTCCTCGGACTGCACCGGATCGAGCAAGGTGTCCGGCGGGTGCGCGCCGCAGGGGCCCGGCACTTCGTCCCACGAAGGGATGGTGCGGGCCGTCACGGGCCGATCAAAGGCCTCGAGGATCGGGGCGCCGTCCATATCCCCGCCTATCGGAAGTCCGAAAAGCGTCAGGATGGTCGGGCAGACATCGAGCAGCTTGAGCCCGCGCAGGCGTTCCCCGCCTTGGCGGACGCCCGGACCGGCCATCACGAAAATGCCGTGCTCCCGGTGCTCCGCCGCCGGTCCGCCCGGCGTGGCGGGCAGGCTCTCCGGACGCAGGTGATCGCTGTGAAACCCGTGGTCCGACATCACGATGAACGTCGTCTCCGCGCCGGCCAGCTCCACCTGGACGCCGAGCATCAGATCGAAGAACCGATACGCGCCGCGGATCACCTCGCCATACAGCTCGCCGTCCCGCTCGGTGACGCCCGCCTGGCGCGGCGGATGATAGCGCATGAAGCCATGGCAGAAGTGGTCGATGCCGTCGAAGTAGGTCGCGAGAAAATCCCAGGGCTCGAGCTGCATCAACGCGGTGGTGACCGCCTGGATCGTGCTCGTTTCGGCGATGATCTTGGCCAGCGTCTCGAGCCGGCCGTCGGTCTTGTGGTCGATCTCCCGGACGCGCGGCACGAAAGCGGCGAGTTGCTCTATCGTGAGGTCCTCCGTGTGGATGCGGTAGGGTTCGAGTTTATCGGCCAACGACGGCGGTTGCACCGAGCCCGGATGAACAGGCCAGCCTTCGCGCAAAGGGCGGCGAAAGAGCTGAAACTGGTTCGACACCATCACGCCGCGGATGGGCTCGGCCGGATGCGAGGGCCACCAACCGATCACCTGGCTGGTCTTGCCCGCCTGATGCAGCATGTTCCAAACCGCCTTGGTCCGGCGCGAGAGGTTGCTGATCGGCTGGATGCCCACGCCGCCCGGGGCCGGCTCGGTGAACCCGTGGATGCCGTGTTTGAAGGAGCGTTTGCCGGTCGCGATGCTCGTCCACAGCACGGGACTGAAGACCGGCGCGAGCGTGCGCATGTCGCCGCGCACG
>CAMLQS010000188.1 GCA_946482165.1 uncultured Verrucomicrobiota bacterium | reverse complement strand
CCGAGCACGTTGGCGCGCGAATAGGTCGCCGCTTCCGCCGCGGTGAGCCGCTTCACCCAGGGGGAGCGGGCGGAGAGATTGATCGTGGCGCCGGAGAGGGTCTTGCTGCCGTATTCGGCGGCGCGGCAGGTCGCCTCGCGGCCATCCCAGGCGCTCCAGCCGGCGGCGGTGATGTGCGAATCCATCGCGCAGTTGATGTAGGCGGTCGCGCCATAGGGATACCAAGGACGCATCAGGGTGGAGCTGTTGCTCGGCACTCCACTGGAGCGAGCTATCGTGCATCCGTTGAAAACGAACCCGTAGGTCACGTTTTGCGGAGTGCTGGGCGCGCAGTCCACGCCTCCCGTGTTGCGAATCTGGCGGATATTGCAGGTCTGAAAAAACGCGGTGCCGCCGCTATAAATGAAATCCACGCATCCCCGGATCTCGCTGAGGGTGCAATAAACCAGCGCATCGTTCCAGATGGCGAACGTGTCCTGCCAGCCGTTGATGTAGCAGCGATGAAACTCCACGCGCTTGCTGTTCACGCGAACGGCATGGGACGTGGTCGATCCGCTGAGATAGGTGTTGGCGATCGTCATGGTCGAGAAGGTGATGTCCGTGCCGTTCACGGTGACGGTGGTCTGGTTGACGCCCGACTGGATTTTCACGCCGGTCTGACTCGCGCCGATCAGTCGGATGTTGGTCTTGGAGGACGGAATCGTGACGACCTCGTTGTAGGTCCCGTTGGCGATGTTGATGACATCGCCCGAGGTCGCGGCATTCACCGCCGCCTGGACGGTGGAGTATTGCGACGGCACGCTGCGAGTGGCGCAGAAAGCGGCGGGCGCGAGAGCGAGGGCCGCGAGGAGGGGGATCAGTAGCTTCATGTTTTGGGTCGGGGTTGGGGGTCGGGTGGGATTTGATTTTCCCGGCCGGCGCGCGCCGAAGAGGGGCGGGACGGTCAGGGAGAGCGCTGAAAAGAGGAGAGCGCGAGTTCGCGGGTCTCCGGGCGCATGGCCGGCGAAGTCGCGGCGTAGTTGCGCGCCGATGACGGATCGGTCTCCGCCCAGAGCCGGACAAAATCGAGCAGCGTGTCGGCTCGAAGTCCCGGATCGGTGATGCTTTCGGCCCAGCTGGCGGCGACTTCCGGACGATGCGAGACAAGCGCCGGGGTGGTGGCGAGGGCGGCCGCGCCGGGATCGAGCCCCGGCGAGGGTTCGCTCCGCTCCATCCAGGCGGAGGCGGCGCCGGGATCGAGGGAAACCCATTGGCGCAGGCCTTCGCGAAGGGCGGCTTCGCGCGCTTCGCCGGCGGGAAAACTCTGCGCGCGCGCCACAAGCGCGGCGGGATCTCCGGCGGCCCACCCCGCGACGAGCCCCTGCGCGGCGGCCTCGCGCACCCCGGGATCGGCGATCGCGCCAAGCGAGGAGAGCGCCGCTTCCGGCTGATACGCCGCCCAGCGCCCGAAGGCCGTGGCGAGCCACCAGGAGCGATACTCCACCGGAGCCCGGGCGGCGAAACGGCTGGCGAGATCGAAGCGGCCGGCGTGGGCGAACTCCGCGACGAAGGTGTTGCCATGGTCGCCCGCGAGCGCGGGATCCTCGGCGCAGAGAAAGGACACCGCGCGCATGGCGTCTTCGGGGTTTCCAACGGATCCTTGAACGATGGCTTCCACGGCGGCCCGGCGTTCGCCGAGCGGGACGTTCTCCAGCGCCCAACGCGATGCCATGAACGCGTCGGCCCCGCCCCAACCGCGCAGGACGGCCCGAAGATAGAGTTCGCGCCGGCGGGGCGTCGCCGCGGCGCGGGCGCGTTGCAAAGCCCGCTCGGGATCCGTGGCCGCCAACGAAGAGAGCTCCGTCAAAAAAGCCTCCTCGGAAGCCGGAGTGGTCGCGGCCGCCTGGAGCGCGTCCAAACGGTCGGCCGGCGCGCGCTCGCGTTCGGGCGCGAGGGCGCCCGCATCCAGGACCGATGCAGACGAAAGCGAGGCCGGAGTGACTCCGACCTCCAAAACAGGCGCGTCGGCGCCGGGGGACGCGGTATGGCGGCCGAGGAAAAAACTCACCGCGCAGAGCGCGGCGCAGCCGGCGAGGACGCGGTGGATCGGGGCGGATGTCATGGGCGACGAAAACAGGGGACGCGGCGATGATGCGGATCGGATCCGGGGAACGAGCGCGGGGCCGAAACCCTCGCTCCGGGCGACCGGGCTGTCCGGAACCTTCTTCGCCTCGACCGCCGGAGCGGCGGCACGGGGCGGAGGGAAGCAAAGGCGAAGGAGCTCACGGCCACAGCGACTGCTCCTGCAGGTAGCGGCGGGTGCCCTCCTCATCGAGAACGAGGCGGAACTGCTCGTGGAGGTTCCGCTTCAGCTCCGCGGCGCGGATCGTTTTTTCCGCTTCGGGCAGCGACTCGGATTCGCGCAAGGCGGCCCGCGTGGCGAGCAACGACCGGTAGAGCCGACGAATGGTAGGTGCGTCGCTGCGGGCGAAGCGCCCGTCGAACTGCAAGGTCTGGCAGGCCGGCTGAAGACTCAGGCGGTAGTCCTCATAACGCTCCGGACCGAGCAGGCGGGCGATGGATACGGCCGCCTCGGTCTCGGCCTCCTCGCGCCGCCTCGCCACGTCGGGATCGGCATGGCCGATGGACTTGTGGTCGAACGCCAGCTCGATGGCGTGGAGCGCACGGAAAATACCGAGAAACTCATCCCGCGTAGGTTGAAAATTATCCAATTCCGCGCGCATGCGGTTCGCGGTGGCGGAGTTTCTCAGATCGAAGTCGAGCAGCTCGCCGGCGGTGAGCAGGCCGGCGACGCCGGCCCGGGCCTGCTCGGCAAACGCCCAGAGCCGCCGGTGCTCGTCGGGCGTGAGCATGCCGCCGCGGCTGCCCAGAAGTTCATCCTTTTGCTTTTCCGCCTGCGCTAAAAGCGCCGCGACCGCCCGACGCTTCTCCGCGGGCAGATCGCCCCAGCGGCGGCGGTCTTCCCAGGCGAGAAGCAGCTTGTCCGCGTTCTGCTCCTCCGGCGGAAAGAGCGCGTCGAACTCGACGCGCGCGGCTTCTTCACGGCGAGTCCGCTCGGCCCGGCGCTCCGGAGTGTTGAGGTGGGCGAGAGGCTCGGCGTCGGGACCGGTGCGCCAAAACTCGAACGGGCGAAAGTCCTCCGCGGTCAGCCTGGGAGGAGGGCACAGACGGTGCTGGATTTCGGCGTTCAAAAACGCCTGCACATGGACGGCGGGCCAGCCGGCGCGTTCGAGTTCGAGCTTGAGCGCGGCGAAGTCGAGGTGGCCGAGACGTTCGTAGGCAAGCGCGCGGGCGGATGGATTCTCCTGTCCGGACGCAGCGGATACGCCGCAGGCGAATCCAGTCAGAACGGCCAGGAAGACGGAGGGAGAGGAAACGAATCGGGAGCCCATGGCGACGGGGTAGGCGAAGAGCACACAGAACGGCGCGGGGCGTCATGCGACCCGCGCCCGCCGGAGGTTCTACAGCGGAGAACGCGGCTCAGCGGTTGCCGGCGCCGCCTTGCACGCGGGCCGGCACGTTGGAGGTGGCGTCGAGCGCGTAGCCGTATGGCAGGGTGAAGCCCGAGCCGGTGGCGATGTTGATGTTCCCGGTGCAGCTCGCGAAGGTGTTGCCCGAGGACTTGATCCTGCCGCCACCCTCTTCGTAGAGGGGACTCTTCACGCCTTGGTAATAGTTGTTCTCGACGATCCAGTTGCTGCCGGCGCGGGCGTTGGTGCAGTAGCTGTTCCCGGAACAGTTGAAGTAGTTGTTGTAAACGTGCGCCATGCTGTAGCTGCCGGAGGGCATGCGTTGGTCGCAACGGCTGGCATACCAATTGTGATGAAGCGTGGTCTCGTAGTTCTGGCTGGTGTCGACGTTGCCGAGAATCGTCACAAAGCGGTGGTCGGCCTGCGAAGGATACGAGAACTTGCACCAGGAAACCGTGATCTTGCTCGAACCTTGCGAGATATCGAAACTCCCGTCGCCGCAGTCGTAGAAATTCACCTTGGTGCAATAGACGTTGCTCGTGCCCCAGCAGGTGACGCCGTCGCCGCCCGGATTGGTGATGTTGAGGTTTTGGATGATGACGTTGTTCACGCCGCCGCTGCCAAGATCGAGGCAGCCCTTGATCGTGGCTGAGGTGTTGGCGCCCTTGATGGTTTTGTTGGACTTCACCTTCACGCTGGCGCCGGTGAGGTCGAGCGTGCCGGAGACGACAATGGTGTAAGTCGTGGCGGACTCGGCGTAAGTCCGGAACTGGGCCGCGGTGGTGGCGGTCACGGTGGCGCCGCCCGCGCCGCCCTTGGTGTTGCGGCCGTAGCCGTCGGCGGCGAGGGAGGCGAGGGGGGCGAGACAGAGCCCGAGCAAACTCAGGGCGTATCGACGGAACGTTTTCATGGGGTTTCGGGGTTGGGTGTCTATTTCGGACAAATCGTCGCCGATGCGACGTCGCCAAAGGGGGGAATGTCAGCCGGGAGTCCAGGCAGGCGCCCGCCCTCGCCCGGCGGGACCGGGCTCGGGAACTTTCACGTCGCGTCGTGGGAGCGCGGAATCGGCTCGCGGCGAACGGGCGCGACGGACCGGCGACGGGAACCGGTCTTCAACAAAACGAGGTTGGGGTATGATTTCAGCCTTCGCCGAGGGGACCGACGAAGGGGAAAGAACGGGGGAAAGCTCCTCGCGCCCGGCAAGGGGGTTGGGCGCGCTGCTCCGGTGTAGTGGCAACGTGGAGACAGCAAAACAACGCGGCCGAAATACGCATTGTTGACCGCGCGGGGCGGCGCGCGCCTCCCTCCATAATCCAGCCCGGGTAAAAACGCTCCGGGGAGCGTCTTCAGCCCTTGCGGCGGAACTTCGCGAAAGGCAGCGGCTTTCCCGTGCGCTCCGGCGCCTGGCCGGCTCCGGCGGGGCCCGGCGGGCGGCCTTGGTTCGCGTGCGAATGCCGCGGCGCCGCATCGGCGGAAGAGCGGGGGGACTTCGGCAAACCGGGGGCGCCGGCGGGAACCCGCATGCCGCAGGGCGCGGTCGTCATGCCGCCGCCACTACAAGCGCCTCCTCCTTTGACCGGATTTATCTTGGGCGAGGGGGTGACATCGCGGGTCTCGCGTTTCTCGTCGAGCAAACGACGGGCGGTGTCGTTGAGGCCGAGGCGCTGGAGCGTGTCGCGCAGCGCCTTCTTCATCTCGGGCTTATACCAGAAGAAGAAACTGCGCTGCTCCTGCTTGGCCTCGGGCGTGCGGGCGACCTCCACGGGGCGGTTCTCGATCGGGTGCAGGCCGGTCGCGTAGATCTCGGTCGCGACCGTCATCGGCGTGGGCGTGAAGTCCTGCACGGCCTCGAGCCGGTAGCCGAGGTCCTTGGTCTTGAGCGCGAGGTCGGCCATGTCCTCGGGACGCGAGCCGGGGTGGGAGCTGATGAAGTAGGGCGTCACCGGCATGTCGGGCTTGCCGGCCTTGGCCGCGGCGGCGGCGAACTTCTCCTTGAACTTGTAGAAGAGGTTGAAGCTCGGCTTGCGCATGATGCGCAGCACGTGGTCGCTCGTGTGTTCGGGCGCGACCTTGATGCGGCCGGGCACGTGATGGGCGGCGAGTTCCTCGATGTATTTCTCGTGGCTCGCCTTCGCCTCGGGCGTGGCGCCCTTGTCGTGGAGGAAAAGGTCGTAGCGGATGCCGCTCGCGACGTAGGCGTGCTTGACGCCCTCGGTCTCGCGAACGGATTTGTAGATGTCGAGGAGGGCGGTGTGGTCGGTGTCGAGGTTGCGGCAAACGTCCGGCCAGATGCAGGAGGGGCGCACGCACTCGTCGCAGATCCACTGCTCCTTGCCCTTCATGTTATACATGTTGGCGGAGGGCCCGCCGAGATCGCTGATCGTGCCGCGAAAGTCGGGCATCTGCTTCACCGACTCGACCTCGCGCAGGATCGACTCCTTCGAGCGCGACGCGACGAACTTCCCCTGGTGCGCCGAGATCGTGCAGAAGCTGCATCCGCCGAAGCACCCGCGGTGCATGTTGATCGAATGCTTGATCATCTCGTAGGCCGGGATCGGCCCGCGCTTGCGATACTTCGGATGGGGAAGGCGCGTATAGGGAAGGTCGAAGGACGCATCGATCTGGCCTTCGCTCATCGTCGGATACGGCGGGTTGACCACGAGCAACCGGTCCGCGGTCGGCTGGAGGATGCGGCGGGCCTTGACGCGGTTCGACTCGGTCTCGATCGCCTTGAAGTTTTGCGCGTAGAGGCCGCGGTCCCCGAGGCACTCGTCATGCGAGTAGAGCGAGTGGTCCTCCCAGTTGGCGTTCTTCGGCGCGGGCTTGCCCGGCGGCAGAAGCACGGCGGTCTGCGCAATGGTGGTAAGCGAGGAGAAGGGCACGCCGCGCTTGAGCAGGCGGACGCACTCCTTAAGCGGCAGCTCGCCCATGCCGTAGACGAGGAGGTCGGCGCCGCTCTCGGCGAGGATCGAGGGCTTGAGCGTCTCGGACCAGTAGTCGTAGTGCGTCACGCGACGCAGGGAGGCCTCGATGCCGCCGATCATGATCGGGACCTCGGGGAAAAGCTCCTTCAGTATCCTTGAATACACTACGGTCGCGTAGTCCGGCCGGAAGCCGGTCTCGCCGCCGGGCGTGTAGGCGTCCTCGCTGCGCGGCTTCCGCGCAGCCGTGTAGCGGTTGACCATCGAGTCCATGCATCCGGCGGTGACGCCGAAGAAAAGCCTCGGCGCGCCCAGCTTCTTGAAATCGCGCAGGTCGTCGCGCCAGTTGGGCTGCGGGATGATCGCGACTTTCAGGCCCTCGGCCTCGAGCAGACGGCCGATGACGGCGCTGCCGAAAGCGGGGTGGTCGACGTAGGCGTCGCCCGAGACGAGGATCACGTCGAGTTGCTCCCAGCCGCGCGCCTTCACCTCGTCGGCCGTGGTGGGCAGCCAGCGGGCCGGGTTCCAGACGGGTTCGCTGGAGTAGATCTTGGCGGGGACGTTGGCGGCGGGCTGACTCACGATATAAGGACGACTAAGCGTGGACAAAGCGCGCCGCATGGGAATCCGCAAATGCCTCGCCTCATCCTCGACGTGGAACCTCGTATCGCTTTGCTCGTCTCACTTCGTCTTTTCCCCGCCTAAACCCATGACTCGCCAATCCTTCCTCCGTCGTCTGCTCGGTTGCTCCGCCCTCGCCTGCCTGCTCCTTGGCGCGGCCTGCACGCCTAAATCCACCCCCACCGCGCAACCTTCCGCCCCGACGCCGACCGCCGTCGTGACCGATATCCACGTCGTCCTGAAGACCAGCAAAGGCGAGATCAAGGGCACGCTGTTCGCGTCCAAGGTCCCCATGACGGCCGCCAACTTCCTCAACCTCGCCAAGAAGGGTTACTACGACGGCCTCACCTTTCACCGCGTCATCCCGAATTTCATGATCCAAGGCGGCGATCCCGAAGGCTCGGGCCGCGGCGGTCCTCCCTACCGGTTCCCCGACGAGATTCATCCCGAGCTGCGCCACGCCAAGCCCGGTATCTTCTCCATGGCCAACGCCGGCCCCGGCACCAACGGCAGCCAGTTCTTTATCACGCACGTGCCCACGCCTTGGCTCGATGGAAAACACAGCGTCTTCGGCGAAGTCACGGAGGGCCAGGACGTGGTCAACCGGATCGTCGGCGGCGACAAGATCCTGAAAATCGAGATCCTCGACTCGACCGATGCGCTCTTCGCCGCCCAGTCCGCCAACCTCGCGGCGTGGAACGCCGCCCTGAAACGCTAAACCCACCCGCGTTTTCACGTTCACCGGGCGACGCGTCCTTCGCGTCGCCCTTTTTCATGTCCGATCGCAAAAGTCTGCGAGCGAACAACCTCAGCAACAGGACGCCGGCTCCAAGCGTATTCGCGCCCGGCGCCCCTTCTTCTGGCGGGCGATTTCCTGCGGAACGAACGTGAGAATCCCTTTACCCTGATTGAGACGGCGTCCTTCATGCCTCCCCGCGCGTTGAAACCCCCACTCCATTTCTCAGCCGAGGCATCGCCTCGCCGTGACCGGAGAGACAAACTCCTCGCGGACCGGCCTTCTTCGTCGCCTTTCTCCCCGACCCCATGAGTTCCCACGTCCCGTCGGCGTCGCGTCTCTTCAATGTCCTCTACGTGGAAGACGAGGAGAACGACGTGCTCTTCATGCGCCGCGCGATCAGCCGGGCGGGGCTCACGCTGGATCTTCACACCGCTTGCGATGGCGACAAGGCCGTCGACTACCTCGCCGCCGCCCGCCCCCACGAGAACCGGCCGACGCCCGACCTCGTCCTGCTTGATCTCAACCTGCCCGCGCGCTCCGGTTTCGAAGTGCTGGAGTGGATACGCGGCCGGGCGGAACTGCGCGGCCTGCTCGTCGTCATCATTTCATCCTCCGGACGTCCCGAGGACCGCGCGCGCGCGCGCCTGCTCGGCGCCGATGACTACATGGTCAAACCCGCGTCGCCTCTGCTCCTGGTGGATACCATCCGGGAAGTTTGGACCCGCTGGCTCGCGCCCAAGGATACGGCCGGAACTTCGCCCCCGGGAACCGGGTCGTCCGGGGATTCAAACACCTAGCGGCGCCATCCGCCCGGCCCTCTCCGAGGGAGTTTCCGCTTTGATGTCGGATTTCGGCGCTCGGCGCCGATAAGCGTGTGTCATGACCGCCGCCAGCGACGCAGATCTGCTCCGCCTCTACGCCCGCCAAGCTTCGCAGGCGGCCTTCTCCGCGCTCGTCGCCCGCCACCTCGACCTCGTCTACTCGGCGGCCCTCCGCCAGGTGCGCAGCCCCGACCTCGCGCGCGACGTCGCGCAGACCGTCTTCATCGAACTCGCCCGCGAAGCCGGGAAACTTCGCCCCGGGTGCGTGCTCCCCGCCTGGCTGCACACCGCCACGCGGCGACGCGCCATCGACCTCATCCGCGGCGAAGCGCGGCGAAAACGCCGCGAAGAAATCGCCTGCACCGCCGCGCTCGATCCCTCCGTCCGGCGCGGAGCAACCAACATGGACTCGGACCTCTCCGACCGCCTCGACGAGGCCCTCTCCCGCTTGCCCGCCGCGGATCGCGAAGCGCTGCTGCTTCGTTTCTTCTCCGGAAAAAGTCTGCGCGAGGTCGGCCAAGGCCTCGGCCTCTCGGACGACGCCGCCCAGAAACGCGTCGAGCGCGCGCTGGATCGCCTCCGCTCCGTGCTTCGCGTCGGTGGCGCGGGCGGAAGCGCGCTCACCCTCGGCACCTGGCTCTCGGCGCAAGCCGTGCCCGTCGCGCCCGCCGGGCTCGCGTCGTCCATCGCCGCAACCGCGCTTTCCGCCAACACCGCCATCGCGACCGGAGCGTTCGCATCCGCCCTTTTCATGACGACCACCCAAAAAATCCTCGTCGTCGCCGGACTCGCGCTCGCCGCAAGCGTCGGCCTTTACCAGCACCGGCAGACGCAAAACCTCCGGCACGAACTCGACGTCCTCGCGAAAAACCGGACGGAGGAAACGCGAGCTTGGTCCGGCCGGCTTTCCGCGCTCGAAGCGGAAAACCTCCGCCTCCGCGCCGATGCGAGCAGCAGCAAGGCCGCGCTGAACGAGATCAAAACCGAGGCCGCGGATCCCGCCATCGCCGCGATATCGGCATGGATCGAGCGTCTGCAAGATCTCAAGGACCACTTGGCCGCGCATCCCGAGGCGACGACTCCGGAGATGGGCCTTCTAAAGAACGAGGACTGGCTCGACGCCGCCAAGGC
>CAMLQS010000187.1 GCA_946482165.1 uncultured Verrucomicrobiota bacterium | reverse complement strand
ATCCTGCGCTCGCGCGGCATGGGCTGGAGCGACGCCACCCGCGGGATCGCCTACTTCATAGCCCGAGCTCGCGCCGGCCTTCGACTTGTGGTGCGAGCGCCAAGGATGGCGAAACCCGCCCGTCGTCCGCCTGCACTGCGACATCTGCCGGGACGACCTTCTCTTCGAACTCGAGCTGGACGCCGAGGTCGCGACCGACGGCGCGCCGCGGGACGCCGGCTGACCGGCGCCGCTACGCCCCGCGGACGAGCGCCGCGACGGCCATCGCCATCGAGTCGGTGTGGGAAAGGGTCAACATCACGCCCGACGCGCCGCGCTCGGCGAGGAGGGCCGCGCCCTTCAAGTCGAGGCGCACGAGCGGCTCGCCGCGCTCGCCGTGAACGACCTCGATCGAGTGCCAGCCAAGCTCGGCGCCGATGCCGGTGCCGAAGGCTTTCGCGACGGCCTCCTTCGCCGCGAAGCGCGCGGCGAGGAACGGCGCGGGGTCGCGCATCTTGAGGCAATAGGCGCGTTCGCCCTCGGTGTAGGTGTAGTCGAGGAAGCGTTCGCCCTGCCGTTCCCATACGCCGCGCAGGCGCGCGACCTCGCAGAGATCGCAACCGAGACCGAGAACGTGTCCGGAGATCGTCGGAACCATGGATTCGGCCATTCGGGCTGGCGTGGGTGCGTCGGCGCGCCGTTCTCAGGCGGCGACTAGTCCGGGATTCATCCGCGTCTTCATCTCGCGCACCGCTTCCTCGATACCGGTGAAAAGCGCGCGGCTGATGATGCTGTGGCCGATGTTGAGCTCGTGGACGTGCGGCAAGGCGCGCACCTCGGCGACGTTGACGTAATTGATGCCATGGCCGGCGTTGACCACGAGCCCGGCGGCGTGGGCGCGCCTGGCGCCGTCGACAAGGCGGGCAAACTCCTCCGCGCGCTTAGGCGTGTGGTAGGCGTTGGCCCAGGCGCCGGTATGAAGCTCGATCCACGGCGCGTTCAACTCCGCGGCGGCGTCGATTTGCGCGGCGTCGGCGTCGATGAAAAGGCTGACCGTGATCCCGGCGGCGCGCATCGCCTCGCACACGGCGCGCACGCGCTCGCGTTGGCCAACGACGTCGAGACCGCCCTCGGTGGAAATCTCCTCGCGGCTCTCCGGCACGAGGCAAACGGACTCGGGCTTCACCTTCAGGGCGAAATCCGTCATCGCGGGCGTGCAGGCCATTTCGAGGTTGATGCGGGTTTGCGCCACCTCGCGAAGGCGGTGGACGTCGCGCTCCTGGATATGGCGACGATCCTCGCGCAGGTGAATGGTGATGCCGTCGGCGCCGGCCCGCTCGGCGAGCGTGGCAAGGACGACGGGATCGGGCTCGACGGGGCCGCCGACGGTGGCGGCGTAGCCGCGGTAGCGCGCCTGGCGCACGGTGGCGCAGTGGTCGATGTTGACACCTAGGAGGATCATGGAACCGCGCACCCTATGCGGACGGCGAATTTTTGAAACCGGATTTTTCGCTGGCTCGCGGCGCGGACGCGGGTGGAGTGCCCTTCCGACCAAACCGTGACCACCGCCGCCCCTTCGCCTCGCCCCGCCCGCGAAAATCTGTTCGCCAACCTCATCTGCACGATCGCCGTGCCGGCGCTGATCCTCTCAAAGCTAAGCGCGCCGGAGCGCCTCGGGCCGGCTGTGGCGCTGATCGTCGCGCTGGCATTTCCGGTCGGCTACGCGATCTGGGACTTCTCGCAGCGGAAAAAATTCAGCTTCATCGCCGGCATAGGCTTCGCGAGCACTCTGCTCACCGGCGGCTTCGGGCTGGCGGAACTCGACGGCATCTGGTTCGCGGTCAAGGAAGCCTCGGTGCCGCTCGTGATCGGGCTGATGGTGATCTTGTCCATGAAATCGCGCCGCCCCCTCGTCCGCGAGTTCGTCTACAGCGACCAGGTTATCGACGTGCCCAAGGTTGACGCCGCTCTCGCCGCGCGCGGCGCGTCCGCGGAATTCGAGCGGTTGCTGGCGCGCGCGGGCTGGCTGGTCGTCGCGTCGTTTTTGATCAGCGCGGCGCTGAATTTTCTCCTCGCGCGCTGGCTCCTGACCGCGCCGTCGAACACGCCCGAATTCAACGCTCAGCTCGCAAAGATGCAGATCTGGAGCTGGCCGGTGATCGTGATTCCGAGCACCGGCATGATGATGGTCGCGATATTCCAGCTTTTCGGCGGCATCAAACGACTCACCGGCCTGGAGCTGGAAGAAATTCTCCATCCGCGCGGGCCGGAAACCAACACGACGCCGAAGGCTTAGGCGCTGTCTTCGAAATAAACCGATGCTTCGTGAGTGGGAAACCATGCTCGGCCAAGGCGACCGAGGCGGAGGCGGGCCGGCGGGCCCGTGCCGCCGAGGGCAACGCCGGCCCAGCTTGGTTTCCCTCTCACCCGCAGGGCGCTGGCAAAGCACCGGGTTATTTTTGAAGACAGTGCCTGGTAGCCGATAACACGGATATTTTCGGGCTACCTCCGCATTCCGAGCGATAATTTTTCGTCACGGAGGACACAGAGCTCTGACACGGAAAGCACAGAGCCAATCCGTATTTCAGAAATCCTGATCGACCTTTCCTCCGTGACCTCTGTGTCCGCGCTCCGGCTCGGCTCTGTGGATAATCCGAAAAAATACCCGATATAGGCTGCTAGTTGACCTCCGGCCAGGCCAGAATGGAGCCGTCCCGGATGACGCGGGTAAACGCGCTGCCATTGGAGCGCTGCCAGGTGATGGTGAGGTCCCAGACGTCGGGCGCATGCCCCGGGAGATCGAAAAGCGCGGGCGAAACCGTCACTGGCAGCCGGCCGCCGGCCAGGTGCCCCATCATGGCACGGGTCACGTTTATCCGGCGGGAAGTAAGCCCATATCGGGCGTCGATCACGTAAAGGTCGTTACGGGGGCAACCCACCTCATCCAGGAAAGCGCCCGAGCCGCTCATCTGAGTCGCCAGTTCGCTTCGCGGCAGAAGCACGTCGGACCTGATTCTGGAATACGAATGATTGTCGACGCGGGCCCATTTGGCGCCGCTGCCATCGAGCTCGCTTACAAGTATCCAAAAGCCCGTTTCCGATTTGGCGATGCGCGGACCGATCGCCGCCGTGGCGTCGGGCGCCATCCAGGCCTCGCCGCCCGGGATAGTCAGCTTGGTGCGCACATACCAGAGTTCGGGCAAGGTCGTTGGAATCGCGCCGCTTTGGAAAGCGCTGTTGAGAAAATTGAGATTGTCGGGATTGAGGAAACGGGGAGGCAGACGCAGAAAAACGCCGTCCACGGCGCGGCGCACGACGCCGTCTTGGCCCATGCGGGCGACCAGGGCGCCTTCCAATGTTCTGCCATCGCTTGCGGTCCACACGCGCGGGTCCATCCAAGTCGCCTTGGGCTCAGGCGTGGAGGAAATCGGGTTTTTCCCTTTGCAGCCCACCAGGCCGCCTACCGCCAAAATAATCCCGGCGACGCATGCAGGTAAAATTCTCATGAGCACGAAAGCTAAGTATATTCACCAAAGCGGGAGACAAATTGATTTTCGGGTCCGAGCTCTACCTCGTTGCGCTTCGCGATGAGGTTCGCAGGGTTCCCGCATGTATTTTGGCTCAATCTTTCGCGTTTTCGCCGCGATGGCGGCCCTCGTTTCGCTCAGCGCGTGCAGCACCTTTGAACGACGCGCGAAGGAAAAAGCATCGGTCTTCGGCGGTCTTGACGCCACGACCCGGACGCGCCTCGAAGCGCGGCAAATCGAGGTCGGCGACACGCAAGACATGGTCTACATCGCCCTCGGCGCGCCCGATGAGAAACGCGAACACCTCGCGGCCGGCTCGCACACCACCACCTGGGTTTACAGCGCCTACTGGCAGGAATACCAAGGCACCCGGCTCGTGGGATTCCGGCGCGAAGTGGTCTTCGATCCCGGCAGCAAAAGCTATCGTGTGTATCATGAACCGGACTACCAACCGATCTACGCCCCTCGCGTTGAAGATCGTGTGCGGATCACCTTCGAAAATGGCCGCGTCACGGTGGTCGAGCAGGCGCAGAGCGACAGATCGCCGAAACGCTGAGGCGTGTCTTATAAGGGAGATCCTAAAACCTCCGGCGGGGGCTGAGCGGCCGGGAATACGGCTGGGCCGGCGTTGGGAACGCTCCCGGACGCCGCTCTCCCGTCGCGCCGCCGCATATCCATTCGCACCTATCCGCTTCCGATATCACCCTAGGGGGCTGCTGAGGTAAAAACCTAGTCTTTTAAGGCATTTTTACCGTCGCCTTGGCAGGCGTCCGCTTCAAGGTGCAGCCGTGTCGCTGATGTCGGACCCCAAAGCCGCTCCCCGTCTCATTCTTGGCATCGGCGCCTCGACGTGCGGCTCCAAGGCATTGGAAGATTTTCTTGATGCGCTTCCCCCTCGCACGGGCTGGGCCTGCGTGGTGGTTCCCCCCGCGACCGACTCCACGGCCGCCGATCTCGAGGAAGCCATCGCACGTCAGACCAGACTGCGTGTTCGGCCGGTTTCGGACGGCCTGCCCCTCTGCGCAGACTCGGTGTATATGCTGCCGACAGGAACGCACATGACCATTCGGGACGGTTTTCTGGAAGGACACGCCAACGGCGTCGTGTCCGGCTCAAACGAAGCTCCGCTCGACCGCTTTCTTCACTCGCTTGCCCGGGATGCCGGCCCGCGAGCCGCCGCCATCATCCTGGCCGGCGCCGGACAAGACGGCGTCGAAGGTGCGCGTTCCATCGCTTCCGCCGGGGGTATCGTTTTTGCGCAAGATCCCGCGACCGCCTCTCCGGCCGACCAACCCCGCGCCGCGATTCAAAGCGGCTGCGTGCGTGCCGTGCTCACGCCTTCCGCCATGCCGGACGCATTGCTTGCCGCGCAACGGGAACTCGCCGCGGCGAGCCTCTCCGGCGGCGCCGGGCCGACCAGCGAGGCGGTCCACGCCCATCACGGCCCGGTGCTGGAGTTGTTGCGCGCCCACCATGGGCTCGATTTCGCCCTCTACCGGCCGGGAACGGTCGATCGCCGCATTCGGCGCCGCATGACACTCATAAATTGCCAGGACTCCACCGCCTACGCCGCCCGACTGCGCGCCGATCCGGCGGAGCTGGACAACCTCCGTCACGACCTGCTGATCGGAGTCACTGAATTTTTCCGCGAGCCCGAAGCCTTTGGGTGGCTCGCGACGGAGGTCCTTCCCGAGCTTTTCCGCAGCCACGGCCGGGAAGAATTCCGCGCGTGGTGCGCCGGTTGCGCCACCGGCGAAGAGGCCTACTCCGTCGCCATCCTTCTCGATGAAGTCGCGCGGTCCGTCGACTTCACCGGACGCATCTCGGTCTTCGCGACCGATGTGCATCCGCAAGCGCTCGAGCAGGCGTCGCAGGGGCGCTACGAAGAGAACAAACTCGCCGCGCTCGGGGCCGAACGCATCGAGCGTTACTTTCAACCCGTCCGCGATGGCCACCGGCGCGTTTCGCCCGACCTCCGGGTGCATATCGTTTTCGCCCCGCACGATCTTCTCGTCGATCCGCCTTTCACCCGCATCGATCTCGCGGTCTGCCGCAACCTCCTCATCTACCTCGAACCCGAGGCGCAGGAGCGTGTCGTCAATCGTTTCCATCACGCGCTCCGCCCCGGCGGCATTCTCTTCCTGGGCGCCAGCGAGAGCGTTGGCAGGCATGGCGAGGACTTCGACCTGCTCGATGTCCGCCACAAGGTTTACCGCAAAAACAGCGACCGCCGCCTGCCCTTCTCCTCGCGCCGCCTGCCCGGCCAGCCTTCCGCCACCTCGCTCGGCAACGCCGCCGCCGCCGGCAGCGCGGTGCCGTCCTCCGTGGGCCGCCACATCCTCCGCGCCTACGACCACCTCCTCGACCGCCATGCGCCCCCGGGATTCCTCGTCGATTCCTCCGGGCTCCTGCTCCACTGCTTCGGCGAGGCCGGCCGTCTGCTTCTCCCCCCCGAGGGCAGAATCGAGAACAACCTTCTTTCCCGCACCTCGGGCGATCTTCGTCTCGCCCTCTCCACCCTCCTGCCGCGCGCGCTGCGCGCGCCCGGCCCGTGCGAAGCGCACGGGGTCCGCGTCGGCGGATCCGGAACGGAAACGGAGTTGGTCGATCTGGTCGCCGAAGCGATCCCCGATCCCCACGCCGGCCCCGCCCTGGTGCATATCGCCGCTCGGCGCGCCCATCCCGCGCCGCCCCAGCCATCGCCGACCGGGCCTGCCCCGCAATCCTCCGGCTTCGTCCCCGACGCCGCGCGTCATGATCGGCTGGTCGCCTTGGAAGCCGAGCTCCAGTCCACCAAGGAAAATCTCCAGGCCACCGTAGAGCAGCTCCAGACCGCCAACGAGGAGCTCCAATCCACAAACGAGGAACTGCTCGCCGCCAACGAGGAGTTTCAAGCCGCCAACGAGGAACTCCATTCGCTCAACGAGGAACTCCACAGCGTGAACGGCGAGTTCGAGCGGAAAAACACCGAGCTCCAGCAACTCAACGCCGACTTGGACAACCTCCTCGGCGCCCTCGAAGTCGGCACCGTGTTCCTGGACCGCGAACTGCGCATCCGGAAGTTCAACCCCGCGATCGAGCGCTGCTTCCGACTCATGCCCCAGGATGTCGGGCGCCCGATAGCGCATATCGCCTACCAGCTCGACGACCAGGCCCACCTCCTTTCGGAGATCGCTCGCGTCGTCGCCACCGGCGCCACCGCGCGCCGCGAGATTCGCTCCCGCGACGGCCAGTTTTTTCTCAAACGCATCCTGCCTTTCCGCAACATCAAGGGCGAGATCGACGGCGTCGTCCTCACTTTCGCCGACGTCACCGCGGTCCGCCATATGCAAGACCGCTTCGACCTCGCGATCGAAGCCTCCCGGATCGTGTGGTGGGATTGGGATATCCCGCACGACCACCTCTCCACCCACGCCGCCGGCTGGTGCATCCTCGGTTACGACATCGAGGTCATCAACCGCAGCGGCGCGGGCTGGTTTGAGCTCGTGCATCCGGAGGATCTGGTCCGCGTCCGGACCACGCTCGAAGCCGCGCTCCGCGGAGAAACCGCGGTCTGGGACTGCGAGCACCGATTCAAGAGCCGATCAGGCTCGTGGCTGTGGGTGGCGAACAAGGGACGCGTCACCGAGCGCGACGCGCACGGCAAACCTTTGCGCATGCTCGGCACCACCCAGGATATCGACGCCCGCAAGACCGCCGAGGTCGCGGTCGTGCGCGACCTCGAACTTCTCGCCCACGTGCCCGATGCCGTCATCTGCGTCGACTCCGCCGGCCTGATCACCTACTGGAACCAGGCCGCCACCGACCTCTACGGGTGGCAGCCGCTCGATATCATCGGCCGCCCCGTCATCGATCGTTTCCCCGCCGATGCCCGCGCGGGCATCTCCGCCATCATCGACGACTCGTTCCGCGGAAGGGATTTCAACGGCGAGTTCGAGGATTACCGCAAGGATGGCCGCCGAGTCTGGGTCGAGGCCCGCACGCACCGGCTTCTCGACGAGGACGGGCGCGTCTTCGGCATCATGTCGATCTCGCGCGACATCACCGAAACCCGCCGCCAGCGCGAGGATCGGGCGCGCATGGAGCACCAGCTCGCCCAGTCGCAGAAGATGGAAACGCTCGGCAACCTCGCCGGCGGCATCGCCCACGACTTCAACAACCTCCTCGCCGCCATCCTGGGCTACGCGGAGATCGCCACGGGCCTGCTTCCCGACGCGCATCCCGCCTTGGCCAAGCTGGCCAATGTCCGCAGCGCCGGGCAACGCGCCGCCGAACTCGTGCGCCGCATCCTCGCCTTTTCCCGCGCCGGCGAACAGCCGCGGCGCCCCGTGCGCGTCGCGCAGGTGGTCGAGGAAACCCTTCCCCTCCTGCGCGCCAGCCTCCCCTCCACCATCCAGATCCGCTCGCGCGTGGCGCCCGACGCGGACCACACGGTCCTCGGAGACCACACCCAGCTGCAGCAGGTGTTGCTCAACCTCTGCACCAACTCCGCCCACGCCATCGGCGAACGCACCGGCGGCCGTTTGGAAATCACCCTCGAACCCGTCCAGATTGAGAGTCCGCCCGACCTGCACGCCGGCGCGATCCCGCCCGGCCTCGCGCTCATGCTCTCCGTCAGCGACAACGGCGCGGGCATACCGCGCGAGATTCTCGAGCGGGTTTTCGAGCCATTTTTCACCACGAAGCCCATCGGCGAAGGCACCGGCCTGGGCCTCTCCATCGTCCATAGCATCGTCGCGGCCCACGGCGGCGGAATCCGCATCGAGTCCGAGCCGGGGGCGGGCACCAGTTTCCGCATCTACCTTCCCGCGCTTTCCGCGGCGCTCGAAGCGAACGCGCCCTCCCACATCCCCGCCGCCCCGTCGGTTTTCCCCCGAGGAAACGGCGAACGCGTGGCCGTGATCGACGACGAGGAAAGCGTCGCCCTCCTTACGCAGCAGGCGCTCGAACGTTACGGCTACAGCGCCGAGATCATGCCCGACGCGCCCACCTGCCTCGAGTTTCTCCGCGCCCGGCCCGACGCCTTCGCGCTCGTGGTGACCGACCAGACGATGCCTCTCATGACCGGCTTGGAGCTCGTCCAAGCCCTGCGCGCCGCCTCCATCCAAACCCCGGTCATCCTCCTCTCCGGCTACAGCCGCGCGCTCGATCCCGACATGCTTCCCTGCCTTGGCCGCATCGGTTTCCTCGCCAAGCCCTTTGTTCTCTCGGACCTGCTCGAACACGTCCACGCCATCGTGCGCCCGCCCCAAACCTAGACGGCGGCCCCGCCGCTGCGAGGCTGCGTGAGAAGAAAGCCGATCAGCCCAGATAGCCGCGGAAGTTCTTCGCCGACGCCGTGTGGCCGGGGAAAACCTTTCCCAGCTCCGACTCCGCCACGCCCATGTGGCGCACGCAGGCCTCGGCGAAGAAATCGCGGTAATCGGTCGTGATCGCCAGATCGCGCCCTTCGAAAAGTTTGTCCGCCGACAGCCCGGGCCAGTCGCCGAGCACGCGTCCGCCGCGCACCCCGCCGCCGAGCGCGAAGAACGCCGTGCCGTGCCCGTGGTCCGTGCCGCGATTGCCGTTCTGCCGCGCCGTGCGGCCAAACTCGCTCATCGTCAGCACCAGCACGTCCGACATTCTCGAACCGAGGTCCTTGTGCAGCGCGCCCAGGCCGTTCGCCAGCTCGGTAAGCCGGTTCGCCAACGCGCCGTTCGCCGCGCCTTGGTTCGCGTGCGTGTCCCAGCCGCCGATCTCGACGAAGGCGATCTCCAGCCCGACCTCGGCCTTGATCAACTGCGCCACCTGCCGAAGCGATTTCCCGAAGTTGCCATTCGGATACGCCGCCCCGTTCGCGGGAGCGTAACGCTTCGGATCAACCTTCTTGAGCAGATCCATGGCGGCGAAACCCTCGCGCCCCGCGCCGTGCAGAGCGTCCCCGACGGCGCTTTCGTAGATGTCCTCGAATCCCTTCGCCGCGCCGCCGCGCCCCGATACCCCGCCCGCCATCATTTCACTCTGGCTCCCCGCCCCTTGCTCCCTGCTCCCGGCTCCCGCGCCGCCTTTCACGCCGAAGCGCTCAAGATCGGCGATGGCCAGCGCCTCCTCGCGGCCTTGCAAGGCGCGCGGCATCTGCCCCGCCATCGCGACCGCGCGCAGGGCGGAGTGGTGCTCGGCGTCCTCCGGACAGCAGCCGATCAGCCGGTTGAGCCAGCCGGTCGCGAGGTTCTTGTCCGAACCCGCGCCCGACTCCATCAAGTCCTGAGCCTCGAAATGCGAACGCGTCGCCTGCGGGTTTCC
>CAMLQS010000186.1 GCA_946482165.1 uncultured Verrucomicrobiota bacterium | reverse complement strand
GACGCAGAGCCGGCAGGCGGCGGCGGAGCTCGCGGCCAGCGAGGCCCGCTTCCGCGACGTCCCCCTCCGCCCCCGCCTCCGCGTCGCGCTCCGCGAATCCGCGCACGACCCCGCCCCCGTTCTGCTCCTCCGCCTCGAGGCCGTCTCCGACGAGCCGCCCTGCGCCCAGGAATGGCGCGCCCGCGACGGCTGGGCCTGGCTGCCCGGCGCCTCCCCGCCCGCCGCCCGCCCCGAGGATCCCCACCTCCGCTTCAACCTAGACGCCGCCAACGCCGTCGGCGCCCGCTTCGCCGACCTGCGCGTCGTCTGGTGGGAATCCGAGGAGGCCTGGACGCGCCCCGCCGGACGCGCCTTCCCCGACGATTTTCTGGCCTGGCGCGATTCCCTCCCGCCCGGCGTGGAGGTGTTGCTCGCCCCCGAACTCCGCAGCCTCGCCGAAAACCCTCTCCGCGCCCGCTACTCCGTCGAGGCCGCTCCCGCCGAAGGCTCCGGCCGCGACTGGTTCGACGTCTCCGTCGAGCTCAAGCCCGAGGACCTCACCCTCTCGCCCGAGGAGATCCGCCTCCTCCTCAAGGCCCGCGGCTCCTGGGTGCGCCTCCCCGGACGCGGCTGGCAACGCATCGAACTCGCCGAAGATCCCGCCGCCGTCGAAAACCTCGCCCGCCTCGGCCTCGCCGCCGACCCCGACGCGCTCCTCTCCGGCCGCGCCGTCCACCGCTACCACGCCCTCCAGCTCGCCGCCGCCCCGCTCGACGACGCCGCGCTCGCCGCCTCCCTGCGCGCCCGCGCCGAATCGCTCCGCGCCATCCCGCCCCCTCCCCTCCCCGCCGGCCTGCGCGCCGAGCTCCGCCCGTATCAGCTCGAAGGATACCATTTTCTCGCCCACCTCTCCGCCCTCGGCCTCGGCGGCGTGCTCGCCGACGACATGGGCCTCGGAAAAACCCTCCAAACCCTCGCCTGGCTGCTCCGCCTTTCGGAGGAGATTTCAAATTTCAAATCTGAAATTTCAAATGGCGCGGAAGGCGCGCGCGCCTTCCGCGCCCTCGTTGTCTGCCCCAAGTCCGTCGTCCCCAACTGGCGCAACGAAACCGCCCGCTTCGCCCCCGCGCTCCGCACCGCCACCCTCGACGATCCCGCGCCCGCCGATTCCTCCGCCGCGGCCGCGCCCTCGCTTCTCGTCGTCAACTACGCCCAGCTCCGCCTCCGGGCCGACGCGCTCGCCGCCGAGCCGTGGGACGCCGTCGTCCTCGACGAGGGCCAGAACATCAAAAACCCGGCCAGCGCCACCGCGCGCGCCGCCTGCGCCCTGCGCGCCGCCCACCGCGTCGTCCTCTCCGGCACCCCGGTCGAAAACCGGCTCCTCGATCTCTGGAGCCTGCTCGCCTTCGCCCAGCCCGGCCTCCTCGGCACCCAGGCATCCTTCCAGCGCCTCTACAACGAAAAGACCGATCCCGCCGGCGCCCGCTCCCGCCTCGCCGCCCGCGTCCGCCCCTTTCTCCTGCGCCGCACCAAGTCCCAGGTCGCCAAGGACCTCCCGGCCCGCATCGAGGAGGAAATCGAGTGCGAGCTCGAGGGCCCGCAACGCGCCCTCTACGACGCCGAGCTGAAACGCGCCCGCCAGATGCTCCTCGCCGTGAAAAGCGCCCGCCAATTCGACGCCCAGCGCTTCAACATCCTTCAATCCCTCCTCCGCCTGCGCCAGATCTGCTGCGATCCCCGCCTCCTCCTCGCCGAGGAAACTCCCGCGCCGAAAAAAGGCGGACGCCCGCGCAAAAACGCCGCCGTCGCCGCGCCGCCCGAATCCGCCCCCGGCGCCAAACTCGAGGCCCTGCTCGACACCCTCGAACCCCTTGTCGCGGAGGGCCACCGCGTCCTCGTGTTTTCCCAGTTCACCCGCATGCTCGACCTGATCGCGGAGGAGCTGCGCGCCCGCGAGATCGCCCACCTGCTTCTCACCGGACAAACCGAAAACCGCCAGGAGCTCGTGGAGCGCTTCCAGTCCGCCGAAGGCCCGCCCGTTTTTCTGCTCTCGCTCAAGGCCGCCGGCGCCGGGCTCAATCTCACCGCCGCAAGCTACGTCGTCCTCTTCGACCCGTGGTGGAACCCCGCCGTCGAGGCCCAGGCCATCGACCGCACCCACCGTATCGGCCAGGCCAATACCGTTATCGCCTACCGCCTCATCGCCAAGGACACCGTGGAGCAAAAAATCCGCGCCCTTCAACGCGAGAAGGCCTCCCTCGCCGCCGCCGTAGTCCAGGAGGAAAACCTCGCCGCCGTTCTCGACCTGGAGAATCTTCGCCGTATCTTGACCTGAAACCATGGCATCCTCGCGTTCCCGCCTCACGGCTCTGCGCACCGTGCGCACCCCCGAGGCGCTCGACGCCCTCCGCGCCGCCCTCGACGACCTCGACGGCTCCGTCCGCCAGCGCGGCCGCGACCTCTACCAGCAGGGCGCCGTCCAGAAAATCTGGTCCGACGCCGATCACCTCGTGAAGGCCGAGGTCCAGGGCGGCGAACGCTACACCGTCACGCTCTTCAACACCCGCGGCGCCTGGACCACGCGCTGCACCTGCCCCGTCGGCGTCGACTGCAAGCACACCTACGCCGCCGGCCTTTCCTGGCTCTCCACCGTCGAATCCGGCGTGCGTGACGGACGCGACCCCGCCGACGCCGCCTCGCTCGCCGTCCGTCCCGTCGAGTTTTCCACGCTTCCAACCACGGCCACGCCGCCTCCTGCGGCCGACCGCGCCCTCGAACAGGAAATCGCCCGCTGGCTGCGCGCCCTGCCCTCTCCCGAAGCTCCGCACGCCGCCGCCGCGGCTTACGCCGAGTTCAACCCCTTCCGCGATCTCGCCGGCCTCCGTGTCCGTCTCTGCGCCGACGGTTCCTGGACCATCGAGACCCGCCCCACCGCCGACAAACCCTGGAAAGCCGCCGTCAAGCGCATCGTCACCGATCTCGCCCGCGCCCGCCCGGCCGACTTCTCCGCCTGGCCCGCCGCCGACGCCGCCCTCGCCACCACCCTCGCCGCCGAGTTGCGCCTCGGCCTCCACGGATTCACCGCGAAACTCCCGCCCGGCGCTATCCGCAACCTTCTCCGCACTCCCGCCGCCCTCGCCGGCCTTGTCCGCCCAGACGGCTCTCCCTTCGCGATCGAGCCCGAGCCCCTCGTCCCCGAAGCCAGGGTCGACGAACAAGCCGGCGACCGCCTCACGCTCCGTCTCGTCGCCCCCGACGGCCGCGATGCCGCCGCCGCCAAGCTCGTCGCCGAGCACCCCGCTCCGCTCTACCTGTTCGAGAACCGCGTCTGGCGCGGCCCGCCTCCCCTCCCCGCCCACTCTCTCCCGCTTGCCGCGCTCGACGACGCGCGTCTTCTCCCGCGCCTCCGCGCCACCGGCCTGCGGCTCCCGGCAGGGCTCGTCGCCGCCACCCACCTCGTCACGCTCCGCCCGCACCTTCGCTGCTGGCTCGCGCCCGTCCCCGGCTCCGCCGAGCGCGAGTTTCACGCGCAACTCCTCGCCAGCTCCGACGATCCGCGCTGCACCCGTCTCTGGACCGGCGACACCGGCTGGCGTTGGGCCAAAAACGCCGAACCTCCGCCCCGCGTCGCCGGCGGCCTCGTCTACGAGTTCGACCTCTCCCTCGCACAAACCGCCGCCACCGCCCTCGCCGGCTTGCGCCTCAATTGGGAAAACTGGGCCGAGCAATGGAGCCGCCCCGTCACCGACTCCTTCCCCGACGAATTCATCGCCTGGCGCGCCACGCTTCCGCCTCAGATCGAGGTCAACCTGTCTCCCGAACTGGCCGGCCTCTTCGGCGCGCCCCTCGAAGCCAGCCTCTCCGTCGCCATCGCCGCCGCGCCCGACTCCGAGCAGGACTGGTTCGATCTCTCCGTCGGCCTTACCGTCGCCGACACCACGCTCAGCCCCGAAGAGGTCGCTCTTCTCCTCAAAGCCAGCGGCAGGTGGGTCAACCTCCCCCGCCACGGCTGGCGGCGCCTCGACGCCGCGCCCGTGCTCGACCCGGCGGCCGCCGCCGCGCTCGACCGCCTGGGCCTCTCCGCCGAAGACGTCGTCGCCAGCGGACGCGGCGCCAGGCACCGCCTCCACGCGCTCCAACTCGCGCTCGAAGCGGAGTCCCTTGCCGCGCGCGACAACGTCCTGGTCCACACGCTTCAGGACCGCGCCCGCAACCTCGCCGCCACCCCGCCCGCGCCCTTGCCCTCCGGTCTGCGCGCGGAGCTTCGTCCGTATCAGAAACAAGGATACCAGTTCCTCTGCCACCTCACCGCGCAAGGCTTCGGCGGCGTCCTGGCCGACGACATGGGCCTCGGCAAAACCGTGCAAACCCTCGCCTGGCTTCTCCACCTCGCCGAGGCGCCGCGTCCGCAGGCCGCCCCGCCTTTCCGCGCCCTGGTCGTCTGCCCGAAAAGCGTCACCCACGGCTGGCTCGTCGAGACCGCCCGCTTCGCCCCCGGACTCGCCATCGCCGCCTTCTCGACCGCTCCGTCCGCCCGCCCCGCCCAAGCCGCCGCGAACATCGTCGTGGCCAACTACACCCAGCTCCGCCTCAACGCCGCCCGCTTCCGCGCCGAGGCGTGGGACGCCGTCATCCTCGACGAAGGCCAGTTCATCAAAAACCCCTCCAGCCAGGTCGCCGTCGCCGCCCGCTCCCTCCGCGCCCGTCGCCGCCTCGTGTTGACCGGAACGCCGATCGAAAACCGTCTCGCCGACCTCTGGAGCCTTTTTGCCTTCGCGCAACCCGGCCTGCTCGGCGACCAGCCCGCCTTCCGCCGCCAATACCCGGAGCAAGAACCCGCCGCGCTCTCCCGCCTGCACCGCCGCGTCCGGCATTTTCTCCTCCGCCGCACCAAGGCCCAGGCCGCGCCCGACCTGCCCTCGCGCACCGAGGACGAGATCATCGTCGAACTCGAGGGCGAACAACGCCGCCTCTACGACGCCGAGTTGAAACGCGCCCGCGCCCAGCTCCTCGGCGTGGATACCAAGAGCGCGCTCGACGCCGTGCGCTTCCACGTCCTCGCGAGCCTGCTCCGCCTGCGCCAGATTTGCTGCCACCCCGCGCTCATCGACCCCGCGCACGCCGATTTGCCCAGCGCCAAGCTCGACGCCCTCCTCGAACGCGTGGAGGAACTCGCCGAGGAGGGTCACCAGGTCCTCGTCTTCAGCCAGTTTGTGACGATGCTGGAAATCATTCGCGACCGCCTCGCCGCCGCCGGCATCGGCCACCTCATGCTGACTGGCGCGACCGAAAACCGCGCCGAGTTGGTCGATGCTTTCCAGACGGACAAAACCAAAACCGTTTTCCTGCTCTCGCTCAAAGCCGCGGGCTTTGGTCTCAATCTCACCGCCGCGAGCTACGCCTTCCTCTACGATCCGTGGTGGAACCCGGCCGCCGAGGCGCAGGCGATCGACCGCATCCACCGCATCGGCCAGACGAAGCCCGTGACCGCCTACCGCCTCCTTGCCGAGGGCACGGTCGAAGAAAAAATCCGCCTTCTGCAGCACGAAAAGGCCGCCCTCGCCGCCGCCGTCGTCCAAGAAGAGAGCCTGGCCGCCGTCCTCGACCTCGACAGCCTCCGCCGCATCCTCGCCTGAACGGAGAGAAGCCGGCCGCAGGACCGCCCGAAAACGGCGCGCCCCCACGCGGCGAGGGTGAAGAACAGGCTCGCGGGCAATCGTTATGGCGCGACAAGGCGTCGCCGTCGCCCGCGACAAGATCTTGTTCACAGGCGTCTTAAATACTGACAGCAAATCATCGGCTCTTCATCCCGACAGGGAATGAACCCCGCCAAATCTCCGCACCGCCCCGCCACGTCCCCGACTTCGCTCGCCACCCAAGCGCCCGCCCCGGGCACCCTCACCATCGAGGTCGTGGACGACACCGGCCAAGCCAACGCGCCCTACCTCCTGCTCGTCGGCAAAAGCGTGACGGCCGGACAACCGGCCTCCGCCGTCGCCACGCCGATGAACGTCGCCCCGGGCCTCGGTCAACTAGCGCAGGCGGCGGCGGACTCGCCCTACGTGCCCGCCTCCGTCACCGCCACCGTGTCGGAATCCGGCGGCATCGCCCTAGCGCTGGCCTCCGGCGGCTCCGGCTACCAAAGCGTGGCCGGCGCCCCCATTCCCGTCAGCCTGATCGGCGGCACCGCCAAGGCCGAGAATGAGGCGCAGGCGATCGCCACCTTCGGTTCGCTCGCCATCACCATCGTCGACGGCGGCGCCGGCTACACCTCCGCTCCCTCGATCGTGCTTTCCGGCGGCGGCGGCTCCGGAGCGACCGCCACGGCCACGGTCTCCGGCGGAAAGGTTTCCGCCATCACGGTCACCAACCAGGGTTCTGGCTACGTTTCCGCCCCGGTCGTCACGTTCTCCGGCGGCGGCGGCTCGGGCGCCGTGGCGAGCGCCGCCTTCGGTTCCGCCTCGTTGCAAGGTATCGCCGTGCTCGCCGGCGGCTCGGGCTACTCCTCGGCGCCCGCGGTCACGCTGAGCGGCGGGGGAGGCACGGGGGCCACCGCGAAGGCGATACTGAACGGAACCGCCGTCGCGTCCATCACCCTGACAAATCCCGGGGAGGGCTACACCTCCGCCCCCACCGTGACCCTCAGCGGAGGAGGCTGCGCCACCGCCGCCACCGCCATCGCGATCTTCGGCCGCAGCGTCGCGGGGATCACCGTCACCGATCCCGGCTCCGGCTACACCCAAGCCCCCGCCGCCTCGGTTCCCAACAGCATCAATCCGCTGCCCGCCGATCTCCTCGCGGCGACCGGCGCCAGCGTCGTTTCCCCCTACAGCGGCCAAACCCGCGTCGTGCGCTCCTTCGAGGTCTCCACGCTGGGTTCGGGCGCCTTCATGGTCTTCGCCAACGATGGCAGCGGAGAGTCGCCCTTCACCTACTCGGACAACGCCAACCCCACCACCGGCTCGGCGTTTCGCTTCGACCAGTGCGAAATCACCTTCGACGCCGCCATCCAAAGCGGCGCCAATCTCACCAGCATCAACGCCCTCAGCATGCCGATGAAGTTCGAGCTCTTCGACTCGAGCGGTCAGGGCGACCCGGTCGACGAGCGGACCTTCCATGCCTCGCTCTCGGACATCCTCGCCCTGTTTCCCTCCGGCCAGTCGGGCGCCCTCATGCAGCAAGGCACGAACGGGCCGGTCGGCGGATGGACGCCGGCGGACGGCATGACCGGCTTTCTCCGCGCCCTCGGGCCCGGCGAGATCGCCGCGGTCTCGGACGGCAACCCCTCCGGTTCGCCGGCGCCCTACCCGAGTTTCGCCTCTTATCTCGGCGCGCTGGCCGCGCTCGCCCCCTCCACCCCCGCGACGGCGACCGCCACCATCACTGGCGGCAGCGTCGCCTCCGTGGCCGTCACCGGCGTCGGCTCGAACTACTCGTCGCCCCCCGCGGTGTCCTTCACCGGGGGCGGCGGCTCCGGCGCGACAGGATTCGCCACGCTAAACGCCGACAACGTCGTCAGCGTCACGGTGACCTCCGGCGGCTCGGGCTACGCCACCCCGCCCGATGTCGTGTTCAGCGTAGGCGGGGGCTCCGGGGCAGCCGCGACCACCACGATTTCCGGCGGTGCCGTGACCGCGGTCGGCGTGAGCGCCGGCGGCTCCGGTTATATCTCCGCGCCGTCCGTCGTCTTCACCGGCGGTGGCGGCTCCGGCGCGACAGGCGTCGCCCAGCTCACGAACGGAGTGGTTACGGGGGTAAACGTGACGTCCGGCGGCTCCGGCTACACCTCCGCGCCCACGATCAGCTTCACCGCCGGCACCGGTTCCGGAGCCTCGGCCATCGCCTCCATCGCCACCGGGCTCGCCGGCCTGAGCCTCGGCGGCGGCGGCTCCGGCTACAAGGCCCCCCCGGCCGTGACCATCACCGGCGGCGGCGGCTTCGGCGCCACCGCCGTCGCAACCCTCGACGCGAAGACGGGCGCAGTCGCCAGCCTCGTCCTCACCGGCGCGGGCTCGGGCTACACCAGCGCGCCGACCGTGAATTTCTCCGCCTTCAATGTCAGCGGGAGCGCCAACGGCTCCGACTACAACTACGGGGGAGACGTCGTCACCGCGGCCAACGGCTGGCAGATCGTGCTCAACGGCACCACCTTCGCCGCCAACACCGGGTCCCCCTACGCCGGCGCGGGCCTGCCCGCCTCGGCGACCGTCACGGTCAATCTCCCCACCGTCCTCGCCCAGGCCACCGCCACCGCCACCGTGAACGCCAGCGGCAACGTCACCGGCGTAAGCGTGACCGCCGGCGGCCGCGGCTACATGACCCCTCCGCTCGTGACCATCGCCGCGCCCTCCGGCTCCGGAAACGTCGCCGCGACCGCCACGGCCGTCCTGTCCGGCGATTCCGTCGCCTCCGTCGCGATCCAGAACGCAGGCTCCGGCTACGACTCCGCCCACCCGCCCGTGGTCACGGTCAGCCAACCCGCCGGCAGCCTCGACACCTTCATCTATGGCGCGACGCTGAGCGCCGATTCCTTCGCGGTCGCCGGCGTCGGCTCGGCGGACATCGCGGCCGACACGAACATCGTTTACGGAGCGATCGCCCGGGACGCGCTCGCCGCGCTCAACTTCGGCTACCTCGGCGGCAACTGGGGCGAAACCGGCCAACAGTGGTTCGGCGCCCCGCCGAGCAGCTACCCCTTCGGTCTCGCCCGCCCCGCCCAGGACGACGGTTTCTACAACCCCTACGCCGCGCTTCTCTACAACACCAGCGACGCCTACGGCTTCGCCTTCAGCGATCGCATCGCGCCCTCCCCGCTCATCACGATCCAGCCCGGCCAGGTCTTGAGGATCACCCTCCTGCCCGACACCTGGGGCATCGCCGCCCCGCAGCCGACCGTCACCGCCGACGGCGCCACCGACACCACCCTCGAATTGCAATGGCCCGCCGTGCCCGGCGCCACCGGCTACCAGATCACGGTGCTCGACCCCGCCGGCATCGTTCCGCTTTCGGTGCCGGCCGCAAGCGGCACCGTGACCGCCACCCTCGGCGACGGCGCCGCGCCGCTCAGCCCGGGCACGCCCTACACGATCACGGTCGCCGCGCTCGGCGCCACGACGGGCGGCGACCCGGTGTCCGCGGTTTCCCAGCCCTTGCAAATCAGCACCACCGGCACCCCCGCGTCCGTGAGCGGCGCGACGACGTTCACGATGACCTTCGGCTTCGTGCCGGCCCCGTTTCTACTCGCCGGCGCGGGCCAGGTCACCGGCCTGATCGGAGGCCAGCCCATCTCCTACGCCCCGGGCATCCAGCAATGGCAGGTCGCGGGCGGCGGCAGCGGGGTGCCCCTTCAAGCCGTGGAGGGGACGAACACATACCCCTTCACGATCTCCGACCAGACCGGCCGGGTTATCTTCGCCGGCAACGCCACGGTGGACAACCAGAGCGGAGCTCTCACCGGCGCCTACTACAAGGGCGGCACCCTCTCGGTGGCGGGCAGCGGTCCGGGCACGGTGATGAGCATCATCCTGCCCCCGCCCTCGCCGCTGAAGGCCTTCGCTCCGGTGACGTTCTGAACCATTTCGCATTCCGTCGCGACATCACCCGAACAAGCCCGCCCCGTAGGCCCGGCCGCCAGCCTGACAATCCGACCGGCGGCCGGAACACATCGATGGGGCATTTTTATGCCTTTGGACGCGAAATGGCATGAGGCCCCGGCCTCGTTTGCCGCGGAGTTTGATCGCGAGGCGCGGGCGCGCGGATTTCGCGCCGATCTCCTCGGCGAGATCGCGGGCGTGCCGCTTCACGCTTACGTTC
>CAMLQS010000185.1 GCA_946482165.1 uncultured Verrucomicrobiota bacterium | reverse complement strand
GCGCCGTTCCGGCCAACCTGCCTACGCGACGAGCGGCTCCGGCGGGAACACTCCGGAGCGCGTGACGACCGAGTGGAAACGGCTCCTGGATTTCGCTGCTTCGGGCGCGCGGCGTCCTTTTGCGCTGGCGACCTTGGTGGCGCGTCAGGGATCCAGCTACCGGCTCCCGGGAGCTCGTTTGTTGATCGATTCCGAGGGCCGGCACGTTGGGTGCCTGAGCGGCGGTTGTCTGGAGGAAGGAATCGCCCAAGTCGGCCTGCGGGTGTTGCGGACGGGAGCGGGGGAGCGACTGCATCTCGACACGCGTCCCCACTTTGGTTGCCCCGGGCAGCTCGATATTTTCGTCGAGCCGCTGGCGGAGAATCTCTTGCCGGAAGTGTCCCGCGCGATCGCCGCGCGCGAGCGGCCGTGGCTTGTCACGCGTTATCTTGCGGACGTGAGTGGAGACCGCCTTGGCACGCATCTGGTCGGGGCGCGTCCGCCCGAGGCTCTCGGCGCCGAGTGGTGCGAGGAACTTGCCCTCCTGCCGCGGTTGATCGTGGTCAGCGGGACGAGCGATGCCGATCCGCTTTGCGAACTCGCGGGCTGGCTCGGCTGGGACACCCGCCGCGTGGTGCACTCGGCCGAGACGCAACGCGATTTGATCGGTTCCGCGTCCGGCCACGTCGAGGTCGTCGAGCCGGAAAAGCTGGCTCTCGCGCTGCCGGCCGACGAGCGCACCGCCTGCGTGATCATGACGCATCACCTGGGGCGCGATCTCGCGTATCTCCGCGCCGCGCTGGCCGGCGCTTATCCTTATGTCGGCTTGCTGGGCTCGCGGCGTCGTCGGGAGACCTTGCTCGGCGAACTCGGCGAGCAAGGCCTGCTCGAAGACGCAAGCGTGGCGGAGCGCCTGCGCGCCCCGGTCGGACTCGATCTCGGCGCGGAGGAGCCGCGCACGATCGCTTTGGCCATCGTGGCGGAGATTCAGGCGGCCTGGGCCGGCGCGGGCGGGGCGCCGCTTCGGGAGCGCCTGGGGTCGTTGCACGCCCGGCCTTCCACGGTAGGCGCGTCGTCAGCGGGGTGAATACGATGGATTGCGCCGCGATCATTCTCGCCGCCGGCGCCGCGCGTCGCTGGGGCGGCGGACCCAAGGCCCTCGCTCCCTGGCGCGGCCGGCCGCTGATCGACCACGTTTGCGGCGTCGCGCGCGACGCCGGCTGCGCCCCAATCTACCGGGTGCTCGGCGCCCACCGCGCGGAGATCGAAGCGGCAAGTCCCCCGGGGGCCGCCGGCACGCGCTCGATTTTCAACCCCGCCTGGGAGGACGGCATCGGCTCCTCGCTGGCCTGCGCCGTCCGCGAGCTGGCGAACGATCCGGCGGCGGCGAACTGCGCGGGTGTTTTGGTTCTCCTTTGCGATCAGGCATTGATCGAGCCGGCGCTTTTGCGGGCATTGGGTGCCGAGCACACCCGAAGCGGCCGGGGCATCGTTTTTTCCGACCACGGGGAAGGGGTCCTGGGGCCGCCGGCGTTTTTCTCCCGCGCGTTTTGGCCCGAGCTGGCGAGCCTGCGCGGAGACGAGGGCGCACGCCGCGTGGCGCGCGCTCATCCCGAGGCGGTGGCCAGCATCGCCGCGCCGGAGGCGGGCCGGGATACGGACACGCGCGAAGACTACGAGCGAATCTTGCGCAACCTGCGCACCGGAGCGTCGTCTTGATCGTGGGCGCGTTCGGACATGACCGGACGCGCCCCGCCCCTTTTCGCCCGCCATGCCCCTCACGCTCACTGTAAACGGCACCGATTACCCGCTTCCCGACGATCTGGACACCAGCACGCCTTTGCTCTGGGTCCTGCGCGACACCCTCGGGTTGCTCGGCACCAAATACGGTTGCGGCCAAGGTCTTTGCGGCGCGTGCACGGTGCATCTCAACGGTCATCCCATGCGTTCGTGCGTGCTTCCCGTGGCGGCCGCCGCCGGGGCGCGGATCACCACCATCGAGGGGCTCGATCCTGCGGGAGCGCATCCCGTGCAAAAGGCGTGGACCGAGCTCGACGTTCCGCAGTGCGGCTACTGTCAGGCGGGGCAAATCATGAGCGCCGCCGCGCTCCTCGCGAACAATCCGTCGCCGGATGACGCCGCGATCGACGCCGCCATGGCGGGCAACCTCTGCCGTTGCGGCACCTATACCCGCATTCGCGCGGGCATCAAAAACGCCGCCGCCTCGCTGGCCGTCGGCGGGAAGGAGGCCGCCAAGTGAAAGTCATCGCCTCCGATTCGGCTTCCGATCCGCTCGGCCGCCGCCGCTTCCTCAAACTTTCCGGCATCGTCGGCGCCGGCCTGGTGCTTGGCTCCTACCTTCGTTTCACCGGCGAGGCGGTCGCGGTCGAGCTGCGCGGCGGCTCGGAGCCCGCGCCGGAGGGCGCGAAACTCGGCGCCTTCGTGCGCATCGCCCCGGATGGGCGCGTGTTCATCGCCGCGCACGTGCCCGAAATCGGGCAGGGCGTGCGCACCTCCCTGCCCATGATCGTGGCCGAGGAACTCGAGGTCGACTGGCAGAGCGTGACGGTCGAGCCCGTGCCGCTCGATCCGGCTTTCCGCGGGCAGTTCGCGGGAGGCAGCAGCACCACTCCGAACAACTTCGTTCCGCTTCGCCGCGCCGGCGCCGCCGCGCGCGTGCTGCTCGTCGCGGCCGCCGCGCAAACCTGGAGCGTGCCCGTCGAGGAATGCCGCGCCGAGTCGGGCGCCGTTGTTCACGCCGCGAGCGGACGCCGCGCCGCCTACGGCGAACTTGTCGCCCTTGCCGCGACCCTTCCGGTCCCGGCGGCCGAGTCCGTGCCGCTGAAGGATCCTCGCGACTACAAGATCATCGGCCGCCGCATTGGCGGAGTGGACAACCCCGCCATCGTCACCGGCCGGCCGCTCTTCGGCATCGACCAGACGCTGCCCGGCCTGCTCCACGCGGCCTACGTGAAATGCCCGGTTTTCGGCGGCAAGGTCGTCTCGGCCGATCTCGACGCCGTTAAAAAACTTCCCGGCGTGGTCGACGCATTCGTGGTCGAGGGCACGCGCAACCTCAACGGCCTGATGCCCGGCGTCGCCATCGTCGCGAAGTCGACCTGGGCGGCCATTCAGGCGCGCCGCGAGTTGAAAGTCACATGGGACGAGGGCCCGCGCGCCGGCGACAGTTGGGAAGAGTTTGTGCGGCAAGCCCGGGCCTTGTCCGGACAGCCCGGGCAGCAGACGCCGCGCAACGACGGCGATGTCGCGAAAGCCTTCGCCGCTCCCGGAGCCAAGACCGTCGAGGCGACTTATGTGTATCCGTTTATCGGGCACACGAATCTTGAGCCGCAGAACTGCACGGCCTGGTTTCGCGACGGCGCGCTCGAGCTCTGGGCGCCGAGCCAGAATCCCGGTTCCGGTCAGAAGATGATCGCCGACACGCTCGGCCTCCCGCCCGACAAGATTCGCGTGAACATCACCCGCATCGGCGGCGGCTTCGGGCGGCGCCTGGAAAACGACTACATGGTCGAAGCCGCGGCCATCGCGATGAAAGTCGCGGCGCCGGTGAAACTCACCTGGACGCGCGAGGAAGACATGCGGCATGACCACTTCCGCCCGGCTGGCATCCATCATCTGCGCGGCGCGGTGGACGCCCAAGGCGCGCTCGCGGCGTGGCAGGGGCATTTTGTGACCTTCGGCAACGCGCCCGGTCGCGCCGGCAGTGGCGCGGGCATCAGCGGCAACGAGTTTCCCGCCCACTATCTCGCCGACTACCGGCAGGAGATGAGCGTGCTCGTGTGCGGCGTGCCCATGGGCTATTGGCGCGCGCCCGGCAGCTGCACGCTGGCTTGGGTGACGCAGTGCTTTTTCGACGAGTTGGCCCACGCCGCCGGCGCCGATCCCTTTCGCTTCCGACTGAAGCTGCTTGAGAATCCGCTCAGCCCGCGTCCGCCGCGCGGCGGCTTTGATCCGGGCCGGATGCGCGGCGTTCTCGTGGACGCCGCGGAACGCGCCGGCTGGGACGGGCCCGCTCTGCCGCGCGGCCGGGGACGGGGCATCGCGTTTTATTTCAGCCACCGCGGCTACTTCGCCATCGTGGCGGAGGTGACGGTGACGCCCGAGGGCGAGCTCACGGTGGATCGGGTGGTCGCCAGCGGCGACGTCGGTTCGCCGATCATCAATCCGAGCGGCGCCGAGAACCAGGTCGAGGGCTCCATCGTCGACGGCCTGAGCGCGGCGTGGGTGCAGGCCGACGATTTGCGGGACGGCCGCATCGTCGCAGGGAACTTTGGCGAACATCCAATCCTTCGTATGCCTGGGACGCCCAAGAAGATCGACATTCGCCTCATCCAGACCGAGCACCCGCCCACCGGCCTCGGCGAGCCCGCCTTGCCGCCACTGGCTCCGGCGGTCTGCAACGCGATCTTCGCCGCGACGGGCAAACGTGTCCGGACGCTTCCGATTTCGCAGACGGATCTAACTTGGAGTTAATGTCCGGAGGGTAGGGCGCGACCGCCGGGCGCGCCGCGGCGGAGTGGTGGAAGTTCTTGGGGCGGCGGCAGCAACATTTAGCTGCATCCCGGCGGGCGAGTAGGCACCCGCGCCGAAATCGTTGAGTGGCGTCTCCGTAGGCAAGATGGGAAAATCAATAAACAACGCCTCGACCCTTTCGGCTCTTCCCGCCTCGACCCTTTCGGCTCTTCCCCCAATGCCACGCAGCAGCAGGCCCAGTTTGGCACTCTTCCGAGGCGATCTGATATCGCCGTTTGGCATTTGGCTGTTGTCAAGAGGCTCTTCGGGGGGCGTTCGTAACTTGTCCTTGTTATGCTCTGGCGCGACCTGCGCCGCTGAGGGCTTTGGTAACGTTGCCCGCGTCAGGGCGTTGGCGTTGCCGTCCTCGTTCTCGGCGGCGGGTCTTTAGTGATGTTCTGCGCCGAGTCGTATTCCAGATTCCGTGAACCGGAGGGATTCACGGCTGAACGCATATTGAAGGGAGTTCCTTCTGGATTATCGGAGCCGACCATAAGGCTCAGTGTTGCCCGGCCATAATATTTACCATCCCGCAATTTAAGATAGACGGCTATATCCTTCATGTCACTCCAACCGGGGGAGTTCGCCGCAACGTGGATCCCTAATTTAGGCTGATAGCCTTGCTCGGGCGCCCGGAACATCTGTTCGTCCTCTGATAGTATCAGCCCTCCTTGTGGCACCTCAATGATTGCCGTCCACTCGTAATTTCTTTGTCCTCGTTTGATTTGTTGGGGGTCACGTAAAAGGGTGATACGGAGATCTCCGCTGGCTGTAGCCTTGCCGGTTAGCAAATCAAAACTAGTTGCGGTGCCATCATAAGGAATCCGTTTGCTCACACCCTTTACGACTAAATATTCAGCTCCTTCTTTCCTCCACATGCGGAAAACTTCTGGGGCATCGGGATTGGGTGTGAAAACTTGGCTAGGGTCGCGCCAATACCAGTAAGCTTGATTGATCTTCTTGATCGATGGCTCGTAACCCTCCTTTTCCAGCGCTTTAACGGTGAGCAAGGCCCCTTTGGCATCGGTAATTGTAAAACGGCCCTGCGCATCCGTGGTGACGACCGGATAGTCGAAGGCGTCGCCCGTCAAACCGGCGATAAGTTTGGTCGTGCGTATTCCCAAAGTAACCTTCACGTCGGGAATCGGGTTTTCGTCTTGGTCGATCACTTTGCCGTAAAACTGGATCGGTCGGTTAGACTTTTGTGCGATGTCCCTAAAAAATTCCCCCTTATCGGGCGTAGATGCGGGCGTCGGCGGCACGCTGGGGGACGCCGGCGTTGTCGTATCGGCCGACTCTTGGCTGGTTGCTTCCTGCGCCGGTGTGGCCTCTCCAATAGATGGCGCCCTTCGCGCCCGCAGTAGCCACGATAAGAGAAGCAGCACCAAAACAACGATGACTAGAAGAAGGGGACGCTTTTTCATGGAGAGCTAGGTATAATGGGCAGGAGGTCGACAGTCCGCATAAGTGTCTCCCAATATCTATATCGCCTCGCCATGGATGCGCGAAACTGGGCGCTATGATAAATGTGTTCCGAACCGTAATTCAGGTTCGTTTGCATGTTGTTGAAGTTGGTGAAGACGCCGCCCGTGGGGATGGTGCCAAGAGCAAGACTCCAAGAGCCGGCGCCGTAACTAAAGATCTCGTGGCGGTCGCCGGGGAAGAGCAGGTTATGGACATCCGAATCGACTTTTTGGAACCCGCCTCCGGAGGAGTAGGAGTAGCGCGCGGGCGACAGGTAGCCGTTCGGCTTCTGCCGCTGGTCGATCTCCCATCCGGGGTGCCCCAGCACCGAGTTTCCGGTGAGGGCGTAATCGCTGATATTATAAAAGTTGGCCCAGCGGTTGGCCGCGCTCAACATAAACGTATCCGACATGTAAGACGGATTTGTGTCCGGCCAAGTCTCCGGGAACTGGATGCTGTCACTCCCTCCTCGCCAATATCTTGAGTAAATATCCGGGGTGTCTTCGTCGTGGTCCGGCATCCATGGAGCATTGGGATTGTAGCAGGCGGCCGGAATCGCGGCTTGTGATGCGATATAGGTCTCGACCAATGGGCCGCTATTGCCCTCGGCACGCCAAAGCCGCAACGCCTCCGCCATGACCACATTGCCATGGCTATGACCGATAGCGTGAACGCGATATCCACGCGATTTTAGACTTTGAATGTGTTCTTTTAAGCGCACTCCCGATCCCCAGGCTCGTTCTTCGCATATGTCAAAAAACGGCTGATCAACGCTTCCGTATGTGCATGGCCAAGAGAACCCGCCCACTCGCCCCTTGTAGCCTAGCCAGTAGAGCCGTTTATATACGCCTTCCACCCATCGCTGCTTTTCGAACGGCAACATGTTGTAGCCGTGGACGTAAAGCACGTAATCCCATTCCTCGTCCTTCGTGGGCGCGGCAAACTGCGGACCCGAATCCGGATGCATGGTTACGCTACTTGCAACCGCGCCGCCCGAACCCTCGCCACATGTGAAGCGCTCAATAAATTGGTTGGGCTTCTGTATATCCATCCACACGCCCGGGCCTTCGCCGATTTCCGTGTAATTCCCGTTCTCCTTTTTGAGGATAACGAGCTTGAGCTGGCCCTTGCCCGTGGTGCAGCCCTCAAAAATAAAGCGCACCGTCGGATTAGTCGCGGATAGGGCGTTTAGCTGGATGGTCGGGATGACAAAGAAGCCGCTGCCGCCGAGCAAGGTATGATCCGACTGGAAGTTGCCCCCGGAGTAATCGGGGTAACGGGCGTCGATTATGGCGGCTTCCAACGATTGCCGATTAGCCGCCGGCACATCGAAGAGGTAGTCGGGAGACGCGCCGCTGTCCGTCGCCCTGTAAAGCTTTATCGCGGGGTTCGTGCCGTTGGTGTCCGACCATTTCAGGCCGAGGAAGAGCTGGCCGTTCTTAAACGCATCCTGCAGGCCGCCCATGTAAAGGTTGATCCGGGCGAAGTCCTCCAGGTCGCGCGGCACGTCTATAATGTTATTTCTCCAGTCCTCTTTATTGGGGTCGGTGATGTCTTTATCATCTTCCTCAAGTTCGGAATACAGGCCCGGTATCGAGGAATCGACCAACTCGTCATCATCGTCATTGGACCAGAAGCGGAACGGGGTGCTGGCCGAGGTGGCGTTCACGTCGGAGTCACCGATAAGCCCGTCGCGGTTGGCGTCAACGGAGAGGGTGGCGGGGATGGTCAGGTGCCTTTCACCCAAGATCATGCCATTCTCGTTAATGTCGATGTAGCCGCCGCTGCCCTGTGGGCGCGGTATGCGTTGGTAGACGCCATTCCGAACCACGCCATCAAAGGGCGCACCGTCGACAAGCTCCAGCCGGGAATTGATTGCGCGGGGATAAGCCAGCGAACCGAGGGCTTGTTTTTCGGGAAACCAGAACTCGGCTTTTTTCCATGAGGCTGTTCCCTCGGGGCCCTCGATCACCCACGCGCTGTCGGCCTGATAAGCTTTGGCGGCGGTGGCGGGGCGCGCGGAAATGCCGAGCGCGGGGTTGCCCGCCTGTCCAGCGACGGCGGCCGAGTTGCGGACGGGGTCGGTGAACGGGGTTAGTCCGGTGGCGGTATGGAACTGGCCGTTCCACCAGTGAAGCAGGTGGCCGGTCGAGCTCGGGCTTTGGTTGGCGTCAAGCAGATGGCCCAACATGCGCGCGTCCTCGGTCAGAACCACGGGGAAGAAGGCCGAGCCGGTCGCCGGCGAATAGGGACGCAGGGAATAACTCATGCCGGGCCCAAGTCGCTCCGCCGTGCCGTTCGCGCGGTTGAGGTAGACGGCGAGATATTTGCTGCAAGTCTGATAGGTGGAATCCGAGGGGTATTGTTTTTGACCGTAATAGCCCTGTTCCAAGGTGACGACGTCGCCGGCGTCGTTGACGAGCAGAGGAATCGAGGTCTGGAAGCCGCCGGCCGGGGTCGGAAGCGGGTTGAGCGCCAAATCCCTCGTGCTCCCGTCAGGGGCGCGGTAGTAGGTTTTGATCGTCTGGCCGTCCCAGCGGCAGAGCGCGTAGCCGCCGTTGCGCGCGAGAATCTTGTGGCGATACCACACAAGCTCGGTCTCGAAGCCGTAATCGACCATGCCGCCGAGCCCGATTTTGATGCCATTGACCTGTTCGCTGAACCAGGCCGGGTATCTCGCCTCAAACGCAGCCCAATCCGTTGGACTCATGCCCGCGAACAGCGAATTCGGCCAGTTGGAATACCAAAGGGTGGATGTCGCCGAGGGCAGATGATACAGGCGGAGATCAACTCTGGTCGTCGGGTAATTGACCGTCTCTTGGGACAGGACCGTTTCACCGTTGATGAATTTCCAGACGCGCAGCAGTGGAGACGGTCCGCTCGCGGGAAAGGGCAAACCGAAGGCGGAGAGCGGAACATGGACGTAGGCGGTGGCGGGGAGCGGGGCTTGGGTGATGGCCGGTTCGCGCGGCCAGCCGTCGAGCGGGTCATCCACGCCGTCGCCGTCCGTGTCGGGGCTGTTGGGGCTGGATCCTCGGAGCAACTCCTCCGCGTCGGTGAGCCCGTCGCCATCGGCGTCGGCGGAGGGAGCGGAAAGCGTGACGGATGAGGGAGCGGTGAGGGTGGCGAAAGACAGAGTCGAGGCGCCGAGGGCGAGCGAGCAAAGCAGGGCGCGCCGGGTGGAGGAGTGGAGGCGGCGCATGGTCAGTAGACTCCTTTCACGCGGTAGGAATAGGCGGTGCCGGGCAGGGCTTGGGTATCGTCGAAGGTCGTGACGTTGCCGGCGGTGAAGCCGATCAGGGACCAAGTGACGTTGTCCTCGCTGCGTTCCACGAGGTATCCGAGGAGCGTCCCGCCGGTGGAGGCGTTCCAGGTGAGGCGAAGATGGGATGGGGAGAGCGTCTCAACGGCGGGCTGGCCGGGGACCGTCGGTGCGGAGCCGGAGGGCGGGGGCGAGGCATCGGCGACGTTTGGGTCGGTGCCTTCGAGATACTCCTGGGCGATGGAGCGGCCGTCGGCGTCGGAGTCGGCAAGCGCGGTGGCCGGGTCTCGCGGATCCAGTGCGCGGTCGTTCTCCCACTTGTCGGGCAGTCCATCGCCGTCGGTGTCGGCGGAGAAGGGCGAGGTGCGGAGCTCGAATTCGGCGGCGTTGGTCAGTCCGTCTCCGTCGAAGTCCAAAAGGTAAGGATCGCCGTCGGTGCTGGCGACATGGCGCAGGCGAACGAAGACGCGCGGCGAATCGCTGGTGAAGCCGTAGCTCACCGCGGCGTCGCTGCCGGTCTCGATGATCGGAAAGGATTCCCAGGAAAGTAGGTCCGTGCTTTTTTCCGGTG
>CAMLQS010000184.1 GCA_946482165.1 uncultured Verrucomicrobiota bacterium | reverse complement strand
GTCTCGGCAAGCGTGACGTGGGAAACGATGAAGAGTTCGGGCAAGAACGCCTCGTGCCGGCGCAGAATGGCGTCCAGCGGATCAGCGCCCGCGACCTCGAGCGTGATGGCGGCGTCGAGGGATTTGCCGAGTTTGCCGGCCTGGCGCAGGGGCTCGAGGGTTTCGTTCACCTTGGCGCGGACCTTGAGGAGCTCGGCGAAGTCGGCGGCGAGAGAGTCGTCGGTCCAGGCAGGATGCGCGACGGGCCAATCGGAGAGGTGAATCGAAGGCGGAGGGATGAGACTTGAAACCTGAGCGTCCGAATCCGAGGGCGGGAGGTCGCTCCGGAAGTGGGCGTGGCACCAAGCCTCGTCGGCGGTGAAGGTCAGGATCGGCGCGAGCACGCGGACGAGGACGCCGAAGATGGCGTGAACGGCGGTCTGGGTGCTGCGGCGCTGGGGGTGGTTGACCGGGAACGTGTAGAGACGGTCCTTGCAGACGTCGTTGTAGACGGCGCTCAAAGTGGTCGCGACGAAATGCGAACAGAGCGAGACGACCCGGTGAAACTCGTAGGCGTCGTAGGCGGCGGTCGCGTCGGCGAGAAGCTTCGAGAGCTGATGGAGCGCCCAGCGATCAAGGACGTCGAGCTCGGAGACGGGCAGGGCGTGCTTCGCGGCGTCGAAATCGTGGAGCAGGGAAAGCTGATAACGCAGGGCGTTGCGGAAGGAGCGATACTGCTCGGCGGAGTTATCGAGGATCTTCTTCGAGAGGGTGATGTCCTGCGTGAAGTCCTGCGAGGCGAGCCAGAGACGGATGACGTCCGCGCCGTAGTCGTTGACGAAATTGTCCGAGGTCGGGGGCTTTTCGTATTGGCCGGACTTGGAGATTTTCTTGCCGTCCTCGCCGACGATGAAGCCGTGGGTGAGGACCGCCTTGTAGGGGGCGCCGCCGTGGGCGATGATGCCGGTCCAGAGCGAGGATTGGAACCAGCCGCGGTGCTGGTCGGAGCCCTCGAGGTAGAGGTCGGCGGGCCACTGCGTAGTGCCTTGGCCATTACGGAGGACGGCGGCGTGGGAGCTGCCGGAATCGATCCAGACGTCGAGTGTGTCGCGACCGCTCGTCAGTTCGGCCGCGGCGGGCCAGCCGGCGGGGAGGACGACGCCGGCGAGGATTTCGGCGGCGGGGGCCTCATACCAGAGATTGGTGCCTCGCGGGTGGGCGGCGATCTTGGCGGCGACGGCGCGGACGACGCCGGCGTCCAAGTAGGCGGTTTTCTTCGCGTCGTAGAAGGCGATGATGGGCACGCCCCAGCTGCGCTGGCGGCTGATGCACCAGTCGGGGCGGGCTTCCACGGCGCCGGTGATGCGTGCCTGGCCCCAAGAAGGGAACCACTGGACGCTTTGGATGGCCTCCAGGGCCGCGGCTCGCGGCGATTTGAGATCTGAAATTTCAGAATTGGAATTGGCGGAGCCGGAGCCCGTGCGGTCGAGGCCGACGAACCACTGATCGACGGCCCGGAAAATGATGGGCGTCTTGGAGCGCCAGCAGTGCGGGTAGCTGTGGACGTATTTCGCCTTGGCGAGAAGGGCGACGTGGCCGGTGGCGGCGTCGGGCGTGGCGAGCTTTTTTAGGACCGCGAGGTTGGCCGGGCTGGGCTTTTTGGCCTTCAGGTCCTCGACGGTTTCGAGGCAGGAGACGCCGACGAGGTCGGCGGGGACTTTGCCGTCATCGAGGTAGCGACCGTCGTCCGCGACGGGGCAGTAGATCTCGAGGCCGTATTTCAGGCCGGTGAGATAATCCTCGGCGCCGTGGCCGGGGGCGGTGTGGACGCAACCGGTGCCGCTGTCGGTGGTGACGTAGTCGGCTAGAACGACCGGGGAAGCGCGGTCGACGAAGGGGTGGCGCGGGGCGAGGCCTTCGAGCTTCGCGCCGAGGGCGGTGGCCGACCAGTTGCCGATGACCGAGGCGGGATCGGGGTGTTTGATCGCGTCGAGGACCGGGACGACGAGCGCTTTCGCGACGAGGATGCGTTCGGCTCCAAGATCAACGACGACGTATTCCACCTCGGGATGAACGGCGATGGCGAGATTGGCGGGGATGGTCCAGGGGGTGGTGGTCCAAATGACGACGCTGAGGGGTTTGTCGGTCGGCAGACCGAACTTTTGCGCCTCGGCGACGGGCACGAGGAACTTCACCCAGATGGCGATGGACGTGTGTTCGGCGTATTCGATCTCGGCCTCGGCGAGGGCGGTTTCGAAAGGGATGGACCAGTAGACGGGCTTCTTGGAGCGGTAGACGAGGCCCTGCTCGACGAAGGCGGCGAAGGTGCGGACGATATCGGCTTCGAAGGCGGGGGCCTTGGTCTTGTATTCGTTGGCCCAGTCGGCTTGGACGCCGAGGCGCTTGAAGGACGCGGTCTGTTTTTTGATCCAGCCTTCGGCAAAGGCGTCGCAACGGGCGCGGAGTTCGGCGGTGGAGAGATTTTGGCCGGACGATTGGATCTCCTTGGCGACCTTTTGCTCGATGGGCAGACCGTGGCAGTCCCAGCCCGGGACGTAAGGCGTCCGGAAGCCGCGAAGGGACTTGTAGCGAAGGGTAATGTCCTTGAGCGATTTGTTCAGCGCGGTGCCGATGTGGACGTCGCCGTTGGTGAAAGGGGGGCCGTCGTGAAGAACAAAAGCGGTCTGGCCGGCGCGCTTTTGCTGGATGGCGTCGTAGAGCTTCAGCTTTTCCCACGAAGCGAGGCGAAGGGGTTCGCGCTTCGGGAGATCCCCGCGCATGGGGAAATCGGTCTTTGGAAGGCTGAGAGTATGCTTAAGATCGGTCGCCATGCCGGTATAAAAGGGCGCGGCAGGCTAGGCGGGACGGGAGGCGAGTCAAGGGGCGTATGCGGAGCGGCGCAGAAGCCGGTAATTCTCCGGCGCCTGGCCAAAACAAGCAGCCCTGCTTTTGGCCCGCTTCAGGGATTCGTATACGTTAATTTTACATATTGAATTATAGGTGTGGGCACTTACGTAGGGGGCGCCTCGAAAAGGCGTTCACAACATTCACCATGAAAAAATCCCTCCAAATTTGCGCGGTCCTGATCGGTTCCGCAGTTTCCAGTCTGACTGCGTCCGCAGCCGACGGCTTCTTCGCTCGTGCCGGCGCGGCGTGGTTCGAGCCGGTCGAGGACGATTTCCTCGACGGGGAGCTCGGCGCTTTGGTCGCGGTTGGCCGGAGCTTCGGCGCGCATTCCGTCGAGATCGAGACGGGTCGCGTGGAGCTCAGTCGTTCCTTTGGCGGAGGGGCGGAGTTCAACTTGGAAATCATCCCTGTCACCGCCGGTTATTTTTATACCTTGGATCTCGGAAACAAGCTGAGCCTCGCGCTTGGCGCCAACACCGGCATTGCGGTGACGAACTTCGAAATCAACGTGCCCGGATTCAGGGCCGACGATGATGATACCGTGTGGATCGCTTCGGGAATCGCGCGTCTGGGCTATTCGCTCACCGACACGGTTTCGCTCACCGCGGGCTATCGCTACGTTTACGTGGATACGCTCGAATATTTCGCCGGCGCGCGCCTGAGGGACAACGACACGCACGTGATCGAGCTCGGCGCGGAAATCCGTTTCTAGGGCCGTTTCGGACCAGGTTATTCCCGCTACGGCGCCACGTCGGCAGGCGTGGCGCTTTTTTAGGCCCGCGCGGCGAGGCCGAGGCGCTCGCCGGCGGCGAGGCAGGCGGGAAGGCCTATTCCGTCGCGGACGGGGCCGCCGATGAACAGGCCGGCGTGGCGCTGCTCGGCGGCGGCGATCACTTCGAGATGTGCGTCATGATTGAGCTGATACTGCGGAATCGCACGGGGCCAGAACGTGCGCCGGGCGAAAACAGGGGCGCCGCTCACGCCGAGAATCTCGGAGAGCTCGCGCAGCACGACAGGCAGTTGTTCTTCGAGCGGCCGGCGGGCGAGTTCGCCGTGGCGAGCGCCTCCGACCATCACGGTGAGGGCGACGTGCCCCGCCGGCGCGCGTCCGGGGAAAAGCGTGGAATTGAAGAGGACGCCGAGCAACGAACGCTTTTCCGCGGAGGGGAAGAGCACGCCGAAGCCATCGAGCGGATGGGCGACTTGTTCACGGCGAAATCCAAGGAACAGCGACGCGACCGCGGGATGTTCGAGGTGATCAAGCGAGGCCAGCGAGCTTTGCGCGCCGGGCGAGCCGATGGTGAGGCGCGCCAGGGCGGGAGCCGGCAGGGCGAGGATGACGCGGGAGAAGCGTTCGGTCGGCGAGGCGTCGATGATCCAGCCGTCTCGCGAGGGACTGATCTGCGAGACGCGGACGTCGAGTCGGAGCGCTCCGGGCGGAAGCGTCGCGGCGAGCGCGCGCGGCAGCGTGGCGAGTCCCTCCGCGAAGCTGATGATCGGAGGCGGGCCCGAGGGCTCGCCGCGGACCCGCTTCGCCTTGGCGGATTTTATTTGTGCGCGGATCAGCGAGCCGTGTTCGTGCTCCGCTTTCCAGAGAGTGGGGAAGGAATGGCGCGCGGAGAGCTTGGCGGCGTCGCCCGCGTAGATGCCGGAGACGAACGGATCGAGGGCGTAGTCGAGAAGCTCCCGCCCGAAGTGCTCGCGGAAAAAGTCCGCGAGCGGAAGGTCGTTGAGCCGGGGCTGGCGGCGACGGAAAACCTCGCGGAAAACACGAAACTTCGTCCGCGGCGAGAAGACGTCGGAACGGAAAAAGTCCGGCGGGGAAAGGGGCAGCGGCCGCAGTTTGCCGTCGCGAAGGATGTAGCGGTTTTTCGCGGCGGGAGCGGCGACCTGTCGCGCGGACTCCAATCCGAGTTCGCGAATGAGCGCGGCGACGGCGGGCGTTTCCTGGAGCGAATTCGGGCCGGACTCCACGAGCCAGCCATCGTTGGCGCGGTCGCTCTGGATAACGCCTCCGGGACGCGGAGCGGCTTCGAAAACCACGACGTTGCGCCCGGCGCGCGCGAGGTGGCGGGCGGCGGCGAGGCCGGTGAGGCCTGCCCCGAGGATGGCGACGGGGAGGGATTGTTCGCGGGGGGAACTCACGGGACGACTTCGGTGATCCGGGTAGTTTGGCTGATCGGAGCGCTTCGGTCGCGGCGTTTGTTGCGTTTTGTCGCGTGGGGGCCGGGGTGGCGATTCAGCGAAAGGAAACGACCGTATCCACCAATGCCTGCATGCACTCGATTTTGGCGTCGGGAGTGATGCCGTGGCCGAGGTTGAAAATGTGGCCGCGTCCGCGGCGCATGGAGACAAGGAGGCGCTCGGCCTGGGTCCGGACGATCTCGGGCGTGGTGGTCATGAGCACGGGGTCGAGGTTGCCCTGGACGGCGACATTCCCGGGCAGCGTCGCGCGCAGCGCGGCGAGGTCGGCGGTCCAATCGACGCTGATGGCGCGCACGCCGGAAGCCGCTTGGGCGGCGAAGTGCGGCGCGGTGCCTTTGGCGTAGAGGATCACCGGGAAATCGGCGGGCAGCGCGGCGACCAGGCGGCGAATCCACTGAAGCGAGGCGGCCTCGTAATCGGGGCCAGCGAGGATGCCGCCCCAGCTGTCGAAGATCTGGATGGCGTCGGCGCCGGCCTCGATCTGCATGCGAAAATAGGCGGCGAGGGCGGCGGTGAGTTTTTCGAGAAGGGCGTCGAAGGCGGCGCGGTCGGTGTAAAAGAGGAGCTTTGCGCGGGCGAAATCCTCGGAGCTGCCACCTTCGAGCATGTAGGTGGCGAGCGTCCAAGGGGAGCCGCCGAAGCCGAGCAACGCGTGGCCCGTCGTGGCGACCTCCCGCTTCAGAAGGCGGAGCGCGGCGCCGACGTAGGAGAGCGTTTCAGGGACGCTGTCGGGTGGGGCCAGGGCGTCGATCTGGGCGCGGGTTTCGAGGCGGTAGCCCATTTGGATGCCGCCGGTGTCGCGGAAGGCGTAGGGCTGGCCGAGAGCCTCGGGGATGACGAGGATGTCGGAAAAGAGGATCGCGGCGTCGAGCCCGGGGAAGCGGCGCAGCGGCTGGAGCGTGACCTCGGCGGCGAGCTCGGGGGTCTTGACCATCTCAAGGAAGGACGACTTCGCCTTGAGCGCGCGGTATTCGGGCAGATAGCGGCCGGCCTGGCGCATCACCCAGATCGGCGGGCGATCGAGGGGCTGGCAGGCGAGGGCGGCGAGGAAGCGGTCGCGCGATTTCATCGCGCGAAATGACCAATGACCAATGACCAATGACCAATGAAAAAACGCATGATCGGGTGATTTATCCCTGAAGTCGGGTTAGGCCGTGTCTTGTAAATAACTCGGCCCGTCGCGTGAGCCCTACGGGGAGAGCAGGAAACTGCGCTGGGCCGGCGTTGCGAAAGGCGGCATGGGCCCTCCGGCCCACCTCCGACTTTTGCGCCTTGGCCGAGCGCGGTTTCCCGCCTCCGCCAGACTGAGTTATTTACAAGACACGGCCTTGGCGCCGTCTTCGAAATAGACCGGTGTTTCGTGAGCGGGAAATCAAACTCGGCCAAGGCGACCGAGGCGGAGGAGGGCCTGCGGGCCCGTGCCGCCGAGGTCAGCGCCGGCCCAGCTTGGCTTCCGTCTTGCCCGCAGGGCGCCAGCAAAACACCGGGTTATTTCGAAGACGGCGCCCAGGCCTCCGAGGCCCAGTCTCGGGGGCGGAGGAAATCGGCGTGAAGGCGGTGCTCCTCGGTGCCGGGGGCGGGGGCGCGACCGTAGTCCCAGCGAACGAGCGGAGGGAGACTCATGAGGATGCTTTCGGCGCGTCCGCCGCTTTGGAGGCCGAAGAGCGTTCCGCGGTCCCAGACGAGGTTGAACTCGACGTAACGGCCGCGTCGATACAGCTGCCAATCGCGCTCGGCGTCGTCGGTCGGGGCGTTTTTTCGCCGCGCGACGATCGGGCGGTAGGCGGGCACGTAGGCGTCGCCCACCGCGCGGAGGAGGGCGAAGGATTTTTCAAATCCGAGGGCGTTGAGGTCGTCGAAGAAGACGCCGCCGACGCCGCGGGGCTCGCCGCGGTGCTTCAGAAAGAAGTAGTCGTCGCACCACTTCTTGAAGCGCGGGTAATACTCGCCGCCGAAGGGGGCGAGGGCCTCGAGGGCGGTTCGGTGCCAGTGGACGCAATCCTCCTCGTAGCCGTAATAGGGCGTGAGGTCGAAGCCGCCGCCAAACCACCAGACGGGACGAAACGGCTCCGCCGTTCCGCTACCGCCGGAGGCGGGCTCCGCAGGGGGGAGGGTGCTGAAGAACCGGACGTTGGCGTGGCTGGTGGGGACGCGAGGATTGCGCGGGTGGATCACGAGCGAAACGCCCATCGCGACCCAGGGCTTGCCGGCTAGCTCGGGACGGTGGGCGGTGGCGCTGGGCGGAAGGTTCGCGCCGGTGACATGGGAGAAAGCCACGCCGGCCTTTTCGAAGACCGCTCCTTCCGCGAGGATGCGGGTGCGGCCGCCCCCGCCAAGCCCGGGCGCGCCGGAGGAATCTTCGCCGCGGGTCCATTCGTCCGTTCGGAAGGTTTCGCGGCCGTCTTCCTCCGCGAGGGCCGCGCAAATGCGGTCCTGGAGATCGAGCAAGTAGCTTCTGACGGCGGCGAGATCGGGAGCGGCGGACATGGGAAGGAAGCCAATCGGTCCCAGGCGGGCGGCTCCAACCTGATTTTTTCAAGAGCGAAGAGGCTGCGCGAGTCCAGGGATGGTGGCGCTTGACGACTTTGCTAGGGTGCGAGGGCTCGACAGCGGGGGCGGGGTTCGCGATGGGTAACGATTCGCGTCCCGGTTTCGCCGGGCCCGCTTCTCCATCCAGAATGAACATCACCGTCCTCGCGACCCTCGCCGCCTCCGGATTCTCCGTCGCGTTCATCCACGCGGCGTTGCCGACCCATTGGCTGCCTTTCGTGCTGGTGGCGCGGGCGCGGGGTTGGCGCGAGCGCAAGACCATGGGCGTAGCCGCCGTGGCCAGCCTGGGGCACATCGCGATCACGTCTTTGCTTGGGTTGGGCGTGGCCTTGCTGGGGCGGGAGGCCGACGAGCATTTTGGCGAATGGTTCCGCTGGATCGCGGGAGCCATCCTGCTGGTGGTCGGCGTTTATTTTGCCGTGCAACAGTGGCGGGGGGCGGGATTGCGGCATCACCATTTGCCCGGGGGCCATCATCACCCGAGCGAGGCGTGCGGGCATGAGAAGGACACGAGCCATTTGGAGCATGAGCTGCGCGAGAGCCCGCTGGTGGAAAAGAAGACCGGAGATTGGGCGGCGATCAGCGGACTGCTGGTGATGCTGACCCTTTCGCCGTGCGAGGCGTTTTTACCCGTTTACCTCTCGGGGGCCGAGTTTGGCTGGACGGGGTTCTTTGTGCTGAGCGGCATCCTGGCGGCCGGGACGATGGGCGGCATGACGATTTTTACGTGGATGACGCTGCGCGGATTATCGCGCGTCGATCTGCGAAAAGTAGAGCGTTTCGAGGCGGGCATGCTCGCGGCGGTGTTCCTCTTGCTCGGCGCGATGATGTTGCTGATCGAGCACGGTCACGGGCACGCGCACTAAAAAAATACCCGCCCGGCGTGGAGCGGGGCGGGTGGTGGATCAATCGAAGGCGAGCGCGTGAAGGCGTTATTTTTTGCCCGGCAGCTTGAACTGCACCGCCGGCGCGTCGTTGGCGGGGGCGGGATTTGAGCCGGGCTGCACCGGCTGGAGGGGAATGGCTTGAACGGAGACGGGGGCCACCGGGGTGGGCGGGCCGCTGAAGATCGAGGTTTCGGGGATCGTGGCGAAGCCGCTTTCGATAAGGCGCTTCACATGGGCGTCTCGGGTTTTGGCGTCCGGGCTGCCCATGACGGAGACGATGACGCGCTTGCCGCCGCGCTGCGCGGTGGCGACGAGGCAAAAGCCGGCGGACCGGGTGTAGCCGGTTTTGAGGCCGTCGCAGCCATCGACCGAGGCGAGCAGCTTGTTGTGATTACGCATCGGAAGGGGCTCGGCGCGGACGCCGGCGCCGAAGGGGCGGACGCGGACGGAGCTGTAGCGGAGGACGTCGGTTTTCGACACGAGTTCGCGTGCGAGAAGGGCGAGATCGCGGGGTGAAGTGAGGTCTCCGTCGGCGATTTTGCGGTTGTCGGGAGGAAGGCCGTGCGGGGAACGGAAAACGGTGTTTTTCATACCGAGCGCCTTTGCGCGCGCGTTCATGCGGCTGACGAAGGGCTCGCGGCCGCCTGCGATTTGGGTGAGCGCGTGGGCGGCGTCGTTGGCCGATTCGACCATCAACGCGTAAAGCAACTCTTCGACGCGGAAGGTTTCGCCAGCGGCCAGGTTCACCTGCGTGCCGCCCATGGACTGGTCGGCGGCGGTCGCGGTGATCGGCGTGTCGAGGCGGACCTGCCCGGCGGCAATGGCGTCGTGCACCACAAGAAAAGTCATGAGCTTGGTGACGCTCGCCGGCGGAGAAACCGCGTCGGCGTTCTCCTCGTGGAGGACGGCGCCCGAAGCGGCATCGAGGACAAGGGCTCCCTTGTAATCGGCGCGCGCGGAGACGGCGAGAACGAGCGAGGCGACGAGGCCGAGGAGACGGAGGGTGCGGGCGGCGGAGTGAGGCGCGGCGAACATGGATGGAAAGTCAGGCGAGGAAGGAGGGCGGTTCCCGGAATTCGTGCGAGCGAGAAACGGCGACGGAAACGCGAACAGGAAACCGCCGGGAAAGGCAGGCGCCGACGTGCGTGGTTGGGGGCGCGCCGGTGTGCGTTCGAGTGAAGCGCGGGTGGCGGGAAGGGGGCCTCGCCGAAGCGGATCGAGGCAGTCGAGGAAGACGGCGAACACGGATCGTCCCGGCCGAAGCCTTTTTGGTGCCCCCACGGGGAATCGAACCCCGCTTTGAAGAATGAGAATCTCCTGTCCTAACCGATAGACGAT
>CAMLQS010000183.1 GCA_946482165.1 uncultured Verrucomicrobiota bacterium | reverse complement strand
CTAGGTGCAGCAGGCGAGAATCACCGCGAGCACCGGCGCCGAAGCCAAGGTGCTTAAAACCACCGCTTGCGCCGCCAGCGCCTCGTCGCCTCCCATCGCCCCCGCCATCGTGTAGGAGACCACCGCCGTCGGACACGCCAGCGCCACCAAAAGCATCAACCGGTCCGCGCCCGCGATGCCAAGCCAGACCGCCAGGCCGCATCCCAACAACGGAGATAGCACGACCTTGCCCGCAACCGTCGCCCACGCCGCGCCACGCCAAGCTCCGATCGGCAACGCCGCCAGCACCGCGCCTATCGTCACCAAAGCCAACGGAACCGACATCTTTCCGAGAAGCCCCATCGTCTCGCCCACCGCCATGGGCAGCACCCAACCCTGCGCATAGGCGAGCCCCCCGATGGCACTCGCCCAAATGATCGGGTTTCGCAGCCACTCGCCCGCCAAGGGTCGCAAGGTCGCGAAACCAAGCCCATGGCGGCTGGCGACCAAGGCCCCCACCGCGAGCACGTTGTAGAGCACCATCATCGGCGCCAAAAGCAGCATCACCGCAGCCGCGTCGACTCCGGGCGCCTTGAGCAGAATCGGCAACCCGACGAAGGCCAGATTACCGCGGAAGAACGCCTGGGTGAAGGTGCCTCGCTCCGCCCAACGCAGCCCCAACGCGCCGGAAGTCGCCCATCCCAGCACCGCAACAGCCAAGGTGGCGCCCGCCATCGCTCCGAGTCCGCGCCCGCCCCACGCCGCCCACCCGCCGCCGGCGCCCTCGCCGCCTCGCGCCAAGCTCGCGACAATCAACGCCGGCAAGCCCACCCAGTAGCAGAGCCGATTCAGCCCCGGGACCACGCCCGGCCGGAAAAAACCGCCGCGTTGCAAGGCGGCGCCCAGCGCCACGAGCAGAAAAATCGGCGCGAGCAACTCCAGCACCGCCCTCACAGTGCCACCGTCTCCCAAGCTACGGAGCCGTCCGGCGCGATCATCAACCACGCGAAACTCCGCACCACGGCGCGAGGCCTCGAAATGCAACCCGGATTCAACCACCGCACTCCCATCGCGTCCAATCTGTCGGACGGCACATGCGTGTGCCCGCTCAACACAAATTCGGCTCCCGGCGACGCACGACGCGGCGCGATGTGCTCAAGGTGAAAAACCCTTCCGCATCGCTCCAAGCGCCGCGTCAGCGGCCATCGCTCGAGCCAGTCGTTGTTTCCGCGCACGACCACCAAGGGCCGGCCGAGCAGCTCGAACTCGACGAGCGTCGCCGGCTCGCAGACGTCGCCGAGATGCCAGATCTCGTCCGCCTCGGCCATGCGCCCGGGCAATTCCGGCGGAAACCGGTCGTGCGTGTCGCCAAATACGGCAATGCGCCAAGGCCGCTCGCCCCCGCCGGACAAATCCTTTTTCTTCACCCGCGACATAAACCCATGAAGGCACAAAAACGCCCGTCGCGGAAGTCTCGCGGACGGGCGTCCTTTAGGCTCAGGCCGACGACGCGGGCAAACGCGTCCTCGCCGGGCCCGGCCGTTCACTGCCAGTTCAGCACGAACTTGCCGTAGTAGGTCGTGTCCAGCTTCTCGACGCCCGAACTCGGCTGGCTGGTGTAGTCGTTGTTCACGCCCACGCGGAATTTCCAGCTGCCCGAAAGGGGAAACTCCAGGTTCGAGTCGTGGATCGCGCGGTAGTTCGTGAAATCCGCGAAGGACGGCACATAGGTGATGGCGTTGTTCATCACCGCGTTCTCGAAACGATAGTGGTGCGCCAATCCGAGATCGAGACCCGCGCTGCGCACGTCGTCCGTCCCGGGGGCGCCGTAGTCTTCGTATCGATACGAAAGACCGAGGCGGCCCGTGAGCTTCTGCTGCGGCATGTTCTGGATGAAATCGTAACCGAAGCCCGTCGCCGCGACATTGTAGAAGTCGATGTCCTTCACGTTGTCGTAGCCGCCTTCGTCGCGGGAATACCAAGTGACCCGCTTGCTGAGGTAGCTGGAGTAATCGACACCCACGCGCGCCTTGTCCTCGGACTTCACGCCGTTCGTGCGTTGATAGCTGAAGTCGGTGTAGAACACCAGGGTGTCCTGCGGACCGGCCAGCGTCGCCTTGGCGCCGCCGCCGTAGCCGAGTTGCTCGCTGTTGCCCGTCTTGCCCGAAATATCGAAGGACGCCTCGTATCGCCACTTCCGCATCAGCTGAAGCACCGCCGGGTCGGTTTTCCCGGGAGCCCACGTGGTCGCGACTTTGTCGACCGTGGTGCTGATCGTCCCATCCTGGCCCTTGATCGTGAGCTTGCCATCGGGCGTCGCGGTGACGGTTCCCTCCATCGTCGTCCCTCCGGCCAGCCGGATCACGAGCGGTTTTTCGATCTCGAGTTTAACGACCTCCGCCTGCTTGATCGTGATCGGGCCGGCGTAGTCCGTTTCGAGCACGATGGAGCCGCCGTCCACCGTTTTGACCGTGCCGATGAGACGGGCGCCGTTCTTGGTTTCGATCGTGTCCGCCGGGGAAATGGCGGTGGAAGCCACGAGGCCGATCGCAACACCCAAGGTTCTGCCAAGGTTGAGGTTTTGCATGGAGCGCGGATGAAACCCGCCGCGACATCCCTGTCAACCGCTCCACCCGGCGAGCCGGGAGCTACGCCGGTTTATTGCTCCGCCCTGACCGAATAGCGCTCCGGCCGAAAGCCGCGCGCGCGCAGCGCCTCCGCCAGCTGCGAAAGATTCACTTTCGCGCCGGGCTTGAGCCCCTGCTTTGCGAACCAGCCTTGGTTAACCTCCAAAGCGAGTGTGTAGTCGGAGCCGGCCGAGCGCACCGGCGTCTCGTCAAACGGATACATCGCTTGCATTTCGCCGAGCACGCCATCCGGCGTAAAGAAGCCGATGTCCAAGGGCGTCGGAGTGTTGCGCATCCAGAAACTCATCTGCTGCGGCATCGGATAAACAAAGACCATGCCGTCGTCAGGCCCCAGATCGCGCCGGCCCATGAGACCACGCTGCTGTTCGTCTTGCGTCACCACGATCTGCACCCGCAACGCCTTGTCCCCCACCGTAAGAGGGAAATAAGCCTCCGCTCCCTTGGCTTCCGCTCCCGCCGCCACCTTCGCCTCCTTCACATCCACGCGCGACGCGCCGGCTTCCCCTCCCTTTGCGCAACCGGCCATGACCAGCAGAGCCAACATCGCGCCTACCCGGATAATCCGATGAATTTCCATAACCGGCTCCTAAGACTCTCCGCCGGCCTGCACAACTCCTCTTCCATTTCGACGCCGCATGCATCTTGTTGCAGCCATGTCCGCCAAACCGGCCCCGCCTGCGCTCCTTTTCTACGCCGACACGTCGTCGAGCCGCGATCTGCTCTATCTCGGTCGCTTCGAGTGCCACGACCCCTTCATCGCCATTCGCCACCGCGACCGCTCCGTCGCCGTGCTCAACGCCCTCGAATTCGGCCGCGGCCTCAAGGAGTCGGCCTTCGATGAGATCCTCCCGCTCGAACCGCTCCACGCCGACGCGCGCAAGGCCCGCCCCGACGCCCGTCCCGGTCCGGCCGACATCGTCGCCCTCCTCGCAGGCAGGCTCCGCATCGCCCGCTTCGTCGTCCCCGAGGACTTCCCCGCCGGCTTGCTCGAAGGTCTGCGCGCCCGCCACCTCGACGTCACCGTCGCCAGCGGCGCCGTGCTGCCCGAACGCGAGATCAAGACCGCCCGCGAGGCCGCCGCCATCCGCGCCGGCAATCGCGTCGCCGCCGCGGGCTTCTCCGCCGCCGAAGCCCTCCTGGGTCGCGCTCGCATCGTCGGCCGCAAACTCCTTCTCGACGGCAAACCGCTCACGTCCGAACGCGTCCGCCTCGCCATCGAGATCGCCTGCCTCGAAGCCGGAGGTCTCGCCCTCGACACCATCGTCGCCGGCGGCGACCAGGCCTGCGACCCGCACTGCCGAGGCTCCGGCCCGCTGCGTCCGCACGAGCTCATCATCATCGACATCTTCCCGCGCCACGCGGCCACCGGCTACCACGGGGACATGACGCGCACCTACCTCAAGGGCCGCGCGTCCGCCGAACAACGCGCCCTCGTGGATGCCGTGGCCACCGCGCAAAAAGCCGCGCGCAAGGCCCTGCGCGGCGGCGCCATCTCCTCGGCCGTGCATGCCGAGTGCGTGAATGTTTTCAGCGCGCGCGGTTACGAAACCAAAACCACCCCGAAGGGCTCGGTCGGCTTTTTCCACGGGACCGGACACGGCCTCGGCCTCACCGTCCACGAGGCGCCGCGCGTCAGCTCCGCGGTCAACGCCCCGCTCAAGTCCGGCGCCGTCGTCACCGTCGAGCCCGGCCTCTACTACCCCGGACTCGGCGGCTGCCGCATCGAGGACGTCGCCTGGCTCACCGACACCGGCCACAAACTCCTCAGCTCGCACCCCTACGCCTGGGAGATCGCCTAGAAATCGGCCACTTAGGCGCTTCCCCCCCTCCCCATGCCCGAACTCGCCGAAGTCGAATACATCCGCCGCCGCTGGAACCCCGGCCTCGGCCACATCGTAGCCACCGTGCGCCTGCATCCTCGTTCCCGCGTCCTGCGCGGTTGCGACACGGCCGTCCTTGCAGCACGCCTCGCCGGAGCCCGTCTCGATTCCTCGGCCGCGGCCGCGAAGCAAATGCTCTTCCGCTTTACCGCCGCCGACGCCGCGCGCACGCCCCTCTGGCTGGGCCTTCACCTCGGCATGACCGGCGAACTCCTCGTCCGTCCCGCCGGCCTGCCCGACACCAAGCCCGACCACCTGATCCTCGACCAGCCCGCCGCGGGCCAGTCGCTCGTGTTTTCCGATTTTCGCATGTTCGGCCTCGTGCTGTTCCACGAGGGCCACGACGCGCCGGAGTGGTGGGCGCAGATCGCCCCCGCCGTCACCTCGCCCGATTTCACCGTCTCCGCCGTATCCGATTTTTTGCGACGCCGCGCCCGCGCCCCGATCAAGGCCGTCCTCCTGATGCAGGAACAGTTTCCCGGCATCGGCAACTGGATGGCCGACGAGATCCTCTGGCGCGCCGCCATCCACCCCGCCCGCCGCTGCGGCGAGCTCTCCCCCGCGGAGATCAAAAAGCTTCACGCCGAAACCGTCTGGGTCGCCACGCAAGCCCTGCGCCTGATCGGCGAGGCCGACACGCCCGAGTGGCCCGATCCGCCGAAAAGCTGGCTCTTCCAGCATCGCTGGGAAGACGGCGGCCTTTGCCCGCGCACCAAGAAACCGCTCGAACGCGCCACCATCGGCGGCCGCACCACCTGCTGGTCGCCCGCCCGCCAAAAACTCTCCTGATCCACCCCGCACGTCCCTTCGACAGCCATGCTCCTTCCCGCCAACTCCAGCCTGCTCTTTATCGGCGACTCCATCACCGACGCCAACCGCGAGCCCATGGGCGAGCCAGCCCCTTGGGGAACCGCGGGGCTCGGACGCGGCTACGTTTCCCTCGTCGAGTCGTGGCTCCTCGCCACGCGCCCGCAGGATCGCATCCGCGTCCTCAACCGCGGCACCTCCGGAAACACCGTCCGCGATCTCGCCGCGCGCTGGCAGGCCGATGTGCTCGATCCCAAGCCCGACACCGTCGCGATCATGATCGGCATCAACGATGTCTGGCGTCAGTTCGACACCCCGCTGCGCACCGAAACCCACGTGCTCCCCGACGAATACGAGCAAACCTTGGACGAGCTCGTCCGACGCACGCTTCCCGCCCTCGCCTCGCCGTCGCGCCTCGTTCTCGCCACGCCTTTTTTCATCGAGGCCAACCGCGCCGACCCCATGCGCGCTCGCATGGATGCCTACGGCGCCATCATCCGCCGTCTCGCGACCAGGCACGGCGCCACCTTTGTCGACACGCAGTCGGCTTTCGACGCCGTCACCGCCCACATCCATCCGATGGCGCTCGCCTGGGACCGCATCCACCCGCAACCCGCCGGCTGCATGATCATCGCCCGCGCCTTTCTCGCGGCTTTCGGCGCTCTGTAGGGAGGTCCTGTAATCTCGCCGGAAGGCGCTTCTTCACCGCGGCGCCACCGCCGGCGCGCCCGGAGAGGCGTTCGGCGACTCGAGGCGTTCCTGCCCCAACGCGCTCAATACCGGACGCGCCCACTCCACCGCCTGCGGCATGCGCTTCCGCACGCTCGCCGACATCACTTGCGACTGGATAAGCGCGAGCAACATCAGCGCCCCCGCCGCACCGCCGGCCAGCAGGGCCAGCACCTCGCCCGCCTTTTGCGGCAACACGAACTCGTTGGGACGCGGCTTCACCGCGGCGATCCACGCGACGACCCCGGCCAGCATCCCGCCGAACAGAAGCACGAAGGAGACCGGCAGCCAGAATTCGAAATCCAGCGCCGCGTCCCTTTCGCGCATTTCGGTAAACACCGGGCGCCACATCCGATCCGCGAAGCGCAAGGCCAGCCAGGCCCCGCCCGCGCCCCAGCACGCCGCCACCGCGCCCACTCGCTGGCCGAGCGCCGCGCCGCCGAAAATCAGGCCCGCGGTCAGACAGAGAACAGTGAAATCCGTAAGGTAGCTCATCGCCGGAAAAACTTCGCGCGGCCGCCGGTCATCCTTCCTGCAATCCGAGCGCGCGCACCGCGTCGTCGATCCACACCTCGCCCGCCGCCATTTTCATGCACGCGTGCTCGCGCATCGAGATGAAGCCGTTTTCGCGCAACACCTCGCGCAGGCGGATCTCCGGATCCCCGTCCGAGATCCACTTGCGCGCCAACCCGTCGATCCGCAGCACCTCGAACACGCCCGTGCGGCCGACGAAGCCTTGCTGGCAATGGGGACAGCCCGCCGTGGAGGGCTGCGCCACCCGCGCGGGCAGCGGCTGCTTCCCAGCATACTGGGTGAAGAAATCGCGCGCGTCCGCGTCGGGCGCCGCCCACACCCGGCAGGACGGGCAAAGCTCACGCACGAGCCGCTGCGAGATCAACATCCGCACCGCCGCCGACAACACCTGCCTGTCCAGATCGAGATTTCGCAGCGCCGTCATCGCGCTCACCGTGTCGCGCGCATGCATCGTGCTGATCACGAGGTGCCCGCTCATCGCCGCGCGCACGCCGATCTTGAACGACTCCGGGTCGCGCATCTCGCCGATAAAAATCACGTTCGGGTCCTGGCGCAGCACCGTCCGAAGACTCGATTCAAAGGTCACGCCCATCTTGGGATTGATCCCGATCTGCGTGGCGTGCGGCAGCGCGTATTCCACCGGGTCCTCGATCGTCACCGTGTTGACCGAGGGGCCCGAAACTTCCTGCAACAACGCGTAGGACGTGGAGGTCTTGCCCGAACCGGTGGGCCCCGCGACGAGCACCAAGCCCTCGGGTTGCCGGAGATTGCGCCGGATCGCCTCGCAGCTCTCCGGCGACATGCCGATCTTGTCCAGGCGCAGCATCACCGCCGGCCGATTCAGCAGACGCAGCGCGACTTTTTCCCCGCTCAAGGCCGGCGAGGTCGAAATGCGCACGTCGAGCACGTGGCCCGACTTCGGATCGGTCCAACGGAAGCGCCCGTCCTGCAAATGCTGCTTCTCCGCCGTGTTCAGATCCGCGAACACCTTGAAAACCGCCACCAGCATCTCGCCGCCGCGACGGTTCAACTTCAGATGCTCGCGCATGAATCCCACCTGGCGAAAGCGCACCGAATAACCCTTTTCCTGGGCCTCGATGTGAACGTCGCTCGCGCCCTTTTCCAGCGCGGCGGTCAGAATGTTGTGCGCTATCCGCTCGTAGCCCTCCGTGTTCCCCTCGGCGCCGCGGCCACCCGCCCAGCGCGCCCACGCATGCGGCAAAAGGTGCGCGCCCCAGCCGATCGGACCCGCCACAAGACTCAACACGTTCGCCCACGGCCGCCGGCGTTCGCCCAAACCGCTCCACCGCGCGCAAAAAACCGCGGCGCTCATCCACCCGCCAAGCAGGCAAACCTGCCAGACGACTTCGGTGGATTCCGGTTGGACAAAGACGGACCAGCGCATGGGGGATGGGACGAAAAGAGGCGGAAAATCCTCGGAGGGGAGATACGCAGGCTTCGCCCGGACAACTTATTGTCAAACGTTGCGAGCGCCTTCGGCTCACATCTCGCCGCACGGTTCGTTTGGTTTTCTTTTGCCGCGCCCTCCTCTCCGGCGCTCTCCTTCCGCCGCGTGTCCTCGCCCTCGCCAAAAAAGCTCCGCCTCGACGAACTCCTCGTCGCCCGCGGCCTCGCGCCCACCCGCGCCAAAGCCAAGGCCTACATCATGGCCGGCCTCGTGCGCTCCGGCACCGAACGCCTCGACAAGCCCGGCAAGGAATACGCCGCCGACTTCCCCGTCGCCCTCGCCGAAACCAGCCGCTTCGTCTCCCGCGGGGGCGAAAAGCTCCAAGGCTGGCTCGAGCGCTTCCCCTTGGATTTACGCGGGGCCCACGTGCTCGACGTCGGCGCCTCCACGGGCGGCTTCACCGATTGCGCCCTCCAGGCCGGCGCCGCCTCCGCCACCTGCGTCGACGTCGGCCGCGCCCAGCTCCATGGCAAGCTCCTCGCGGATCCGCGCGTCACCAATCTCGAACAGGTCAACGCCCGCCATCTCGACCCCTCCATCCTTCCGCGTCCGCACTACGACGCCGTCGTGATGGACCTCTCGTTTATCTCGCTTCGCCACATCCTGCCCGCCGTCTGGCCCGTGCTTCGCCCCGGCGGAACGCTCGTCGCGCTCGTGAAACCGCAATTCGAAGCCGGCAAGGCCGAGGTCGACAAAGGCCAGGGCGTCATCCGCGACCCCGCCGTGCAGGACCGCGTGCTCGCCGAGATCCGCGCCTTCGCCCTCTCGGAGCTCCCCGGCTCCATCCTCGTCGGCACCATGGACAGCCCCATCACCGGCACCGACGGCAACCGCGAGTTTCTCCTCGGCCTCGAGAAAATCGCCTGAGCCCGCTGCGCAGCGGCCCGCCTTGCACGCCCGCCGCCGCCTTCATCGGTCGTTGGACATCGGTCATTGGTCATTGGACATGTCAAACCAGCAACCTGCGGTTGCTAGAGGTCATTGGTCATTTCATCGTCCCCGACGATGATGCCCATCCGCCGCCTCGCCTTCGTGGTCAACGCGCAGAAACCCGGCGCCTGCGCGCTCGCCGAGGATCTCGTCGCCGTCGCCCACGCCCACGGGGTCGAAACGAGCCTGAGCCTCGCCTTCCCCACGCCGGTGGAACTCTTCCGCGATGTCGACGCATGCTGCGTGATCGGAGGGGACGGCACCCTCCTCGGAGCCGCGCCCGCCGCCGCCCTGGCCGGCATCCCGCTCATCGGGGTCAACCGCGGCACGCTCGGCTTCCTCACCCCGTTCACCGCCGACGAGGCCCGCGACTGCCTGCCCGCCCTCCTCTCCGGCGACTTCACCACCAGCGAGCGCGCCCTCCTCGCCTGCCGCGTCGGCGACGCCCCGCCGGTGCTCGCCCTCAACGATCTTCTCATCAAGGACGCCGCCAACTCCCGGCTCGTCCGCCTGGAAGTCTACGCGGACGACGAACTCGTCACCGACTATCTCTGCGACGGGCTCATCTTCAGCACCCCCACCGGCTCCACCGCCTACAATCTCTCCGCCGGCGGCCCGCTCATCCACCCCGGCGCCGAGGTGCTGGCGATGACTCCCATCTGCCCGCACACGCTGAGCAACCGCGCCATCATCTTCCGCGCCGGCGTCCGTCTCCGGGTCCGCAACGTCTCCGAGGCCAGCGACGGCCTCGTCCTCGCCACCGACGGCCGCGCGCTCCCGACTCCCGCCTTCTCCGAAACCATCGAGATCACCCTCGGAGCGCCGCGCCTGCGCCTCATCCAGCGCCGCGACCACAGCCACTTCGCCATCGTCCGCGCCAAGCTCAAGTGGAGCGGCGCCGCCG
>CAMLQS010000182.1 GCA_946482165.1 uncultured Verrucomicrobiota bacterium | reverse complement strand
TGGCGACGGGGGCGGGGACCATTTTTTCCCAGCTCCCGTCCTTGGCGCGGATGCGTTCGAGGACGTCGCGAGAGAAGATGCCGAGGATTTCGCGATCAAAGCCGATGATGCACTCGAGGTAGTGGTTCTCGAGCAGATGCTCGTAGAGATTGCGCAGGTGCGGGGCGACCTGGACGTTGCGCGCGGTGATGAGCACGTCCTTTGCGAACGGCGAGGGTGCGGGCGGGGGCGGCGCGAAGGGCGAGGTCGTGGCCGGGTGGCCGGTGGCGAGGTAGCGTTCATAGGCGGCCTGCTGCATCGGGTAGATGTAGAGGCGCACGCTGTGGCGGAAGAGACGGCCGAAATTCTCCAGGATGCCGCCCTCGAGGTGCTCGTAATACTTCTCGTTGAAGATCTCGAGGAGGTTGTTGATGCCCATGGTCACGCCGATCATCTCCTTCGTGTAGCGGCGGAAGTAGGTGGTAAGTCGGTAGTATTCGCTGTAGTTGGAAATCAATACGGTGCAGCCGATGTCGCCGAGCAGGTCGACCCTCGCGAGGAAGTCGGGGGAGTCCAGGACGCCTCCGGCGAGCAGGTTGTTCATCGTGATCTCCATCAGCACGACCATCTCCTTCCCCTGGACGTTCGGCTCCTGCATGAACTGCGCGGTGGCGCAGTTGAGCATGTCGACGTTGACGTGGGTGACGGGCCGGAAGCTGCCGCGCTCGACGAGAATGGCTTTCTTGTAAAGCACCTCCGAGGGTTGGATCACCTCGCCGCCCGGGCCGAACATCACTGCGTTGGTCAGGCCGTGGCGCACGAGGTGGAGCGACATGATGCGGTTGTCGACCCCCGGAAAGGCCGGGCCGGAGAACTTGAGCATGTCGACCTCGATGCGGTCGGAGCCGACGTTGTCGGCGAGGGAGGCGATGAATTTCTCCAAGTCGTCGCGCAGGTAGAGCGCGGCGTAGATGAGGTTGGTGCCGACGATGCCGATGGCCTCCTGCTGGCGGAGGTTGTCCTTGTCCCACATGCGCACGTGGAGGACGACGTCGCTCGGCTCGGAGCCGGGCTCGGACTGGAAGCGGATGCCCATCCAGCCGTGGCACTCGTTGTTCCCCTTGTAGGACTTGGCGGCGACGGTGTCGGCGAAGACGAAAAACTTGGTGGTGGCGCCGCGTTTCTCGCCGAGGCGGGTGACGAGCAGCTCATACTCGTGGTCGAGCATGGTGTGCATGCGTTCGCGCGAGACGTAGCGCGGGGCCTTGCCGTAGATGGCGTCGCTGAAGGTCATGTCGTAGGCCGACATCGACTTGGCGATGGTGCCGGCGGCGCCGCCGGCCTGGAAAAACACGCGGGCCACCTCCTGGCCGGCTCCGATCTCGGCGAAGGTCCCGTATTTCGTGTCATCGAGATTGATCGTGAGCGCCTTGCGGTGGGTCGTGAGAAGAGAGGGCTGGTCCATGACTTGGGTGAATGAAGCGTGAAGCAGCTCGCGTGCAAAGCGCGGAGGGAGGGCGCGAAGCTATTTCAATGAGGGCTCGCCGCATGGGGCGGGGCGCGTAGCGTGGGCGGACTTTTTTCATGAAAGCGTTTTTCGCCTCATTCATCGGCACCTTGCTCGCCCTTTTCGCGTTCGCGGTGGTTTCCGTGATCCTCGTCTTCGGCGGTTTTGCCCTCTTGGCATCGATGGGAGAGGAGACGCAGGTCACGCGTTTCGAGCAGGGATCCTATTTGGTGCTGAATCTTGACGGCACCAATCTTACCGATGCGCCCCCGTTGGTCGAAGCGGGCGGCTTCGCGTCGATTCTCGCGGGCGACGCACCGGAAATCCTGTCGTTGCGCAAAGCGGTCCGCGGGCTGCGTCACGCGGCCAAGGATGATCGCATCCGGGGAGTTTTCATAACCGGCATGTTCATGCCCGACGGTTACGGCACGGGTTTCGCCGCGCTGTCGGAGCTGCGGTCCGCGTTGGCCGAAGTGCGCGCGGCGGGCAAGCCGGTGAAGGCCTACTTCGACGAGGTCGGCACGCACGAGCTGTATCTCGCCTCGGTATCCGGGGAGATCATGCTGAATCCCTTCGGCCTTGTCGTGATGCCGGGGCTCTCGAGCGAGCCGATGTTCTATGGTGGCGCCTTTGAAAAATGGGGCGTGGGCGTTCAGGTGACTCGCTCCGGCAAATACAAGGGTGCGATCGAACCGTTCGTCCGCCGCGACCTGAGCCCGGAAAACCGCGAGCAGCTCACCGTGCTGCTCGGCGATCTCTGGTCGGTTATTCGCCGCGACATCGCCGCCGCGCGCGGTTTGTCGGCGGAGGATTTGCAGGCGCTGGTCGACGCAGAGGGACTGATCTCGGCCGAGTCGGCGCAGAAGGCCGGGCTCGTGACCGCGCTGGGTTATCGCGATCAGATCATCGAGCAGCTGCGCACCGAGACGGGAACCGAAATGGGCGAGCCTTTCAAACAGGTCGCCTTCGCGGATTACTTGAAACAGGTCGACGAGGTGAAGGGCGACACGAAGGTGGCGGTGGTGTATGCCGAAGGGGAAATTGTCGACGGCGAGGGCGCCGAGGGAGAGATTGGCGGGGCGGCCTATGCGCGCGAGTTGCGCACGTTGCGCGAGGATGACACGATCGCGGCGGTCGTGTTGCGCGTGAACAGCCCCGGCGGTTCCGCCGGCGCGTCCGAGGAGATGCTGCGAGAACTGCGGCTCCTGCGCGAAGTGAAGCCGGTCGTGGTTTCGATGGGCAGCTATGCGGCCTCGGGCGGTTACTGGATCTCGGCGTTCGGCGAAAAGATCTTTGCCACGCCCACCACGGTGACCGGCTCCATCGGAGTTTTTGGCGTGCAGTTCGACATACAAAAACTGGGCGAGACGGTCGGCCTCACCTGGGATCGGGTGCAGACGGGCGAAAAGGCGGGCCTGCTGACCGCGGCGCGTCCAAAGACCTCCTCCGAACTCGCCGTGTTCCAGCGCCTGGTGGATCGAACCTACGACGAGTTTCTCCTTCGGGTTTCCGAGGGCCGCGGACTCGAAAAAACGGAGGTGGATCGCATCGCCCAAGGGCGCGTTTGGTCGGGCGACCAAGCCGTGCAGCTCAAACTCGCCGACGAGATCGGCGGCTTGTCCGAGGCGATCGCGCATGCGGCTTCGCTCGCGAAGATCGAAGGGGAGCCGGCGATTTATGAATACCCCGGCACGCGTCCCCTGGCGGAGGCCCTGGCCGAGCTTTTCGACGACCGCATCAGCCCCGAAACGCGCGTGGGTGTTTCCCTGCGAGGCCCGCTCGGGGTCGCGGTGCGCGCGGCGGAGGCGCAGGTGGAGCAACTCGGACGTTACAACGATCCGCGCGGCGTTTATGCGCGCCTGCCGCTTGACCTGCGCGTGCGATAGGCTGGCTTTGGCCGCAACATGAGCACCACCCGACTTCTCGAAGACGTTCCCGCCACGGTTATTCCCGCCGGCACTCCCGCGACGTTGCAGGCCGGCGAGGGCGTCCACATCGTGCAGACGCTCGGTGGAAACGTCACGGTGCGCACCGATCACGGGCTTTTCCGCATCGCCCGCGAGCACGCCGCCGCGATCGCGGGTCTGGATTTGGAGAAACTCGACCGTGAAGCGGGCGCGGGCGCAGTGGCGGCCGGCGAGTTTTCGGAGGCCGCCGTGTGGGAGGCGCTCAAGGGCTGCTTCGATCCGGAGATTCCGGTTAACATCGTCGACCTTGGTTTGATCTACGACCTCGACGTCGAGGAACTCGGCGCGGGCGAGCGCAAGGTGGAGGTGAAGATGACCCTGACCGCTCCTGGTTGCGGGATGGGGCCGGTCATCGCCGAGGATGCCCGCCAGCGGGTGGCTGCGCTTCCGGGCGTGAAGGAAGCGAAGGTCTTCATCGTCTGGGACCCGCAGTGGACGCCCCAGATGATTTCCGAGGCGGGGCGTAAGCAACTCGGCATCGAGTGATGCGCATGGGCCGTCGAACGCCGGGCTGCTTTTGGAGGGACGGCGTTCCCGCCGTCCGCGAGCGGGCGATGCTCGACGGCGGCCGGACGCGGGCGCGGGCGACGGGGACGTCGCCCCTCCAACCGGAAGGGCCGGCACGGTGAAACTCGCCCTTGTCACCGAGACTTATCCGCCCGAGGTCAACGGGGTGGCGATGACCTTGAGCCGGCTCGTCAATGGACTGCGTGCGCGCGGGACCGAAGTCGAGGTGGTCCGTCCGCGCCAAAAGCACGAGACGGTGTCAGGCCTCGCGGAGGACTTTGTGGTGCCGGGCATGGCCATCCCGTTCTACGACTCGTTGCGCATCGGGTTGCCGGTCGTGCAGCGGTTGGAAATGCGGTGGCGCAAGTGGCGGCCCGACATCGTGCACGTGGCGACGGAAGGCCCGCTCGGGCTGGCGTCGCTCGCCGCCGCGGGGCGGCTTCGTCTGCCGACGACCTCGAGCTTTCACACCAACTTCCACGCCTACGGCGGCCACTACGGCGTGGCCGCGCTGCGCGACGCGACACTGGCCTATCTGCGGTGGTTCCACAACCGGACGCGCTGCACGCTGGCGCCGACGCGGCAGATGGTTTCGCAGCTCGCGGCGGAGCGTTTTCGCGGGCTGGGCGTGATGGCTCGCGGCGTCGACACGGCGCTCTTCGACCCCGCGCGGCGCGACGGGGCGCTGCGGGCCGGCTGGGGCGCGGGGCCCGACGATCCCGTGGCGGTGTATGTCGGGCGGATCGCGGCGGAGAAAAACCTCGGGCTGGCGGTCGAGGCGTTTCTGCGCCTGCGCGAGCGCGAGCCGCGGCTGCGTTTCGTGCTCGTGGGCGACGGGCCGGCGAAGGAGGCCCTGCGGAAGGCGCATCCGGATTTCCACTACGCGGGCATGCGACGCGGAGCGGAGCTCGCGGCGCACTACGCCTCGGGGGACCTGTTCCTGTTTCCCAGCGTGACCGAGACCTTTGGCAACGTGGTGACGGAGGCTCTCGCGAGCGGACTCGTGACGGTCGCCTACGACTACGCCGCGACGCGGGAGCATGTGCGGGAGGGGCGCAACGGCTTCGCGGCGGCGTATGGCGACGCGAAGGCCTTTCACGCGGCCGCGGCGAGGGCGCTCGCGGAGAGACCGCGCTGGCCGGAAATCCGGACCGCCGCGCGCACGACGGCGGCCGGGCTGACCTGGTCCGCGGTGGTGGCGAGATTCGAGTCGGATATTCGCGCGGCGGCGGGGATTTAGATCACGGGGCGACTCATAACCGCTAAAAAACGCTAATGATCGCTAAATCAGAATCTAAAACCTCGGAGCTTCGCATTACTTTCGTCACCCCGGCCGTGACGAGGCTGTGGAGTTTTAGCAGCCTGCGAAGACGATTGATTTAGCGGCAGTTAGCGAAACTTAGCGGTTCAGGACTCCCCGTTGTTGTTCGTCCGATAACGCGATGATGGCTCATTGTAGCGGACCGGCCATCGGGCCGAGCTGAGGGTCGATCAAATACCAGTGGAGCACGCCGTTTCGGCTCGTGCGCTTGCCGGCCTTGGCCTTGGGGAACTGCTTCTTGATCTTGGCGAGCATCGCCGCCTGGGGAGCCGGCAGAGGCTCTTCCGCCGGGGTGAAATCGGCGAGCCAGGCGGCGTTGGGACCCTGCGGTGCTTTGCTCATGATTGGGTGAATTGTCCGACTTCAATCCGGCGTTGGCACGCCTTCAGCGGAAAACGAAAGGGCTCCAAGCCGGATGGAGGGTGTGGCTAGTTGAGCTTGGGTGCGTGGTCGAGGTCGCATTTGAGCCCGGGGGAGGAGCGGATGCGGCATGTGCGGGGCAATGCGCGAAAAAGCCGCGCCGGGACGGGCGCGGCCGGGGAGCGAACAAGAGGGCGCGGCCGCCGACGGCCGCGCTTCCCAAGGGTCAGGCTTGCTCGAGCAGCTTGTAGAGGCGGGCGACCATCTTGCTCGGGTCCTCGAAGAGGCCGGCGGCGATCAGGGCGTTGTCGAGGATCTGCTCGGCCACGAGGGTGGCGCGCTCGGTATTCGTCTCGCGGATACCGTGGAGGCGCTTGATGACGGCGTGGCGGGGATTGAGCTCGAGCGACACCTTCACGGGCTCGTCGGGCGCGTCCTTCTTGAGGGCCTTCATCATGCGGCGCATCTGGGGCGTCATCATGCGGTCGGCGCTGATCGCGAGGGCGGGGGAGTCGACGAGGCGGTCGGAGGCCTTCACCTCGGTGACGCGGTCGCCGAGCGTGGTCTTGAGCCACTCGGCGAGCGACTTGACCTGATCGTCGCTGAGGTCGCCTTCGGCGGAGGGCGGCTTGGGGGCGTCGGGGAGCTTCGCGTCGGGGCTGTCGGCGGCGACGAGCTTCTTGCCGTCGTGCTCGCGGACGTTGTTCATCACGTATTCGTCGACCGCCTCGGTGCAGAAAAGCACCTCGAGACCGCGGGCCTTCATGCCTTCGAGGTAGGGGCCGGACTCGATGGCGGCGCGGCTGGGGCCGACGAGGTAGTAGATCTCGGTCTGGCCGTCCTTGATGCGCGAGACGTAGTCGGCGAGCGAGGTGGTCTTGCCGGCCTCGGTGAAGGTGGATTCGAAGCGGAGCAACTTCACGAGCGCGTCCTTGTGCGTCCAGTCGAGGGCGGCGCCTTCCTTGAGGAAGATGCCGAACTCCTTGAAGAACTCGTCGTAGCCCTCGGGGCGGGTCTTGGCCTCGTCGGCGAGGAACTTGAGGAAGCGGGAGGCGACGGCCTTGCCGATTTTTTCGAGCAGGGCTTTGTCCTGCATCGTCTCGCGGGAGATGTTGAGCGGGAGGTCCTCGCTATCGACGACGCCCTTGAGGAAGCGGAGCCACTCGGGGAGGAGGTCCTTCGGGCGGGCGTCGATCAGGACCTTGCGGCAGTAGAGCGAGACGGCGGGTTCGGCGCGCTGCATGCCGAACTTTTCCGGGTTCTCCTTCGGGACGAAGAGAAGCGACGCGATCTGGAGCGGGGCGTCGGCGGTGAAGTGCAGGCGCAGGCGGGGTTCGTCGTAGGCGTGGGCCTGGAACTTGTAGAACTCGGTGTATTCCTCGTCCTTGATCTCGTTCTTCGAGCGGAGCCAGAGCGCCTGGACCTTGTTGACCTGCTCGCCCTCGAGCTTGATCGGGAAGGAGACGAACGCGCTGTATTTTTTGAGGATATCCTCGACGCGGTGTTTTTCGGCGAACTCGGCGGCGTCGTCCTTCAGGTGGAGGACGATCTTGGTGCCGCGGGAAGTGTGTTCGGGGGCGGGTGCGAGGGTGTAGGTGCCGGCTCCCTCGGAGGTCCAGACATGGGCGGGGGCGTCGGCCTGCCAGGACTTGGAGAACACCTCGACCTTGGTGGCGACCATGAACGCGGCGTAGAAGCCGACGCCGAACTGGCCGATGAGGTTGGAGTTTTTCTGGCCGCCGTCCTGAAGGGCCTTGAGGAAGTTCTTCGAGCCGGAGTGGGCGATGGTGCCGAGGAATTTGACGAGTTCCTCGCCGGTCATGCCGAGGCCGGCGTCGTCGATGACGAGGGTCTTGGCCTTTTCGTCGGGGGTGACGGTGATTTCGAGCGGCCGGTCGGCGTCATGGACGGCCTTCTCGGTGAGCTGGAGGTGGCGGAGTTTTTCCGTGGCGTCGGACGCGTTGGAGACGAGTTCGCGGAGGAAGATCTCCTTCTCGGTGTAGAGCGAGTGGATGACGATATCCAGGAGCTGCTTGATCTCGGCCTGGAACTCGAAGGACTGGGCGGGAGCTTGGTTGGAGGCGGATGTGGTTTCGGTGCTCATGGTTGGAAGAAAAGAGCGCCAATCGCATAGCGAGGAAGCGCGGCGGCGCAAGTGCGTGCTCGGTTTGGCGCCGGGATGGTGTTCGCTTTCCTCGGCCGGCGCGTTCCCCGCACGCGTTGCCCGGTATGCCGACTGCGGCGGCCAACGCGCTTAGATTCCCGTATTTGCCACTGCGGCGGCTGTGCTTGGGCGCAACTGCCGGGCAATAAAGCGGGACGGGAAAAGAGGTTGGAAGTTCAGCTTCGCGGCCAATGCGTGATAGGCTTCGCGATGGTCCGGGAAACGGTGGCCGAGCGCGGTGGCGAGCACGCACTTCTCGTCGCAGGAAAGGAGCTCAGCGCAGATTTTGGCGGGGTCGGCTTCGCCTTGCCGGAGGAGCGAGGCGACGGCCCGGTGTTCGCTCGATTCCACGGAGAACGCGACGAGCGCTTTTTCGAATGCTTGCTCGGCGGCCGAGGCGTCCCCCGTTTCGCGTGCGGCGAGATAGACGAGCAACCAAGATCTGCCTTTCGCCTCGGAGCCTGCGGACAGGGTTTGCGCGGCGTCGTCCGCCCGGCCGCGGGTGATGGCGACCGCGAAGCGGAAGTCGTCCATGCCGGAGACGCGAGACGCGAAACCGTCCTCGTCTCCGCGGGCGTAGGCGGCGAGGGCGGCAAAGGTGGTCGCCACTTCGGCTTGTTGCTCCGGGGTTAGCACGGCTTTGACCGAATCGAGGTAGGGCTTGGTGAGGGCGGCTTCCAAGTCCGCGTCCTCCGGATGCGCTTGGCAGGCGATGCTGAGCTCGAGGTTCAGGTAGGGCCGGTTTGTGGTGGCGAACGGGTTCGGATCCTTCGCGCGCACGGCGCGGAGTTCTCGGAGCGCCTCGTCGACGAGGCCGTTGGCGAGGAGGACGTCGGTCTGGTTCCGTTTGAACGAAAGGGTGTCGAGGCCGGCGGCTTCGGCGGCTCGCAAGTGAGCGAGGGCTTCGGGAAAACGGGCGTAGGTCAGCGCCTCGTAGGCGAGGCTGTTGTGTCCATAGGCGCAGGGGAGCTTGGCGGAAATGGATTGGCGGAGGAGGGTCTGCCGGGCGGTCGGATCGCGTTCGATGCGGGCGGCGAGATAGGCGGCCGCGCCGTCGTCGGGATTTTGCGCGGCAAGCTCGCGGTAGCGGGGACGGAGATCGCGTTCGGGCTGCTTGTATTCGACGTGATATTGAAAGGCGCGGTGCCATTCCAGACGGAGCGGGCGGTCGTTCAAGTGGGCCGCGAAGAAAGCGTCGATCTCTTTGTCGGGCAGCTGGGACAGCGCGATGTGGAGGAAAACTTCATTGTCGGGATGGAGTTCGCCGAGGCGGCGCGCGAGGGCGCCGGACTCGTCGGCTTGCGCGTCGTTGCCCAGGGCGAAGACGCGTTGCAAGGGGGCCACGGTGTCGGCGTGGGCGTGGCGGGTTTTGGTTTTCACCTCGCGTCGGGAGAGCGAGATCTGGGCGGGGAAGCTTTCGAAGAAGTAGTCCGCCGCGGGGAACAGATAGAAGGTGCGGCCGGCGTGGAGCGTGTAGTCGTTTTGTCCCTCGGGAACCTTTTGATCGTCGGGATAATAGCGGGTGGTCTCGTGGAAAATGAGGGCGGTGCGATCCGGGTTCACGACGGCGACATGCCGGTTGAGCGGGCGGCTCCAGAAAGGCGTTTGAAGGGTGAAATTCCCGTCTTCGGAGCGGCCGTCGGGGCGCATCCATGAGAGGCGATGTTCGCCCTCGGCGAGCGTGATCACGACCGACGCGTTGGGTGCGAGCGTCTGCGGCGCGTTTCCGTCGAGGACGAGGGTGATCGGCGTGGCGAGACCGTTTACGAGCGCGGTGGAGATGCGGGATCCCCGATAGAGCGCGACGGAGATCCAGGCGGCCGTGCCGAGCGCGATAACGAGCAGCGCGAGCCGGAAAAATCCCAGCGCCACGGGCGAGCCCGCGGGGAGGGGCGCGGCGGCGGTGCCGGCGGGGGCTTCGCCACGCAAAGGCATGGGCGGCGGCACGGAGTTTCCGGCGCGCGCGAATGTTTCGGACCCGGTGGCGGCGGAGCCGCTCTATGTGCTGCTGTCTCTGGCGGGTCACCCGGACGCGCACGAGGCGGCCCGGGTGCTGGCCCGCGACGCGCGGGTGAAGGGCATCAGGCTGACTGAGGCCATCCGCCAGCACAAGTCGGTGCGGCC
>CAMLQS010000181.1 GCA_946482165.1 uncultured Verrucomicrobiota bacterium | reverse complement strand
TGGGTCCGGATGCGGACGAGCGCCTCCTTGGCGCGGAAAGGCTTGGGCAGGTAGTCGGCGCCCCCGGCGCTGAACCCCGTCACCACGTCCTCGGATTCCGCCTTTGCGGTGATGAAGAGAATCGGCGCGCAGGCGTCGCCGTAAGTCGCGCGGAGACGCCGGCAGGTCTCGAAACCGTCGATGCCGGGGAGCATCACATCGAGCAGCACGAGGTCGGGCTTATAGCTGGGGTAGACGTCCAGCGCCTCCTCGGCGGTTTCGGTGGAAAACAACGTGTATCCTTCCCGTTTGAGAATGCTTTCCAGAATCCGGATGTTCATCCGGTCGTCGTCCACCACGAGGATGCGTGTGGAGGATGATGCGGGGGTCGGGGCGGGCATGCGCAAAGACGGTAGTCCATCGCTAGGCATAAGGCGGTGAGCTTCAACCGTTCTTTCCAAATTGCCACCGCCCATCCGCGGAACGGATGCATCGTCGCATCCGGATGCGTTGATTCTTCGCTTGCGAAGCGAGGGTCGCCGCCAAAGCTGCGCGACTCCTTTTCTCCATGGCCAATACCTTTGTTTTCTCCTCCGAGTCCGTCGGTGAAGGGCACCCCGACAAGGTCGCCGACCTGATTTCGGACAGCGTGCTCGACGCCTGCCTCGCCTATGACAAGACGGCGCGGGTCGCCTGCGAAACCTTCGTGAAATCCAACGTGGTCGTGGTCGGCGGCGAGATCACCCTGCCGAAGCTTCAGGACAAAAAGACCGGCAAGACCAAGCCGATCGAGACGGTCATCAATCTCAACCAGGTCATCCGCGACGCCATCCGCGAGATCGGCTACGTCAACGACGACGACGTGTTTCACGCCGACACCGTATTCATCAACAACTACCTCACCGCGCAGTCCGCCGACATCGCGCAGGGCGTGGACGCGAAGAAGGCCGAGGGCAAAAAGCACGCCGAGCAGGGCGCCGGCGACCAGGGGCTGATGTTCGGTTTCGCTTCCGATGAAACCGAGGAGCTGATGCCCGCGCCGATCATGTTCGCGCACCGTCTTGGTCGCGAGCTCACGGCGATCCGCAAGGGCGAGCGGTCCGTGAAGGCCCCGTGGCTCCGTCCCGACGCGAAATCCCAGGTCTCCGTGCGTTACGTCGACGGCATTCCGACCGAAATCGTCAACGTCGTCATCTCCACGCAGCACAGCGCCGACGTGAAGCATGCGGAAATCGAGGCCTTCCTCATCAGGAACGTCATCAAAAAAGTCCTGCCCGCGAAGCTGCTCACCGCGAAGACCGAGTTTCTCATCAATCCCACGGGCAAGTTCGTCATCGGCGGCCCGCAGGGCGACTCGGGCCTCACCGGTCGTAAGATTATCGTGGATACCTACGGCGGCTGGGGCCGCCATGGCGGCGGCGCCTTCTCCGGAAAGGATCCGTCCAAGGTGGACCGTTCCGCCGCCTACATGGGCCGCTGGGTCGCGAAGAACATCGTCGCGGCCAAGCTCGCCAAGCAGTGCGAGGTGCAATTCGCCTACGCCATCGGCCATCCGAATCCGGTCAGCGTCTACGTGAACACGTTCGGCACCGGCGCCGTCTCCGACGAGCTCATCACCGACGCGATCCAGCAGGTGTTTTCGTTCAAGCCGGCGGATATCGTGAAGCAGCTCGATCTGCTTCGCCCGATCTACCGCCAGACCACCAATTACGGCCACTTCGGCAAAAAGGATCTCCCGTGGGAGCAGACCACCAAGGTCGCCGCCCTCCAGGCCGCGGTGAAGAAACTCACCAAGTAAAGTTCAACGCAGGGGCGCGGAGGCGCGGGGAAAGTCCCGTCGGGCATCCATCTTCGTCTTCCTGGCCCTGCGTCTCTGCGCCTCCGCGTTAAAATCAAATACCTTTCGTCTTTAAAATGAGCACCCTTCCTCCTCCCTCCGCCACCGGCCAGGACTACCACGTCGCCGACATCAAGCTCGCCGACTGGGGCCGCAAGGAGATCGCCATCGCCGAGCACGAGATGCCTGGGCTCATGGCCGTCCGCAAAAAATTCGGCGCCGCCAAGCCCCTCGCCGGCGTCCGGATCACCGGCTCCTTGCACATGACCATCCAGACCGCCGTCCTCATCGAGACGCTGGTCGCCCTCGGCGCCACCGTGCGCTGGGCCTCGTGCAACATTTTCTCCACCCAGGACCACGCCGCCGCCGCCATCGCCGCCGCCGGCACGCCGGTGTTCGCCGTCAAGGGCGAGACCCTGGTCGACTACTGGGACTACACCCACCGCATCTTCGACTTCGGCCCCAAGGGCAGCGAAGGCGAGGGCCCCAACATGATCCTGGACGACGGCGGCGATGCCACCTTGCTCATGCACTTGGGCAAGAAGGCCGAGAAGGATCGGTCCGTACTGGCCAACCCCGGCAGCGAGGAGGAACGCATCCTGTTCGCAGCCATCCAGGCCAAGCTGGCCGAGGATGACACCTGGTACAGCCGCAAGAGCGCGCAGATCATCGGGGTGACCGAAGAAACCACGACTGGCGTGCACCGCTTGAAGGAAATGTCCGCCAAGGGCACGCTGATGTTCCGCGCCATCAACGTGAACGACTCCGTCACCAAGAGCAAGTTCGACAACCTGTACGGCTGCCGCGAAAGCCTGGTGGACGGCATCAAGCGCGCCACCGACGTGATGATCGCCGGCAAGGTGGCTTGCGTGGCCGGCTACGGCGACGTGGGCAAGGGCTCGGCCCAGGCCCTGCGCGCCCTCTCTGCCCAGGTGTGGGTGACCGAGATCGACCCCATCAACGCCCTGCAGGCCGCGATGGAAGGCTACAAGGTCGTGACCATGGAGTACGCCGCCGACAAGGGCGACATCTTCGTGACGACCACGGGCAACCGTGACGTCATCACCTACGAGCACATGGCCGCGATGAAAGACCAGGCCATCGTCTGCAACATCGGCCACTTCGACAACGAGATCCAGGTCGACCGCCTCAAGAGGCACGCCGGCGTGAAGCACGTGAAGATCAAGGACGGCTACGACGCCTACACCTTCGCCGACACCGGCCGCACCATCTACCTCCTCGCGGAGGGGCGCCTGGTGAATCTCGGCTGCGCCACCGGCCACCCGTCCTTCGTGATGTCCAACAGCTTCACAAACCAGACGCTCGCCCAGATCGACCTCTGGAAGAACAAGGACACCTACGCCGTCGGCGTCTATCGCCTGCCCAAGCACCTGGACGAGGAGGTCGCGCGTCTCCATCTCGAAAAGATCGGCGCCATCCTGACCAAGCTCACGCCCGAGCAGGCCCAGTATCTCGGAGTCCCGGTCGACGGCCCGTATAAGCCCGAGCACTACCGCTACTGAGCTCGCGTTCTGATCGGTGCAGACCCGACCGCTGGTCGGGTTGCCCGGCCAGCGGCCGGGCCTACATTTTCGCTGGCCGGCCCGCTTTCCGCGGGCCGGCCTTTTTATGGCGAGGGCGAACGGGCGCCGCTCGCGTTTGGTCTGCTCGCGCAAGCGCCGTCGCAGGAACTTCAGCACCGCCGCCGCCTCCTCGCCCAGCCCGGTGGTCGGGCGCCGCAGCGCTTTTTTCACCAGCTTGCCCGACTCGAGGTCGGCGACTTCCGCCGCCACTTTGGGGATGACGTGTTCGGGCACCTGCACGACCTCTCCGTCCAGATAGGCTCCGATGATCGCCGGATGGATGTAGCTCTTGCGCACACCGCGACCGTGTTGCCCAGACGCGCAACCACCGCCCAAGTCCGAAAGTCCTTGGCGGAAAACTCCTCGCCCGCGGTCTCCCGAAGGTAGGCGTTGATGTCGGCCGACCCCACGTTAACCACGGCGCCGTTTGTATCCAGATATTGGAACAACTCCTGGCCGGGGAGATCGCGCAGGCGGCGGACGATCTTGGCCAGCCGCTTCGCGTGGAGCGATACTGCTTTCGTCGGCGCACGTCGCGCCCCGTCGCTTGGATATGGCCCTGGGGCGGGGGACAGATCCAGACCTCGCTCCACGCCGGTGGGATGGCGAGTTTTTGAATGCGCTCAATGGTCGCTTCGTCACGCACCACCCGGCCCTTATGGTCGATAAAGCGCCACTCGCCTCGGACGAGGCGTCGCCCGAGACCCGGGCGGCGGTCGTTCACGAGGCGAAGCCCGCCGGGTGCGATGGGTGCGGGTGATGAAGCAGGAGCCGCTGTGTTTCATGGGGCGAAATTTGCAATTGGCCTCGGAACCTGGCGCGTTTTGCAACTCGCGGGCGGGTGGGGGAGCAAGGCGCGCAGACCGCTCCTAAGGGTCCAATGCCCCGCGGGGCACCCGTTTGCAGGCGCGGCCGCCGAGTCGGCATCCGGCACGCTGCGTTGTTCGTGCCATGAAACCCAGAGCCTCCGCCCCCGACCCATCCACCGAGGCAGCCCTCATCACGGGAGCCTCCAGTGGAATCGGCCTCCACCTCGCCCGCGAGTTCGCCCGTCACGGTCATCCGCTCGTGCTCGTGGCACCCGTGCAAAGCGAGCTCGACGCCGTGGCCGCCCAGATTCGCGCGGACTTCGCCGTCGGCGTCCACGCCTTCGCTCACGATCTCCGCGAGGAGAGTTCGACGGAGGCGTTGTTTGAGCGGCTCGCCGCCGTCGGACTCATCCCTGCCATCGTGGTAAATAACGCCGGTCTCGGCCGCTGGGGGCATTTCTGGGAGATTCCCCTCGCGGAGGACATTTCCATGATACGCCTGAATATCGAGGCTCCGGTCCGGCTGGCGAAACGAGCCTTGCCCTTGCTCCTGCAACGCGGCGGCGGCCGCATCCTCAACACCGCGTCGATCGCGGGCTTCGAGCCCGGCCCGCTGCTTGCGGTTTACCACGCCACCAAGGCCTTCGTGCTCTCGTGGTCCGAAGCCCTCGCCACCGAGCTGGCGGACACCTCCGTGAGCGTGACCACGCTTTGCCCTGGTCCGGTCGACACGGATTTTTTTCCGAAGGCCGACATGATCGACACGGGGGCATTCCAAAAAGCCTGGGTGATGGCACCGCAGGATGTCGCAGCCGCGGCCTACGCGGGGCTGATGGCCGGAGACCGGATTGTCGTCCCCGGGGCGATCAACAAGGCCATGGTCTTCTCGCGGCGAATCCTGCCGGAGTCGACGCAGGCGAAGATCAACGAAAAGCTCTACCAGCGCACCGATCCCGCCGAGCGCAAGCGGGAGCGCGGCGATCTCGAAGCGGAGGCGCAAACGGGGAGCGGCCGGGCGAACTAGGCGGAGGGGGCGCCTCGCTTGCGTTTCGCCTTTTTCGAAACCGCGACGACGGCCACCGCGATTATTACCCCAAAAACGATGAAGATGGTTTCGATGCCCATGGATGCAGCCTAGCGCTACAATGGTCTCACGGGAGCGGGTCGGCCGGCCATGCAAGCGTCGGGTCCAAGCCCCCGGCCTGCGAGGCCTCGGCCCCCACGAACGCCGCCGGCCCTGGCCCGATTACCAGCCGTCGTCCAAACGGCTAACATCCCCGGCATGAGCCACACTTCCATCGACAACGCCGCCCGTATCCTGCGCCATGGGAAACGCGCGGACGAGATAACCGACGAAGCCATCGCCCTGCGCGCCCGGGAGCTGGCGATGATCGACGGGCGCTCGCCGCGAGACATCACCGGCGAGGACCGCCAACGCGCCCTCGCCGAGCTACGCGGAGATGCGCTCCCCGAAACGTCTTTCGACGACGACGAGACGAGCGCGAGCCTCACTCGCGACCCTTCCGAACCGCTCTCCATCGCGGGAGAGCGGAAACCTACCCGCAACGAGCCCGAGGACCAGGAGGTGCAAGAGCGCCTCGTCCTGGAAGGCGTCGAGGAGGCGCAGCACGACCAAATGCTGGCCGCCGCCCGTCGGCGCGAAGCCTGAAACTCGAACCTATCCGTTCCATGCAAACGCACACCCGTTCCCGTTCCCTTTCTTCCGCCGATGATCTTGGCGGCGCCGAATTGCCCGTTCTTTACGTGAAGTCCGGCTGTCCATGGTGCATAGAGGTCGCGGATTTCCTGGACGAACACGGCATTCCCTACCGCCGTTTGGATGTCTCCGAAAATCCGGCGGCGCGCGCCGAGATGGAGCGTTTGTCCCGGCAGGCCAAAGTTCCGACCCTCGACTGGCAAGGCGAGGTTTTGGCGGACTTTGGAGTCGACGAGCTGGTCCCTTTTCTCCGCTCCCGAAACGTCAAACTTGAGGATAGTTAGCCATGGCTCCGCATTACATCATCACCGTTTCCGAAGGCCGCTTCCGCGTCCTCGAACGCTTCGCGCGACCCGGCCATATCACGCCCTCCCTGCGCGAAGTCGCCAGTCATGACTTCATGCCCGCCGCCAGCGCGTATTCGGCGCGGGAGATCAACCAGATCGGCCATGGTTCCACCAACCTTCTGCGCCACGTCGAGCAGGGAGCCGGAGGTTCCGCTCCCGCCCACGACGACGAACACCGCCGGACTGTCGACTGGCTCTCCGAGCAAATAGAACACTTTCTCCTCGCCCGACCCGGGCAGGCGTGGGCCTTGGCCGCCGGCCCGAATTTGCACAATCCGATTTTGGACAGGCTCCGTCCTTCGGTGAGGGGATCCTTGGTGGAGTCGGTGCAGAAAAACCTGGCGCTTACTCCGCCCGCCGAACTCGCCACGCACTTCAAGGTGCGGGCCTGACCGGCGCGAAACCGGTTCGGCTCGGGCGCCGGTCCGGTTTCCGCGTATCCGAAATGAAAAGACACGCCCGGCCTCCTTTTTCAAGGAAGCCGGGCGCGCGCCTTACTCCCGACCGGCGGGAACGGACTCGGAATGGAAACGATGGATGCGGCGCGCGTAGTTTTCGTCCCAGGCCGCCTCGGGATCGTAGGCGGGGGCCGCTTTGACCGCTTCGCGCGTCAGGTCGATGTAGACGCGCGACTGCGCCCAGCTCACCGAGCTAATCCAATCGGGCGAGACGACCACGCTGCGGCCGGGCAGCCAGTTGCTTGGATCGATGACCAAATAGCCTATGCCCCAGGTGAGATCCTCGAACAACAGGTCGTTGATATGGCCGATTCCGCCGTCGGTCGCCTCGAGGCGATAGCCCATCACCGCTCCGGCTCGACGGAGGTGAGGGTCTCCGTGCGGCGCCGTGCGGACCGCGGGCGTTCCGGCGAGCGCGACTTGGGCCGTGGCCGGCATCGGGGGATAAGCAGGGGCGTCGACCATCGGAAGCGGTGCGGCCAGGGCGCCGCCGAAATAGTCGCCTCCGGCCCAGTAGGCCGGCCAGCCGTAGTGCGCCTGAAGCCCGGCTTCTTGTTCGCGCGTCACCGCCTCCTCGGTATCGATACTTGGACTTTGACGGACCTGCTCGGTGGTCAGATTGACCGGCAGCATTCTTCCCTCCCAATCGGGAGCATCGAGCACCGACGTGGCGATGAGGACCTTGCGGCTGTTCAGCCAGGTGCCGGTTTCGACGATGAGGTAGCGAATGGCCCAGTGCTCATCGTCGAAGTAGAGGTCTTTTACCTGGCCGAGCACGCCGTCGCGCGCGCGAAGTTCGAAGTGTTTCAACGAATCGGCAGATCTGATCATGGTGAAGAGGGGACGAAGGTTGCGGTTGCGGTTCGGGGCGTTGAGGCCGGCCCGAGCATATCCCGTCCGCCCCCTCCGCGGGATGGGGAGGACGAATGGTGTGATTGTGCGAAATGCCTTTACGGCAGCTCTCCCAAGGAGCGCTTGCCCCGCGCGACCTTAGGCGTCCAAGCCGTCGCCGGTCCGGGTGTCGCGGTGGATGGCGGCTTCAGTCAATCCCCCAGGCACGAGCGCCCGTCGCCGATGACCAAATACATGGCCCGGCGCGTCTGCCGAGCTGTCTCCCGAACAAGTCCCTGTAACTCAAACGCGCTCTAGATGGAGCCGGGCCCGAACCCATCCAAATATGAAATCCACACATTCCTCCACGGTGAACCAAGACTGCATAGATGTCTGCAACCGCCTCCTTCGGGGCGAGCTTTCGGCCGTCGAAACCTATCGCCAGACGATCGGCAAGTTCGAGGGCGACGCCGCCGTGACGACTCTGCGCCAGATCCAGTCCGAGCACGAATTTGCCGCCGAGCTTCTGCGGAACAATGTCTTGGAAATGGGCGGCGAGCCCTCGACCGATTCCGGCGCCTGGGGCGCATTCGCAAACACCGTGCAGGGCGTGGCGAAGGCCTTCGGCGAGTCCCCCGCGCTGAAGAGCCTGCAACAAGGCGAGGAGCACGGCCTCGACGATTACGAGGACGCCCTGGAGGACGAGGACGTCATGCCCTCCTGCAAGGATATGATCCGCGCCGAGCTCATGCCGCGTATTCGTCAGCACATTACTTCTCTGCAGGACCTGGCCGAACGCCGCTAACCCCCGCCTGTCATCACCGATTGGCATAACGCCACCACACCATGAAACCTCTCTATCCCGATGCCCGGCGTGCGCTTCTGCCCGCCATCCTTGCGCTCGCGCCCGCGGTCGGCCTGACCGCCGCGGAGCGTGGTTCAACCAGCGAAACGATTTCCTCGCGTGTCGCCGACAACGATTCTCTGCGCCGCGACTCGCAGTCCGCGTCCCGCCTGATCGGCTCCGCGGTGAAAACCGCCGACAATGAAAAGGTCGGCACGGTCGAGGATATCTTCGTCGACCTCGAAACGGGCCGCGTCTCAGGCGTGATCCTCTCCTCCGGCGGATTTCTCGGTGTCGGCGACGTCCACAGCATCGTGCAGCCGAAGGATCTCAGCCGCGACGTCGAGGGCGATCTCCGCTTGGAAATCTCCAAGGATAAGCTCGCCGCCGCGCCCCGCTATGATCGCCGGTCCATGGGCGATCGCATGCAGGAACGCTGGTCCGACGCGACCGGCGACACGACTCGTCGCCGGGATCGCGCAACCACGCAGACGGTCGGAGATCGTGTCGATGATCGCGGGCCGGACCGCCCCTATCGCCCAGTGGACGCCGACAACACCGCTCGCAATCGCCGGGACCGGGATCCGTCGCTCACCGTAGATCCGCTCGATCAAGGCAACCGACGTTCCGATGTTGAAACGACTGCGCGCATCCGCTCGGCCCTGGTGGAGAACGACCGACTCTCCACCTCCGCGAAGAACGTGAAGATCATCACGCGCGAGGGTCAGGTCACGCTGCGCGGCCCTGTGACAAGCGACGAAGAGAAGCGGATCATCGCCGAGGTCGCCGCGCGCAGCGCCCCGGGCCGCGTCACAAACCAACTCGAGGTCGAGGAACGCTAAGCGCGGTCCGCCACCTCTTCAAACCCAGTATCCCCCTGTATCGCACTCGTTGTTCAACGCCCTCCCACCATGTCTAAAAAATCTGTTTTCGCCATCGCCAACACCCGATCCCAAGCCGAGTCCATCGTCACCGACCTCAAGGACGCCGGTTTTTCCAACAACGACATTTCCGTGCTCTTTCCCGACGAGGGCACCACGCGCGATTTTGCGCATGAGGCCAACACCAAGGCGCCGGAGGGGGCCGTTACCGGAGCCACCACAGGCGGCGTGATCGGCGGCGCCTTGGGCTGGATCGCCGGTATCGGCGCGCTCGCCATCCCGGGCGTGGGCCCCTTCGTGGCCGCGGGGCCTATCGTCGCCGCCCTGAGCGGCGTCGGCCTTGGCGCCGCGGTCGGAGGTATCGCCGGCGCGCTTATCGGCATGGGCATTCCGGAGCTCGAGGCCAAGCGCTACGAGGGCAAGATCCGGCGCGGCAATCTCCTCATCTCCGTGCACACGGAAAACTCGGACGGGGTCGACCGCGCGAAAAAGATCTTCCGTCAGGCCGGCGCCGACGACATCACCACGGCGTCCGAGGCTTCCGCGCCCAAGGTCGGCGAACGCTCCGGAGAGCCTCTCGGCTCCGGTCGGCATTATTGAGCGCCGGCTTTGCGCGGTGAATCTCCGAGGTGCCGGTTGGCTAACAGGCTGCTGAAAAAGTGCCCGGTTTGATAAAGAGGGGCTGCGCGGAGGAGATTT
>CAMLQS010000180.1 GCA_946482165.1 uncultured Verrucomicrobiota bacterium | reverse complement strand
CGCCCGGGTGGTGGAATTGGTAGACACGCAGGTCTCAGAAGCCTGTGCCTAACAGCATCACGGTTCGAGTCCGTGCCCGGGCACCATTGGGAGGACGCCTGCCCGCGGGCGCCTGCGGCACGCGAAGCGTTTGCCTTCAAAGTCCCCGTAGCTCAAATGGATAGAGCAGTCGTTTCCTAAACGACTGATCCGCGTTCGATTCGCGGCGGGGGCACCAGTCGCCGGTGGTTTTGACCCTTGCCGCGTCCCCGCTCCCGCCCAACCTGCCTCGCACGATGCCCAACAGCTTCGGACACCTTTTCCGCATAACCACCTGGGGCGAAAGCCACGGTCCCGCCATCGGCGTGACCATCGACGGCTGCCCGCCGCGCCTGCCCGTCAGCGCCGCCGAAATCCAGGCCGAACTCGACCGCCGCCGCCCCGGCCAAAGCGACATCAGCACGCCGCGCAAGGAGGCCGACACGGTCGAAATCCTGTCCGGCGTCTACGAGGGCATGACCACCGGCACGCCGATTTCCCTGCTGGTGCGCAACACCGATCAACGATCCTCCGCCTACAACGAGATGAAGGCGGCCTTCCGCCCTTCGCACGCCGACTTCACCTACCAGACCAAATACGGAATCCGCGACCCGAATGGCGGCGGACGCAGCTCGGCGCGCGAGACCATCGGGCGCGTCGCCGCCGGCGCCATCGCGAAAAAAATCCTCGCGAGCGGCGGCCTCGAAATTCGCGCCTACATCACGCGCATCCACGACATCGCCGCGCCGGCCGAGTCCTTCGCCGAGTTTCCCACGCTGGAACAAATCGAGGCGACCGCGGTGCGCTGCCCGCACGGCGATACCGCCGCGAAGATGATCGAGCGCATCAAGGCCGTGCGCAGCGAAGGCGACTCCGTCGGCGGCGTGATCCAATGCCGCGTGCGGGGCGTGCCGGTCGGGCTCGGCGAACCGGTCTTCGACCGCTTGGAAGCCGACCTCGCGAAGGCGATGCTTTCGCTCCCGGCCACCAAGGGCTTCGAGATCGGCAGCGGCTTCGGCGGCTCGATGCTGCGCGGCTCCGAACACAACGACCTATTCGAAAACCGCGACGGCCGCATTCGCACGGTCACCAACCGCTCGGGCGGCGTGCAGGGCGGCATCAGCAACGGGGAAGAGCTCGTGTTCAACGTCGCCTTCAAGCCCACCGCCACGATCCTCCAGTCGCAAAAGACGGTGGACCTCGCCGGCCAGCCGACCGACCTGATGGGCAAGGGCCGGCACGACCCCTGCGTCGTGCCGCGCGCCGTGCCGATCGTCGAGGCGATGACCGCGCTCGTGCTCCTCGATCACTGGCTCCGCGACTCGGCCCAGAATCGCTCTTTCGAGTTTTAACTTTCACCAATCGATACTCTTTTCACCCGATGTCCGACGTCGCCTCCGACCTCAGTCAGCTTGTTTACGTTATTCTTGGCGCGCCCGGTTCCGGGCGGCGGGAACTGCTGGCCGATTTGATCGCAGACGGCCTCGATGCGGTGGAAGAGCGCGCCCACGTTTATCTCCCCGTCGGCGAACCGGCCCTGCCGGAGGATGAGAAAATCGGCGCGAGCAGCACGGCCCGCATGGCGTGGAACGGCGAACTTCAACTGCTGGTCGCCGACGCGCCGCCCGCGGAAGCGACGCACATCTTCATCGTGCTCGACGGCCGGATCGATCCCGTGGACCAGCTCGAGGCGCTCAAGCCCTGGCTCGCCGCGCATTCCCTGCCGGTTGCGCGCATCCTGACCGTGGTGCATTGCCAGCTCATCGAAAAAAATCCCGCGTTGGTGACCTGGTTTGACGCCTGCATCCATTTCTCCGACGTCGTGCTGCTGAACCGTCGCGAAGGCGTGGCCAACAAATGGCTGAGCGAATTCCGCCGCCGCTACGAAGACCAGTATCTGCCGTGCGTATTCGAGATGATGAAGGCCGGACGCGTGAAGAATCCCGTCGCCCTGCTCGATCCGCTTGCGCGGCGCCTCAGCCAGTATTTCGACCCGACCGAGTGGGACGAAATCGACCTGGAAGGCGTGGAAATCGGTGAATCCGACGACGAGGACGGCGAAAACTCCCGTCCTCTCGACAAGACCGAGCTCGATCCCGACGACCAGCCTCCGGTCGAGCCCTGGATGGAGCGCGACGCCGCCGGGCGCCGCAAGAAGCCCGTGCCGGACATTCGCAAATATCTCGGCGAGTAGACGCCGAAACGAAAAGGGCCGGAGCGCGAAGCCCCGGCCCTTTTCGTTTCGGTGACAGGCAGGGGACGCCGCTCCCCCGCCTTTCACGACGCGCGCTTACTTCGCGGTCGCGGCGGCGACGGCTTTCACGAAGGCCTGGGCCTTGGCGGTGATGGCGGCCCAGTTCTTTTCCTTGAGCGCCTTGGCCTCGACGAGGGAGCTGCCGGCGGCGGTCGCGAAGGCGCCGGCTTTGATGAATTCGCCGACGTTTTCGGCGGTGACGCCGCCGGTGGGCACCAGCTCAACCTGGGGAAGCGGGGCCTTGAGCGACTTGATGTAGGCGGGGCCGAAGAACTCGGCGGGGAACACCTTCGCGGCGTCGGCGCCGAGTTCCCAGGCGTTGACCACTTCGGTCGGTGTAAGCGCGCCGCAGAAAATCGGCACGGAGTAGCGCTGGCAGAGCTTGATCACTTCGGGACGCAAGGCCGGGGTGACGATGAACTTCGCGCCGGCGAGAATGCCCGCGCGGGCGGTCTCCGCGTCCAGCACGGTGCCGAGACCGAAGAGGAAATTGGGGCGCTCGGCGGTGGCCTTTTCCAGCATGCGGATGGCTCCCGGCGTGGTCATGGTGAGCTCGATCGAGGTGAGCCCGCCGGCGGCGAGAGCGTCGGAGCACTCGAGAAGGCCGTCCGGACTGTCGGCGCGGATGAGGGCGATGACCTTTTCGGTGCTTAGTTTTTGGAGGATGGCGGCTTTCTTCATGGGTAAAAAGGGAAGCGTGGATCCAAGCGCCGGCGCGGCGCGTGGGCAACCCCCGGCGGGAAGCCAACGATTTCACGGCAGCACGAAGCCGCTCCGGCGGTGGCGGCTTCGTGCGGACAGGGTCGCTTGGCGGGCCATCTTCAGGACATCGCCGCGGTGGAACGCTGATGGACGGCCTCGACCCACAGCCCGTTGACCAGGGTGCCGATCGCGATCGCCCGCGGGCTTTTTTCACCGCGTGCGATCAGTCCGGTGAGGAGATCGATGGCATTGCGGCCTATGATCTCGTGACGTTCGTCGATGCCCGGAAACCGCGTCGTGGCGGGGTCGACGTTCGTGCAGGCGAGAATCGGCCGCCGCTCGCCGGCCAGGGCAAGTTGATCGGCAAGGAACGACACCGCCTCGTTGCTGTGGGCGATGACCCCGTCGGGCTTTTGTTCGCGGAACCAGCGGAGGAAGTCCTCGCGGGCGGGCAGGCGGGCGGATGCGATCAGCGGCGCGAGCGGCGGGGTTCCGTTTTCGAGGTTTTGCCAGGCCGCGGCCGCGCCAAACGCGTTCGACGTGCGGATGCAAAAAGTCTCCGTAGCCGCAAAGCCGATACGCCGGCAGCCCAGTCGCGCGAGTTGCGAGCAGAGCAACTGCGCATTGTGGAAATAGTTCACGCCGGCTTGGGGAAACGAATGCCCGACGACGCTGGGCGAGGCGGTCACCGCGGAAAATTTATCCCAATCGAGCAAGGCGCCCACGTTGCACGGGAGCGTCATCTGAAGGAGCAGCACGCCCTCGATGCCTCGGTTGACGAGTGTCCGCTGGAGAGAGCGGTTGAACCGCGCGGGCTCCTTCACCCGATAAATTTCCAAACGATAACCCAAGGCCTCCGCGCGCTCCTGGGCGCTGCGCGAGGTTTTGCGCAGCTCCAGCGTCTCCCTGCTCTCCTCGACCGAGGTGATCGCGGCGAGTGTCGCCAGGTAGGCGGGCTTGTGGTGGCGCCGCAGGTGCTTCATCAGCTTCGCCATTTCCGGATCGGGGCGATAGCCGAGCTCGTCGGCGATCTTCCGAATGCGTTCCCGCAGGGCCGGAGTAACAAGCGCGCTGTCGCGCAACGCGCGGGAAACGGTCATCACGCTGACCGCCGCGACCTCCGCGATCTGGCGCATCGTCGGCCGGGAAACATCCGAGTGGGGCTTCATCGGTTACTGTAACAGGCAATATCTCTCCCTACTTCGGCGAGCTTAATTTAAACGGGATGCAGTCACTCCACCCCACCCCTTTGGCCGCCCCCCCGAACGGCGGCTTCAATGTTTCTCCATCGCGCCACCCCGCGCACGCGAGAAGCCACCCTACCCCTCCCGCTCATGTCTCCCGCATGCATAAATCGTCGTGCTCTCAACGGATTCACCCTCATCGAGCTTCTCACCGTCATCGCGATCATCGGGGTTCTCGCCGCCATCATCATCCCGACCGTTGGCAAGGTGCGCGCGACGGCCCGGAACGCGCAATGCGTCTCCCGCCTGCGTGATTGGGGACGCGCGGTCCATCTTTACGCCAACGACAACAAGGGACGATACCAGTGCGAGAACTGGTTCAGCGCGGCGAGCAATCCCTACCAGCCGTATTTCCCCAAGGGCATCAACGCCGACGCGATCAAGTTCTTCGGCAGCTGTCCGCTCATCGGCCAGGACCTGAGCAATCCCCAGCCCTCCTACGCCATGGTCTGGCCGTCCATCCATGGCGACATCAACCAAGTCATCCCGGACGTGCCCTCTTCGAACAACGTTTTCGTCCCGCTCAATCGGGCCGCGAACCTCTCCAGGTTTCTTATGATGTGCGACACGATGAAGGGCAGCAGCACTCGTCTGTCCGGAACGGACGCGTCCCTTGGCAGCAGCAGCAGCGGATTCAAGGACCTGGTCGAGCCGCTCTTCGGCGCTGCGCCGGTGAACCCCGGCACTCGGGGCGACGAGGTCGTTTCCCGGCGCCACGGCGGGGCGAAGATAAACGGCGTTTTCGGCGACGGCAGCGTGAGACCCGTAAACGGCGCCCCGGCGTCCTCCGGCGACGCCAACTCCATCTACGCCATGCGCAAAACCTGGTTTCAGTTGTATTGACCCGCCTCGCCGTTCGCACGTCCCGCTTTCCGGTGCATCCCCCTCCGCTTCACCGCGGCCGACCTGTTCGCTTTCCCCCAACACATGACCCCAAAAACCCTGCTAATCGCCCTCCTCGGGCTCGGCCTCGCCGCGCCCGCTCTTCACGCCCAACGTCAGATGGAAAAACTCGACCGCGGCGTCGTCGCGCTCCGAAACAGCTCCAGCGCCACCTTCGTTAGCTGGCGCGTGCTCGGCCTCGATTCCTCGTCCACCACCTTCAACCTCTACCGTTCCACCAACGGCGGCGCGGCGGTGAAGCTCAACGCGACCCCGCTTACGGTGAGCAACTACTCCGACACCACCGCGTCCTCGTCGTCCGCTCACACCTACCACGTCCGTCCCGTCGTCGGCGGCGTGGAACAGGCGCCCAGCGTGCCCTTCACCATCGCGGCCGGAGGCGCTTGGGAATCCGCCATCCGCATACCCATCCGCAGCCTGCCCGGCCACACCGTTCACTTCGTCTGGGTCGGTGATCTCGATGGAGACGGCGAATACGACTACGTGTTCGACCGCCTGCCCACCACCGCCGGCGTTACCCAAAAAATCGAAGCCTACACCCGCACCGGCACTCTGCTCTGGGTCGTCGATCTCGGGCCCACCAGCACCAACACCTACAACATCGAGCCCGGCGCCGCCACCATCGACGTCGGCCACTGGGACGGCGTCACCGTCTACGACCTCGACCGCGACGGTCGCGCCGAAGTCATCCTTCGCAGCGCCGACGGCGTCGTCTTTGGCAACGGCGCCACCCTCTCCGGCCTTGGCACCAACCGTCAGGCTATCTCCATCCTCAACGGCCTCACCGGCGCCGAACGAGCCCGCGCCAGCATTCCGACCGACTACCTTGCGGACGGTCCGGTCGCCGCCCATCTCAGCGTGGGCCACCTCGACGGCGTCAACCCCAGCGTCGTCGCGTCCATGAAAAACCGCGTCGGGTCGGGCGGCTTTAACCAGATGGTCGTGGCCTGGGACTTTGCCTCCAACAACACCCTTACCCAACGCTGGAAGTGGAACCGGACCGGCGTCGACGCGCCGGATTTCCACCAAATCCGCATCTACGACGTCGATCGCAACGGAACCGACGAGATCCACCAGGGCGGCTACTGCCTCAACGCCAACGGAACCTATCGCTACAAGGTCGGCGGCGCCTCCGCCGGCGTCGTCCACGGCGATCGTTTCCACCTGGGCGACTTCAACCCCTCCCGCGCCGGACACGAAGGATTCTCCATCCAGCAAGACAACTCCAACGGTCTGCTCTACCTCACCTATGACGCCTCCACCGGGGCCACGATCAGCGCCTACAACCTCGGCACGGTCGAGGACACCGCGCGCGGCACCGTCGGCGACATCGACCCCGCCACTCCGGGTTTCGAATATTGGTCGTTCCACGGCTACCACCGCTTCGACACCGGCGCCGTCGTCAACACGGTCAGCCCTTATCCCAACTTCCGCATCTGGTGGGATGGTGACCTGCTCAGCGAGACGCTCAACGACGGCAAGGTGGAAAAATTCACCGCCGCCGGCGCCACCACCGCCCGCCTCTTCACCGTCTGGAACGATGTGCAGGGTATGACCAGCGACCGCGGCGCGCCCATGTTCTATGGCGACATCCTGGGCGACTGGCGCGAGGAGATCGTCTCGTTCAACGGTGATTTCACGCAGCTCATCATCTGCACCACCCGCACCCCGACCAGCACCCGCCTCTACACCCTCGCGCACAACCCCGCCTATCGCACCGCGATGACGGTCAAGGGCTACATGCAGTCCCACCAGCCCGACTACTTCCTCGGCAACGGCATGAGCACGCCGGCAAATCCCAACATCGCCTACGTGCCCCTTGTCCTGCAGGCCGAGCTCAACACGTCCGTCGGCGGCGGCTCCGTCATCGCCAACAACCGCGGCGGCTACACCGGAAGCGGCTTCGCCGATTTCAACGGCAGCGGCGGTTACGTCGAGTGGACGCGGGTTAACGGCGCCGGCGGCGGCTCCCGCACTTTGACCATCCGCTACTCCAACGGCAGCGGCGTGACACGCGCCGGATTGCTGATCGTGAACGGGGTTTCCCAGGCGATCAGCTTCCCCGCCACCAGCGGCTGGACCTCGTGGACCACGATGAACGTCACCGTGAACCTGAACCCGGCCGCGACGAATACCCTCCGGCTTCAATCCAACGGCTCGGACCTCGCCAACGTCGACTACATCGGCGTGCCCTGACGAGACGGGATGAAAACCTCACCGCCCCGGCGCCCCCGCATCGCGCGTGTTCTCCTGTCGTCCCTTGCGGCGGCGTTCACGCTGCTGATGCTGACCGTCGGTGGCGTAATTCACCCAAGCGCGCCCGGCGCCAACCCGCCGGGCGCGCTTGCCGCTCAACACGCTTCCGCTCCTGCGGCACGAGCGAGCGTCGCCCTCGTCGCGCCCGCGCTGGCGGCCGAAGCGCCGCCCGCCGGGATACCGCCGATACAGCGCGCCCTCTCGCTCGCGGACGCCGGTCGTTTCGAGGAGGCGGCGGCGGTTGCGCGCACCGCGCCCGAGGAACTCCGAACCGCCGCGCTGTCGTCCGTCTTTTCACGCTGGGCGGGCGAACGGCCGACGGCCGCCGCCGCCGCCGCCCTTGCGCTCGCCGACGATGCGCAAAGGAACCTCGTGTGGCATGTCGTGGCGACGCGGTGGGCGGAAATCGATCCGGCCGCTCTTGCCCTTTTTGGTTGGTCCCTTCCCCGCGCGCCGGAACGGAGCTCCGCCCTCGACATCGCGTTGGCGCGCTGGATCGAACGCGACGAAACGGCGGCGCTCGACTGGGTCGGTTCCTTGCCGTCGTCGCGTGCCAGCGACTCCGCCGTGGCAATGATCGCGGGCCACTCCTCTTTGATCGGGCGCGATCCCGAACTGGCCCTCTGCTGGGCCGAAACGATCACTGATCGGGACCTCCGTTCCCGAACCCTTGCCGCGATCACGCGTGCCTGGCTCCCCGCCGCGCCGGAGGCCGCCGCCCGCTACGCGCGGCAATCCCCCGACATCTTCCCCGCGCATCGCGAGGACATCCTCGTCGGGGAGCGGTTCACCGCCCACCCCTGACGCCGGCCATGATCCGCCGTATTCTGCTCCTGATCCTGGCGGCTTGCTCCTTGGCGTCCCAAGTCCTGGCGCACGATCCCTTCGTCGCGGAAGTCGAAGCGGAGCTTTCTCAAAGCGCACTGACGGTGCGCATTTCATTCACCCGATCCGTCGCGGCTTATCTCGCGGGCCTCAATCCGGCTCCGCGCGCTTACTACGCGCCCGAGCGCTTCGCCGCGGATCGGGAAGCCTTTGAGCGCACCGCCCTCTCGCTCTGCACGCTTGAGCTCGACGGCGGCCTCGCGACTCCGCGGCACACCTCGGCCGAGACGATCTCCACCGAGGACGTGGATGTGGCATTCATTCTCGTCTATGCGCGGCCCGCCCGCGCCGCGGCCCGGGGACGGCTCGCGTTCTCCTGGCTTGATCGCCTCCCGCCCGCGGAAAGCTACGGCGCGAGCTTCGTGATGCGAAACGGCGCCGCGCTTCTCGCCGGACCGGTATTGATCAACCTCGAGCGGCCATTCGTGGAGCTGACCGTAGCGCCCGAGAGCGTTCCGGAATCCGAGACGAACGGCCGCCCGTCCGCTTCCCCGGCAGGCGCGGACTCGGTGGAAACGCCGCGCGCCGGCGCGGGTGAATTCTTCAAGCTGGGCGTGGAGCACATCCTGATCGGTTACGACCACCTGCTTTATCTTGCCGCGCTCGTGCTGGGCTGCGCGCGGTTTCGCGCGATCGCGATGATCGTCACCGCCTTCACGCTTTCGCATTCCTTGACGCTCGCCTTGGCCGCGCTCGGCTGGGTGAACCCGCCATCGGCCCTGGTGGAGCAGGCGATCGCCGCATCCATCGTATTCGTCGCGATCGAGAACCTCTTGCTGCGCGGCCGCGAGCCCCGGTTGCGCCAAGGCGTGGCTTTCGCCTTCGGGCTGGTGCACGGCTTTGGTTTTGCCGGCGTGTTGGCCGAGCTCGGCGTCGGGGCGGGCGCAGGTGCGTCGCTCGCGCCCTTGCTCGCGTTTAACTTGGGGGTCGAGGCGGGCCAATTGTTGGTCATCGCCCTCGTGCTTCCCTTGCTGATCTGGGCGCGACGTCATCGTGGTTTTGTCGCCTACGGCCAACCCGCCGCTTCGCTCTCGGTGGCGATAGTCGGACTGGTTTGGCTCGTCGGCCGGCTCTAGGCGCACGATCAGCCGTTCACAAAGCCAGCGCCTCGCGTTCCAACCTCGTCACCCGACAGTGCTCTCGATTGATAGAGCCTGCGCCAACGCGCTCCTTCGGGTCGCTCCACACAGCCGCGACAGAGAGCTGCGAAACAGGCGGGGACCGCCCTCCTTTTTTCAAGCGGCGGTGCAACGTTTCGACCGCGCGCCGGCCTACCGTGGCAAAATTGAAATCGATTCCTCCGGCTCGCGAGGTCTGGCCTGCTTTCAATCCAAAGATAGGCACCGCGACATCATGGGGAAGCAGACGGCTGGCCTGCTCCTCGTCAGTCGAGATCAGCGCATCGAACGAATGCCTTGTTAACCAGGTTTCGAAGCTGGAAGCGGTCCGTGCGGGAGTAAAAAATGCCCGAGGCGCGAAGGTGCCTGCGGAGCCCACATTGCTGCCGTAAGCCGAGAGCAGCCGTTCGCGCGTAAGCAGCGACAAGCCGGCGTCGAGCATGAGGCCGGGGTTCTTGAACCCGGATGCGCGCAGCCGTAAAAGCGCGAGATTCATGGCCTGACGGTAGTCCGGGCACACGGCCTGGATAGGAATGCCTTCCGACACGATATCCGTGTAAACGCACGGGATCGCCGGCGGACATCGCTCCAGTAGCGCTTCCGCTTCCGGCCCCGGCAGAATCACAACGCCTAGAAAACCGCCGGATTGAATCGCCGCCGCAAGACTTTC
>CAMLQS010000179.1 GCA_946482165.1 uncultured Verrucomicrobiota bacterium | reverse complement strand
GGTGTGGAGAGCATCGAGCCGAAGATCCCGCCGTTGGTGATGGTGAAGCAGCCCCCTTCGAAATCGGGCAAGGTGAGCTTGCCGTCGCGGGCCTTCTTGGCGACGTCGCCGATGGCCTTCTCGATGCCGGCCATGTCGAGCTTGTCGCAATCGCGCACCACGGGGACGACGAGGCCCTTCTCGGTCGAGACGGCCATGCTGATGTCGTAGTAGTGGTTCTGGACAATCTCTTCCCCGTCGATCTGGGCGTTGACGCCGGGGACCTCCTTGAGCGCGTGGACGACGGCCTTGGTGAAGAAGGACATGAAGCCGAGCTTCACGCCGTTTTTCTTCACGAAGTCGTCCTGATACTTGGCGCGGAGGGCCATGACGGCGGACATGTCGACCTCGTTGAAGGTCGTGAGCATGGCGGCCTCGTGCTGGGCGGAGACCAGGCGCTTGGCGATGGTCTGGCGCAGCTTGCTCATCTTGGTGCGCGTGCGTTTGCCGGCGGCTGGAGTGGAAACGACGGGCGCGGTGGCGGGAATGGCGGAGGCGGGCGCGGCGGCGACGGCGGCGGCGACCTGTTTGGGCGTCGCGGCGGCGGCGAGCATGTCGCCCTTGGTGACGCGGCCGGCCTTGCCGGTGCCGGAGACGGTGGCGGGATCGATGCCGGTGTCGGCCGCGAGGCGGCGGACGGCGGGCGACGCGTCGTGGGCGGCGGCGGGCGCGGGGATCGCGACAGGCGAGCCGGAGGGAGCGGCGGGGGCCTTCTTTTCGAGGGAGATGGGGTGGGACGGGGTCGGGGCGGTGCCGGACGTGGCGGCGGCGCTGTCGTCGATCCTGGCGACGACCTGACCGATCTTGACCTCGGCGCCGGTCTCGACGGCGAGGGTGATGACGCCGGCGACCTCGGCGACGCCTTCGGAGGTGATCTTGTCGGTCTCCAGCTCGAAGAGGGTCTGGTCCTTCTTCACGGTGTCGCCGTTCTTGACGTGCCATTTGGCGAGCACGCCGGAGCTGATGGATTCGCCGAGGGGCGGGATTTTGACGTCGATGAGAGCCATTTTGGGAAAGGGGAAATTTGTTAACGCAGAGGCGCGGAGTCGCAGGGCGCAGAGAGCAAGAAGAGGCTTTCTTCTCCGCGTCTCTGCGCCTCTGCGTTGAAACAATCAGGCTTTGAACGCCTCCTTGAGGAAGGCGTTGAGCTCGATTTTGTGGACGGCGAGGGCGCCGACGGCGGGGGAGGCGGCGGCTTCGCGGCCGACGTAGCGGGCCTTGCGGCCGAAGACCTCCTCCAACTCGGGGGCGATGTGGCTCCACGCGCCCATGTTCTGCGGCTCCTCCTGGCACCAGACGAGGTCCGCCTTGGCGTGGGCCTTGGCGAGGGAGGCGAGCTTGTCCTTATGCAACGGATACAGCTGTTCGACGCGCACGAGGGCGACGTCCTCGACGCCGTTGGCCACGCGGTAGGAATGGAGGTCGTAGTAGACCTTGCCGGAGCAGAGGACGATGCGGCGGGGCTTCTTCGGAGCGAGCGGATCGTCGATGATTTCCTGGAAGGCGCCGGCGGCGAATTCATCGAGCTTGGAGACGGCGAGCGGGTTGCGGAGCACGCTCTTGGGCGACATGACGACGAGCGGCTTGCGGAGCTCGTTCTTCATCTGGCGGCGCAGGAGATGGAAGTAATTCGCCGGCGTGGTGGGATAGGCCACCTGGATGTTATCCTCCGCGCACAGCTGGAGGAAGCGTTCGAGGCGGGCGGAGGAGTGCTCGGGGCCCTGGCCCTCGTAGCCGTGGGGCAGAAGGAGGACTAGGCCGGACACGCGCTGCCACTTGGATTCTCCGGAAACGATGAACTGGTCGATGACGACCTGGGCGCCGTTGGCGAAGTCGCCGAACTGGGCCTCCCAGATGCAGAGCATCTGGGGGTAGTCGAGCGAGTAGCCGTAATCGAAGCCGAGCACGGCGGCCTCGGAGAGCAGGGAGTTGTAGACGCAGAACTTGGCCTGCTCGGGCGAGAGGTTGAGGAGCGGAACGTATTTCTCGCGCGTCTCGGTGTCGTAGAGGACGGCGTGGCGGTGGCTGAAGGTGCCGCGCTCGCAGTCCTGGCCGGAGAGGCGGACGGGGGTGCCCTCGGCGAGGAGGGTGGCGAAGGCGAGGGACTCGCCCATGCCCCAGTCGATCGGTCCCCCGGTGAGGACCGCCGCGCGCTGCTCGAGGAGCCGCTTGATCTTGGGATTGGCGGTGAAGCTGGCGGGCAGGACGGTCAGGCCTTTGACCACCTTCTGTAATAGTTCGTTGGATACGCCGGTGGCGATGGGCGAGTGGCTGTAGCCGGCTTGGAAGACGGGATTCGAGTCGCGGAACGGGTCGCCCTTCTCGCCGGCGGCCTTGCGCTCGAGCTCGGCCTTTTTCGCCTTTTCGAGGGAGCTGTCCATCGCGGCGGAGTATTCGGCCTTGATGGCGTCGGAGTCCGCCTGGGTGTGGGTGCCGGCGGCGACGAGCTTCGAGGTGTAGATGGCGGAGACCTGCGGATGGGTCGCGACTTTCTTGTAGAGGGTGGGCTGGGTGAAGGCGGGCTCGTCGGCCTCGTTGTGGCCATGCTTGCGGTAGCAATACATGTCGATGACCACGTCGCGCTGGAACTTGACGCGGAACTCGAGGGCGAGGCGGGCGATGTGGCAGACGGCCTCGGAGTCGTCGCCGTTCACATGGAAGATCGGGGCCTCGATCATCTTGGCCACGTCGGTGCAGTAGCGCGTGGAGCGGGAGTCCTGCGGCAGGGTGGTGAAGCCGATCTGGTTGTTGATGACGAAGTGGACCGTGCCGCCGGTGCGATAACCGGGGAGCTGGGAGAAGTTGAGCGTCTCCGCGATCACGCCCTGGCCGGCGAAGGCGGCGTCGCCGTGGATGAGGAACGGGCACACGCGGCGGCGCTCGGTGTCGCCGCGGATGCGCTGGCGGGCGCGGGCCTTGCCTTCGACCACGGGGTTGACGATTTCGAGGTGGGACGGGTTGGCGGCGAGGCGCACCTCGACGGTTTTGCCTGAGGTGGTGGCGAGGGCGGATTCGTAGCCGAGGTGATACTTCACATCGCCGTCGCCGGCGACGCTGTGGGGAACGTAGTTTTCCGAGAACTGCTCGAAAAGGACCTCGAAGGGCTTTCGGAGGATGTTGGTGAGAACGGAAAGGCGGCCGCGGTGGGCCATGCCCATGACGAACTCTTCGACGCCCACCTCGGGCGCGTGCTCGATCATGGCGTCGAAGGCGGCGATCATAGTCTCGCCACCCTCCAGGGAGAAGCGTTTCTGGCCGACGAACTTGGTGTGAAGGAACTTTTCGAAAAGCTCGGCCTTGTGCAGGCGGCGGAGGATGCGGGTCTTCTCCTTCTTGGTGAACGACGGGGTGTTTTCGTTGGCCTCCATACGGGCCTGAAGCCACTCGCGGGCGTCGTGGTCCTGCACATGCATGAACTCCACGCCGATGGTGCCGCAGTAGGTTTTTTTTACCGCACGCTGGATGTCGCGGAGCTTCTTCTGGCCGCCGCCTTGGAAGTTTGTGAGCGTGAAACTCTCGTCGAGGTCGCCGTCGTCGAGGCCGAAGTGGGCGAGCGCAAGCTTTGGGTGCGGGGCGGGTTTTTCGCCCAGCGGATCCAGATGGGCCTCAAGGTGGCCGTGCGAGCGGTGCGCGTTGATGTAGCGGATGATCTGCGCCTGCTTGTAGGAATCGATCACCTTTACGCCCGCGGCGGAGGCGGCGGCGGAGGTGGGCGCGGAGCCGCCGGCGGTGTTACCGAGCGTGAAGCCTTGGAAAAAGGCGCGCCAAGTGGGATCGACGGAGTCGGGATTGTCGAGCCATTGGGCGTAGGCGGCTTCGATGACGTCGGAGTTCGCGCGAGCGGCGAGGGGGACGGAGTTCATGGAGGGTTTTGCGAGACGGGAAATAGGCGAAAGAGGAGGCGCCAAGCGTGGCGCGGAGAGATTCTGGAAAGAGGAGAAGCGGAAAAATCTGGCAGGGTCGTGGAAGCGGAGGGAGGGTCAGGCTTACGTTGTCACCTCGCAGGCTCAAGAGGCTAAGGGGAGGGTCGGCGGGTTTGAGTTTTCCTAAATCTCTGGCAGGATAACTTTAAAATATCGAATACACGCACCATGGAGACCGAGATCAAAGCTTCACTAATCGCCCTCTTGGATGCGATTAAGATATCTAATGCAAAAACCATTTCGGCCGAGATGGCGCGGCTGGACGATTTCGCGGCGAGGGGGCGGATGACGTTGCATCCGCAACTGCTTCATTTTCTGGAACGTAGAAGCTATGCGAAGGCCGCGATGTTCCTCGGTGGCGCCGAGGATATTCCGGTCGGCGTCTGCGGCGGAAGGGCCGCCCGGCCGGCTGCGGAGGGCGCGCAATGAGCCGGCCGGAGAAGGGTAAAATCGACACCGCTGGAGGTGAAAATCTGGGCCAGAATCCATTCGCTTCCGCGCTAGGCGGATTAGGCGGTCTGATGCCAGCGGGCCCGGCCGCCACGTCGGCCGGCTCCGTCCCTGGAGGCGGGAAGCCTGCGCCGGAACCTGATTCGGGGAAGAACCGCGGTCGCGTGGACGTGCTGCGCACGACGGCGGGGCGCGGAGGCAAAACCGTGACGGTGGCGAAAAATTTCGTCGGCATCGGCCTTCCGGAAAAGGAGACGCTCTGCAAAAAAATGCGCGCGGCCGCAGGCTGCGGCGGAACGATCAAGGACGGCGCCATCGAAATCCAAGGGGATCAACGCGAGGTGGTTGTCCGCATATTGCGCGAAGCGGGTTTTCGGCCGGTGATGGCCGGCGGCTGAGCGTGACGGCGTTCGCGCATGTGGGCGAACGCCGGGTGGGCTCGTCAGCCGGGCTGGTTGTTTTTCAACCAGCCGCGCTCGCCGAGCCAATGCTCGAGGAGCGCCCCCCAAGGCGGAGCGGAGCGTTGCGGGTCGCCAAATCCGAGGCCGTGGGGGCCGCTGGGAAAAACATGCAAGGCGCAGCTTACGCCGACGCGCCAGCAGGCGGACGCGTAAGCAAGGGCGTTTGCCACCGGGACCACGTCATCGTCGGCGGTGTGCCAGACAAAGGCCGGCGGGCAATCGGTGCGCAACTGACGTTCCGGCGAAAGCAAGCGGGCGAGCCCGTCCGCGGGGCTGGGGCCGAGAATGTTATCGCGGCTGCCTGCGTGGGCGAAGGGCTCGCTGACGCTGATCACGGGATAACAGAGAATCGTCGCGTCGGGCCGGGCTGATTCGTGGCCGATCGCGTCATCGACCGGGTCCGTCGCATCCGCATGGCAAAAGAGGGTCGAGAGCGTCGCGGCGAGGTGCCCGCCGGCGGAGGAGCCGATGACGGCGATGCGATCGGGATCACGGCCCGCGGAACGCGCTTCGGCGCGGAGCATGCGCAAACCGCGGATGGCATCGCGCAACATCGCAGGGTGGTGGTAGCCGTCGCTGGCCAGGCGGTAGTCGAGAACAGCCGCGTGGATGCCCCGTTTGGCAAACCAGCACGCGTAGCCGGCCCCTTCGTGATCGGCAAGCATGGCATAACCTCCGCCGGGGAGGACTAGAACGCTCGCACCGGAGGCTTGCGCGGGCGAGGCGGCGAAATGGGTGAGACGAGGAGCGTGGCCGCGTCCCTCGCCGAGGGCGCCGGGCGCCGGGGAAGGCCAAAGAGGGGAACTATGCACGGAAGGATAGGGCGGGTTGGCGGGGACTGGCTCGGCGAGATTCCCAGACGCACATGAAAAGAAAAAGCCGCCCCGGGGGGGACGGCTTCTTGAGTTATTTCGATGTGCGACGGCGCGCGGAGAAGCGATTAGCGACGCTTTTTCGGCGCGGGCTTCTTTTTCTTCTTCGGGGTGTCGTCGTCCTCGTCGTCGTCTTCTTCGTCGTCCTCGTCTTCGTCGTCTTCATCCTCGTCCTCGTCGTCATCGGACTTGGAGTCTTTTTCGTCGTCGTCGCCGGCGGCCTTGGGTTTGTCGTCCTCGCCTGCCTCCTCCTCGTCTTCGTCCCATTTCAGGGAGGCGTCGTTTTTCATGGCCTCGTCGTCCTCGTCGTCGACGTCGGGCAGGTCGGCGTCGTCGATCTCGGCGTCATCTTCGGAAGCGGCGGCGCGCTCGCCCTCGTCGTCATCCTCGTCGAAGCCGGCGGGCGTGTAGTCCAGAATGGAGCAGAGTTCGTCGAACACGTGGACGGCTTTGCCCTCGATGAAGCTGGCGTTCTGCTCTTCGCGGAGTTCGTCCTCCACTTCGTCGACCGTGAGTTTGGCTTCGAACTTGAAGACGTCGTTGAGCAGCTTCACGCGGCAGCGGGTGAGGTGGTCGAGGAGGTCGGCGAAGGGGCCGTTCTCGTCGTCCACCACGTCGGCCAGGATAAAGAGCTTCTCGTCGGAATCGAAGATGGAGTCTTTGACGCGCTTGAGGCGGATGCGGCCCTTGCCGGCTTCCTTCTCGATACGGAAGGAGATGAAGGCCGCCTCGAAGACGTCCTGGTCAAATCCGTAATCGCGGAGCGGCTCGCAGAGCTCGACGAGGTGCGCGACTTGGCGTGGATCGATGATGCTGAGACCGTCGGTGTCCCAGCGCACGGGGTCGCTGACCTCGTCGACCCACCAGTTGTGGTCTTCACCGAGACGGACGATGCACCAGTCGAGAATTGCGGAAGTATTGGCCATGGTTGCTAGAGAAGATAGGGGAGTGGCGCGCAGCCATGCGAACGGCGCGGGGCGAGTCAAACCGCGAAACTCGGCTTTTTTGCGGAGGGAAAAAAAGCGAGGGCGCGGCGGGCAAACCGGTTGCGCAGGCTTGGCCGCGTCGTGCAGGGGCCAAGTTCAAAGCGCTCATGGCTTCGTCCGCTTGCGCTGCCGGGGGCGTGCCGGCTCTTGCCTCCGGGGAAAGGACGGAGAAACCTTCATCTTTTATGGATACGCTCTATAGAGAAGTGGTGAAGCCGTTCCTGTTCCGGATGGACCCGGAAGAGGCGCACGAGCGGAGCGTCACCGCGCTCGCCCTGCTGGGACGAATCACGCCCCTGTGCCGCGCGCTGGAGGCGGTTAATCGGCTCGACCCCGCCGCGCATCGTCCGGTGAAGGCGTTCGGGCTCGATTTCCCGAACGCCGTCGGGCTCGCTGCGGGCTTCGACAAAAACGCCCGGGCCTGGCCCGCCGCCGCCGCCCTGGGTTTTGGACACGTCGAGATTGGCACCGTCACCGCGCTCGCCCAGCCGGGAAATCCGAAGCCGCGGCTCTTCCGCTATCCCGAGCAGAAGGCGGTGATCAATCGCATGGGCTTCAACAACGAGGGCAGCGAGGCCGTGGCGGCCCGGCTCGCCACCCAGCCGGGACCGGGGCATCGCCGCATCCCGCTCGGCATCAATCTCGGGAAGTCCAAGGTCACGCCGAACGAAGAGGCCACGCGGGACTACCTCACCAGCTTTGCCAGGCTCGCCGACCACGCCGATTATGTGGCGGTCAACGTCTCCAGCCCCAACACCCCCGGTTTGCGCGCGCTCCAGGATGAGAAGCCTCTCCGCGAACTCCTTGGCGCCCTGAGCGCCGCCAATCGGACGCGCGGTGAGCGCCGCCGCCCGCTCCTGCTAAAGATAGCCCCCGATCTGAGCTGGCCGCAGATCGACGCCGCGCTCGGCGTGATCGCCGAGTTCGGCCTTGATGGCATCATCGCCACCAACACCACGCTGGCTCGCCCGGGTCCTTTTGCCGAGGTGGGGCAGGCGGGGGGCCTCAGCGGCGCGCCCTTGCTCCGGCGCAGCACGCAAATCGTCTCCTACATCTCACGGGTCACGGGGGGGCGTTTGCCCATCATTGCCGCGGGCGGTATCACCGACGCGGCCGGGGCGGGAGAGAAACTCGATGCCGGGGCGACGTTGGTCCAAGTCTACACCGGCATGATCTACGAAGGCCCCTTCTTCGCCGCCCGCCTCGCGGAGGCCTGCGCAGACCGGCAGCGGATCTGAGCCTGCAAAGGGGGAGGGGCGGCATGCGGTTTTTCGTCGGCTCGGCGATGGATCGGGCCACGGATGAAGTTCAGTGGACAGCAACGTGTCTTTCGACCCGGTCCGCCGCTTTCCCCATTGCGTCGACGATCATTCTGGTTTGGCAGTCGGTATAGCAGCCGGACGGCTGGCTTTGGGCGCTCCGGATTGGCGAGCCGCCTCCCTCGGTGTTTGGCGGGTGAGGGGGCATGCGTCTGTGCAGATTACCGGCATTTTTCATGTAATAGCGGCCGATTCCGGGTGGGGTTCCATGCGCCAGCTTTTTGCATTTTTGCGCTGCGGGAGGCCTGTCCGATTTAGGGAAATCCCTGCCAGAGAGGTGCCCGTATTGTGAATAAGTTTCCGCCGTTCGGGCACTATGGGGGCGGCTTTTTACTTGCGCGGGGTGGGGTAAAGTGGGACGAAATGGGGCGTTGTGGGGCGTGTCTACGCACCTCTAAATGTCCACCTTCGGCAAACCGTTCTATACCGGCTCGTTCCGGCACACGTTAGACGACAAGAATCGACTCACGATTCCGTCGGCGTGGCGGTCTGCGCACTCGGAAGGCGATACCTTCCTCGTCGTTCCTTTGGACGGCTTCCTGAGCGTGCTGCCTCCGCTTGAGGCGCAGAAGCTCTACGACCGCGTTGCCGAAAAGGCCCTTTCCGACTCCGAAGCCCAAGAGGCCGCGGCGGACTTCTTTTCGAAGACGCTCTCCTTCTCGTTCGACAAGGCCGGTCGCGTGATGCTCTCGCCCGAACTGCTCGCGCATGCGGGCATCGCCAAGGACGTCGTGCTCGTCGGCTCGATGAACAAGTTCAATCTCTACAGTCCCGAACATTGGGACCGCGTGCAGGCCGCCACCGCCGCGCAAAAGCCCGCCGACCGTCTGCGTCGGATGGGGATCTGACGAGGTCGCGAGATATGAAATCCGCCGCTTCTTTTCTCCCCGTAAACGCCGCCAGGAGGCCCGCCGACCATGCTCGCCGCGCTTCCTGAAATCCACGTCGCACCCGCCTCCATGTCGACGCCCGGCCACATCTCGGTTCTCCTTCGCGAGACGATCTCGCTGCTGGCGCCGCGCGCGGACGGCCGCTACCTCGACTGCACCTTTGGCGCGGGCGGCCACACCCGGGCGATCTTGGAATCGGCGCCGGGATGCCGCGTCGTCTCGCTGGACCGCGACCCCGAAGCCGCGCCGCGCGCCGCCGCGCTGCGCGAGCGGTTCGGTGATCGCTTCGAACTTGTCGACCGGGATTTCGGCCAGCTTGCGGCGCTGGGTTTTTCCGGCCTCGACGGCGTGCTCTTCGATCTCGGCGTCTCTTCCTTCCAACTCGACGACGCGTCGCGCGGCTTTTCCTTCCGCGCCGACGCGCCCGCCGACATGCGCATGGATCCGCGCCACGGAGTGCCCGCGTCGCGCTGGCTCGAGACCGCGACCGAGGACATGCTTTTCCGCGCCATCGGCGACTACGGCGAGGAGCGCCACGCCGGCCGCGTCGTCCGCGCGATCATCGCCGCCCGCGGCACCGGGTTGCTCGCCCGCACCGGGTCCCTTGCCGAGCTGATCGCGAACGCGATTCCCGCCCGCGATCGCTTCGCGTCGAAGATCCATCCGGCCACGCGGGCTTTCCAAGGCATCCGCATCGCCGTCAACGACGAGCTCGGCGCCCTCGAGCGCGCCTTGCCCGCCGCCTTCGCCGCCCTCGCCCCGGGGGGCGTGCTCGCCGTCATCGCGTTTCACTCGCTCGAGGACCGCCCGGTGAAACGCTACTTCAACCATCTCTGCGGCCGCCCCGAGTCCCGGGACGACCACCGTCCCGCCGACCTCCGCGTCGCCGTGGCCGAACTTCTCACCCGCAAGCCCGCCGCCGCGTCCGACGACGAGCTCGCCGCGAACCCCCGCGCCCGCTCCGCCCGCCTCCGGGCGGTGAGGAAGCTGTAGTTATTCACCGGTTACACACACGGGTATCCATAGAGGGACGACGCGTATTCGTCCCGAACTTACTCACAAACCGTCCACTTTTCCCGGAATCAAAAAAGTTGCCGCCGGCCCCTGTGCCGGCCCGCCCGCCATGAAC
>CAMLQS010000178.1 GCA_946482165.1 uncultured Verrucomicrobiota bacterium | reverse complement strand
CGGACTTCATGAGCTCTTCCTGGACCATGTCCTGGACCTCCTCGATGTGGACGAAGGCCTGACGGGAGGCGAGGACGCGGGCGGTGACGGCCTCGGTGATGGCGGAGGCGGGGCGGGAGTCGTGCTGGAGGGAGAGGAAGGCCTTGCGGACGGCGAGTTCGACCTTCTGCGGGATGTAGGGGACGACCTGCTTGTTGCGGCGGATGACGCGGACGGAGGTGGGGGTGCCGGCGCCGGTGGCGATCTTGCGGCCGCGGTTGAGGAGGAGGCTCTTGGCGACGTCGTAGGCCTTGGCGTCGACGAGGACGCGCTCGATGAGCTGGTAGAGGTCGTTGAGCGAGAGACGGACGGGAGAAGTGCGCTGGGCCTCGAGGGCGAGGCTGGCGGCGACCTCCTTGACGATGCGGCCGACGAAGGCCTTGGACTCGGCGGTGAAGACGTTGCCCTGGTCGCCGCGGGCGAGGTGGACGTTGACCAAGGCCTGGCCGAGGGAGTCGGCGATCTCGCCGAGGTCGAACTTCGTCTCGCCGAGCGGGGCGAGGAGGGTGATCGACGGGAGGAGGGGCGTGTCGGCGGGGATGCAGTCGCGCCACGCGTAGGCGGGCTTTTGGTCGCGGGGGGTGTGGGTGGCCTTCTTGAGGGCGAGGTCTTGTTGCAGAACGGGATTCATTAGAGCAGGGAGCTTGGTGCGGGGAGCCGGGAGCGAAGGGGACTCGAACCGGCGGCGCAGGTGATGGCTTTGAGTGGGAGGAAGGCGGGCTTGGGGGCGGCTTGGGGTAACTAATCTCGGACAAACGCGGTCCGGCCGGGGGGAGCGGGACGCGGTGGAGGGGAAAGCGGGGAAGCAGGAATCGTTCTCGTTCTTCGTTCTCTTACTCGTTCTCGGGTTTGAAAGGGCGGACGAGGAGCCGAGGAGGCGAAGAGGCGGAAGGACGGAATTCGAGAACGAGAATGAGAATGAGGAAGAGAACGAGAACGACGGCGGAGGCGGAGCGGGACGGAGGCGGGACGTCGCGACGGGCGGACGAACGCGAGCTGGAAGCTCGCGCTACTTCGCTCAGAGGTCGTCGTCCTTCACGCCGTCGGTGAGGGCGGAGGCCTTCTGGTATTCGGTGACGCGGCCCTCGAAGAAGTTTTGCTCCTTCTTGATGTCCATCATCTCGGCGAGCCAGGGGAGCGGGTTCTTGATCGCGCCGTTGAGGGGCGCGAGGCCGCAGCCCTCGAGGCGGCGGTCAGCGATGTAGTCGATGTAGGTGAGGAACTCCTCGACGGCGAGGCCGACGGCGTTGACCGGGAGGCAGTCGCGGATGAAGTCCTTCTCGAGCTGGACGGCCTCGCGCATGGTGGCGCGGAGCTCTTCCTTGAAGTCGGGGGTCCAGATCTCGGGGTTCTCCTCGACGAGGTCCATGAGGAGATTGCGGAAGACCTCGATGTGGTTCGACTCGTCGCGGAGGGTGTAGCGGAACATCTCGCCGATGCCGCGGAACTTGTTCTGGCGATAGAGGGCGAGCACCATGCCGAAGAGGCCGTAGAACTGGGTGCCCTCCATGCACTGGCCGAAGAGGAACATGTTCTTCGCGAGGAGCTGCTTGTTCTCGGTCTTGGTGAGATCGAGGTCGCGGCGGAGCGAGCGGGAGTTTTTCACCACGAACTCGTTTTTGCGGACGATCGTGGGCACGTCCTCGAACATGGCCTCGGCCTCGTGCGGGTTGATGCCCAGCGACGAGATCATGTAGAGGAGCGAGTCGGCGTGGATGTTCTCCTCGTGGGCGTGGCGGCCGAGCACGAGCTTGAGCTCGGGGGCGGTGACGAGCTCGCGGACGACGTGCTGGATGTTGTCGCCGACGATGCCCTCGGCGGCGGAGAAGTAGCCGATGCCCATGCGGATGATCCAACGCTCGGAATCGGAGACGAGGTGGTTGTCGCGCCACTGCTCGATGTCCTTGCCCATGGGGATGTCCTCGGGCTCCCAGTGGTTGGCCTTCATCTTGCGATAGAGGTCGTAGGCCCACTGATACTTCAGGGGCAGCAGATTGAAATACATGGTCTGCTGGCCGTTGATGACCTTTTTGCCGGCGAAGGCGGCCTCGGCCTTGTCTTGGTCGAGGGTGAATGTCTTGGAACCGACGGTGAAGGTTTTCTGCATGGCGAAGGCGAAGGGACGAGGGTGGAGCGGGAAGGAGGAGCTTGGAGCGTGGGATGAAACCGGCGGGAAAAAGAAGAAGAGGGGCGCGCGAGAAGAGGCGAAAACGGGCGGGGAGCGAGGGACGATTGCTGGGAGAAATTACGGACGGAATCGGGGCAGGTCCGGGAGTGACAAACCGGCGAATTAGTCGCGAGCAATCCCGAGTTACCGCAACTTATTGACACACCATTCACCACTAGGGGTTGTGGTGTGCGGCGGCCGAAGCCACTAGGGATTGGAAATTCAAACGGGGCAGGTCAAACCGTTCCGCTTATCGCCTCGAACTTTTTCCCTCATATTTTGTCTTGCCTCCCCGAGCCCGGGCGCGGGGCGAGGGAAGGGCCTCGCCGGAAGGCGCGGGATGCCCGATGACCGATACCCAACGACCAGTGACGAGGGCGAGGAAGGCGGCCCAGGCGGGAGGGCGTGAACACCCAGCGGGCGGCGGGGAAACCGTGCGGGCCGTTGTTCCAAAGCCGGCGGTCGAGTGACCAAAAGGCGTGATCCTAAGCGGCCAAATTTCGCAAGCTGCCGCCAAAGCGACCAACTGAACGGGTGCCATGGAGCCAATGCCTCCCCTCGCCTGTCGGCGAGTCGAGGCGGCGTTTTGGCGGACGGGCGGGTTCCTCCGTCCGTGGCTCGATCTCCAGGCAGCGGGCGCATAGCAGGGACGCGCACGCCCACGTTGGGCGGAAAAACCACAGTCGCAAAGCCGTCCCGGTTTGCGGCTGCGCAAAAGCGGCGCGCGGCGTGCGGCGCATAGGCGCAAAAACGCCCCGCGGCGGGGGCCGCGAGGCATTTCGTAGGGGTAAACTGGATACCCGGAAACGGCCGGGGCGGAGGCGATTTATTTGCCGATGCCGGAGGCGCGGAAGCCGATCTTCTTGAGTTTGGCGAGGTCGGTGATGTTGCGGCCGTCGAAGAGGAAGGCGGGCTTGGGCATGCCGGCGTAGATTTTCTCGTAGTCGAGGGTCTTGAACTCGTCCCATTCCGTCACGATGGCGATGGCGTGCGCGCCGGCGCAGGCCTCGTAGGCGGTCTTGGCGACGGCGAGTCGCGGGCTGGCGCCCACGCCCTTGCCGCATACATCGGAGATGATCTCGTCGGCGGGCACCTTGGGATCGTAGACCACGACGTTGGCGTGCTCGTTCAGGAGATCGCGGCAGACGTTGATCGCGGCGGATTCGCGCGTGTCGTTGGTGTCTTTCTTGAAGGCGAAACCGAGCACGGCGATGCGCTTGTCGGCGACGGTGTTGAAGAGGCTGCGCACGATTTTTCCGGCGAAGCGGCGCTTTTGCCAGTCGTTGATCTTGATCACGCCTTCCCAGTAGGCGGCGACCTCGGGCAGGCCGAAATGTTCGCAGAGATAGACGAGGTTGAGCACGTCCTTCTGGAAGCAGGAACCGCCGAAGCCGACGGAAGCCTTGAGAAATTTCGCGCCGATGCGGGAGTCCCTGCCAATGGCGTTGGCGACCTCGTCGACGTCGGCCTCGGTGGCCTCGCACAGGGCGGAGATGGCGTTGATCGAGCTGATGCGCTGGGCGAGGAAGGCGTTGGCGACGAGCTTGGAGAGCTCGGAGGACCAAAGGTTCGTCGTGATGATGCGCTCGCGGGGCACCCAGCGGGCGTAGACCGAGACGAGGGTCTCGATGGCCTTTTCGCCCTCGGGGGTGCGCTCGCCGCCGATCAGCACGCGGTCGGGGTTGTGCAGGTCGGCGATCGCGGTGCCCTCGGCGAGAAACTCCGGATTCGAAAGGACCTGGCACTTTGCCGCGCCGGGATGCGCGGCGAGGATCTCTTGGATCGTGGTGGCGGTGCGCACCGGGATGGTGGACTTCTCCACAATGATCTTGGGCGTTGTCGCCACCTCGGCGATGGTGCGGGCCACCGACTCGATATAGCGCAGATCGGCCGCGCGGCCCGCGCCGACGCCATACGTTTTCGTCGGCGTGTTTACCGACACGAACACGATGTCCGCCTCCGCGATCGCCCCCTTTACGTTTGTGGAGAAAAACAAGTTCCGCCCGCGGGCCGTCCGGACGACTTCGTCCAAACCAGGCTCGTAAACGGGCAGGATATCCGAATTCCACGCCCCGATTCGCCGCTCGTTCAGGTCCACCACCGTCACCTGGATGTCCGGCGCTTTCAGCGCGATCATAGACATGGTGGGGCCTCCAACGTAGCCAGCTCCGATGCAGCAGATTTTCATAGGATTAAGATGGAGATGTTCTCTGAGGCATGCCGCCAAATCCAAGCCGCTTTTTCGTGAGACCCGCGCTCCACTGCGCAGCCCGGCGGGCGGAAACCGTGATATCCTCGGGCGTCGCCCAGGGGAAAACCCGTTGGCCGCCGGCTTTCGCATACTCCACCTTCTGCCTGTTTTCCCCGGAAACACATCGCGCGGGACGCACGCCGGGCCCGCCGGGTTGAAGTTCCAGACTTCGGGGAGGTCCTAAAATCTCCGGCGGGATCTGCCCCGCCGGAGATTTTAGGACCTCCCTTCTTGAGTCCCCTGCCCGCTCGTCTACGAACACCGGCTTTCCCTTTCCCATGTCCCTAGCCCAAGCGCTCCGCCCACTCCTGGTTTTCGGCCTCGGCCTGCTATCCTTTTCGGCGGCTTCCAGCCTCCACGCCGCCCCGGCCGACGACGCCAAGGCGGCGCTCGCCGCCGGCATCGCGGAGGTGTCGAACGCCATCCGTGAACGTCCCGCGCAGGACGACCTCATCGCGTTGCTCGATTCGCTCATCGACAAGCACTTCGCCTTCGGCACCACCACGCGCCTCGCCGTGGGCCCCGCCTGGCGCGACTTCGCCCCGGAACAACAAAAAAAAACCGTCGCGCTCTTCAGCCGGCTCGTCATCCGCACCTACGCTGATCGCGTGACCGGCGACACGAATCCGAAGATCGTCTACGGCCAGCCGCTCGAGCTCAAAGCCGGCCGCGTCGAGGTGCCCACCACGACCACCACCGCGGGCCAGACCTATGCCGTCGCGTATCGCCTGGAGCTCGACCGGGAGGGCACGCCGGCCCGCTGGCGCGTCTACGATGTCGTCGCCGAAGGCGTGTCCTTGATTTCCAACTACCGCTCGCAGTTCGATCCGATCATCAAGAAATCCGGCGCGTCCGGTCTCCTGGAGACGCTCGAAACCAAGATCGCCGAACAAAACGCCGCCGTCGCCGCGGCGAAGAAATAAACGCGTCCCGCCCGCGCGTCTCTTGCCCCGCGTCCGCTTCCATCCCGCCCGATCCGCCATGCCCACCGCCCTTCGCCGCCTGATCTTCGCCGCGACCGCCCTAACCCTCGGCGCATCCGCCGCCTTCGCCCAAGCCCCCGCCGCCGAACGCGCCATCGACGAGCGCAGCGGCGCCGCGGCCGACGAGGACGATTACGACGAATACGCACCCGTGCAGGTCTCCGACCCGCTCGAGGGCTTCAATCGCCGAGTCTTCGCGTTCAACGACTGGACCTACGTCCACGTCTTCACGCCCGCCACCAAGGCCTACGAAACCGTCGTTCGTCCCCCGATAAACCGCTCCATCGGCAACTTCTACGACAACGTCCGCTACCCCGTGCGCCTCGTGAACTGCCTGCTCCAGGGCAAGTTCTCCCGCGCCGACCTCGAGACGCGGAAATTTGTGGTCAACACGCTTGGCGGCCTCGGCGGCTTCATCCGCCAGTCGGACAAGATAGCCTCGCTGGCCGGCGTCCCGCGCGAAGACCTCGGCCAGACCCTCGGCCACTACGGCGTCCCGCATGGTCCCTACGTGGTCGTTCCGATTTTTGGCGGCTTCAGCACCCGCGACCTCTTTGGACGCGTCGGGGACACGGTGACCTCTCCCACCGGCTGGGAATACATCGAACTCGGCGGCCGCGAATGGACCGGCGAACTGGATTGGGAATGGCAAGCCGCCATCTCGGTCACCGATACGATGAGCAGCCTCCCCGCCGCGCTTGATCTCTACGGCCAGATGAAAAACGCCGCGGTCGATCCCTACCTGTCGGTGCGCGACGCCACGCGGCGCTACCGCGACGCCGAGACGGCCCGCTAAACCGCCCGTCGGCTCCCATTCCGGCTCCGCCCCCGCTCCACGGGGAGCGGCGCAACACCGCGCGGCTGAGGAATCGCCGGGCAGGAACCCGCCACGCCCGCTTCGAGGGGAGAAGGCAGGCGAGCGCTGCCGAGCGCTCACTCAAAAAGGCCCCGGCACTCCACACACCCATTCCGGGGGCGTCCGTCGCCGTCTAGCTCCCCTGCAATCAACCGAAACACCTTGTAAAATACTCATAAATACAGGATGTAATGCGCCCCATTCAGCTACCTACTACCATACAATAACATGAAACTCGCCCACCGCTCCTTGGCCGCCTCGGCCATCCTCGCCGCCTCCGCAGTCTCGGCCCTCGGCGCCACTTTTTTTGAATCCTTCGAGACCGGTCTATCGCCTTCCGGCGCCACCGCCTCCGGCGAGACCCTAGGCCTCGCCTCGGGCGACTGGTATTCCGTCAACCATAGCACGGTCGTTGGCACCACCACCGGCGTCTTCAGCAGCGGCGCCACCCCTCCTTTCTCCGCCCTCGACGGGACGAATTTCGCCGGCTTCAACTACAACTCCACGACCGGCGCCAACACCATCAGCGTCTGGCTCATCACTCCCGAGCTTTCCTTTACCGCCGGGGACACCGTCTCGTTCTACACGCGCACCGTCAATACGCCCACCTACGCCGACCGACTCGTGGTGCGCGCCAGCGATAACGGCGCGAGCCTGAACATCGGTGCGGGCGCCAACGACGTGGGCGACTTCGACATGGTCCTCGGCACCGTCAACCCCACCTTGTCGACGTCAGGTTATCCCAACACCTACACCCAATTCACCTACGTGGTGCCCTTCACCGCCACCGGCCGAATCGCCTTCAACTACCACGTCACCAATGGCGGTCCCTCGGGCGCGAACAGCGACTACATCGGCGTCGACGCGGTGAGCATCACCGGCCCCGCCGTGGTGCCCGAGCCGTCCTCCTTCGCCGCACTCGCCGGCTTGGCCGGCCTAGGACTCGCCATCACCCGCCGCCGCCGCGCCGCTTCCTGAAATTTCCCGAGGGCCCGCTGCGGCCCGCCGCGAATCCCGACGCTCGCGTCGGGATTTTTTTTCGTCTAGCGATTCCGCATCATGCACATCCCCGCGCATCTCCGGCTTCCTGCCACCCTTTCCCTGCTGGCCGCGGCCCTCCTCGCCGGCTGCATCAAGCCCGCCGAACAAAAAGCCCCCGAAAACAAACCGGGTCCCAAGGCCGAGCCTTTCGCGACCGCTCCCGCCGCGCCAACCCAACCTCCCTCCGTCGCGGGCATCCCCGCCGCCGCCATCGGCGCCGCCGATCGTGCGAAGAAAAAGGTCGAGGTCGCCTCCACCGCCACCGCCGATCAGGGCGAAGTCTTCCGCAAGGCGCAGGCGCTCTACGCCGAGAAAAAATACCCCCAGGCCCTCGGCGCGCTGAACGGAATCCAGCAGGAGCTTCTCACCCCCGAGCAGGAAAAAGCCGTCTCCGAACTCCGCGCCAAGATCGGCGCCGCGATGGGCAGGTAGTTGCGCAATTTCTTCGCTTCGTCTCCGCATCCCGCCCCGCCGGCCCCGTGCCCGGCGGGGCGATTTTTTGAAAGAAATTTTCCGTCCGCCGCGCATCTTTCGCTTCCGCCCGCCCGCCCTTCCCCTCTTCCTTCCGACCTTCGCGTTTCTCCGCGCCCTTCGCGTTAAAAATTTCCTCCATGTCCGATCTCCCCTCCTCCGCGACCTCCGCCGCCCTCTCCGCCGCCGACGCCGCTCCGGCTCCGGCCAAGATTCAGCTCAACCCCGAGCACGTTCTCCGCATCACCCAGGAAATCCCCGGCATCAAGGTCGCCCAGGTCGCCGCCACCGCCCAGCTCCTCAAGGAAGGCGCCACCGTCCCCTTCATCGCCCGCTACCGCAAGGAGGTCACCGGCGAGCTCGACGAGGTCCAGATCACCACCATCCGCGACCGCCTCGAGCAACTCGCCGCCCTCGACGAACGCCGCGCCAGCATCCTCGGCTCGCTCAAGGAACGCGGCCTCCTCACCGACGTCCTCCGCGGCCAGATCGAGTCCGCCGACACCATGGCCCGCCTCGAGGATCTCTACCTCCCCTTCCGTCCGAAAAAGCGCACCCGAGCCACCATCGCCAAGGAGAAGGGCCTCGAACCCCTCGCCGATCTCATCCAGGCCCAGGACGCCGCCACCACGGCCGACGCGCTCAACGCCGCCGCCGCCGCGTATTCGGGTCGCGAATACCAGCCCGACGACGGCAAGTCCCCGCCCACGCCGCGCCAGAAGATCGCCGACGCGAACGAGGCCTTCGCCGGCGCCCGCGACATCCTCGCCGAGCGCATCGCCGACGACGCCGCCTCGCGCGAAAAACTCCGCGTCCTCTACCGCGGCTCCGCCATCGTCTCCTCCAAGGTTCTCCACGGCAAGGACACCTCGCCCGAGGCCGCCAAGTTCAAGGACTACTTCGACTGGACCGAGCCCCTCGCCAAGTGCCCCAGCCATCGCCTCCTCGCGATGCGCCGCGCCGAGAAGGAGCTTTTCGTGATGATGCGCATCACGCTCCCCGACGAGACCCTCGCCCTTGCCGAGCTCGAGCGCCTCGTCATCAAGCCCTCCACCACCGCGCCTTCTTCGCCCGCCTGCGCCGCGCAGCTCCGCCTCGTCGTCGCCGACGCGTTTAAGCGCCTCCTCGCCCCCGCGATGGAGACCGAGATGCGCCTTGAGTCGAAAAAATCCGCCGACCTCGCCGCGATCAAGGTCTTCGCCGACAACATCCGCGAGCTGCTCCTCGCCTCCCCGCTCGGCCGCAAGAACGTCATGGCCATCGACCCCGGCTTCCGCACCGGTTGCAAAACCGTGCTCCTCGACCGCCAGGGCAAGCTCCTCCACAACGACGTCATCTACCCCGAAATGCGCGCCGCCGAGGCGAAGGACAAAATCCTCGGCTTCGCCGCCCGGTTCGAGATCGAGGCCATCGCCATCGGCAACGGCACCGCCGGCCGCGAGACCGAGGCCTTCGTCCGCGCCTGCGGCCTGCCCGCCACCATCCCCGTCGTGATGGTCAACGAATCCGGCGCCTCTATCTATTCCGCCTCCGAGGTCGCCCGCGAAGAGTTCCCCGACCACGACATCACCGTGCGCGGCGCCGTCTCCATCGGCCGCCGCCTCATGGACCCGCTGGCCGAACTCGTTAAACTCGATCCGAAGAGCATCGGCGTCGGCCAATATCAGCACGACGTCGACCAAAACGGCCTCAAGCGCTCCCTCGACGACACCGTCGTCTCCTGCGTGAACGGCGTCGGCGTGGAACTCAACACCGCCTCGAAGCAGCTCCTCGCCTACGTCTCCGGCCTCAACGCCCGCACCGCCGCCGCCATCGTCGCGCGCCGCAACGAAAAAGGCCCCTTCGCCTCGCGCGCCGAGTTGCTCGAGGTTTCCGGCCTCGGCCCCAAGGCCTACGAGCAAGCCGCCGGCTTCCTCCGCATCCGCGAGTCCAAGCACCCGCTCGACGCCTCCGCCGTCCACCCCGAGCGCTACCCGCTCGTCGAGAAGATGGCCGCCGACCTTGGCTGCACCGTCTCGGACCTCATGCGCGACGGAAAGCTGCGCGCGAAGATCAAGCTGGAGTCCTACGTCACCGACACCGTCGGCTTGCCGACGCTGAAAGACATCGTGGCCGAGCTCGCCAAACCCGGCCGCGACCCGCGCGCCCAGTTCGAGGCCTTCTCGTTCGACAGCTCCGTCAACAAACCCGAGGACCTGAAGCCCGGCATGAAGCTCCCCGGCATCGTGACCAACGTGACGGCCTTCGGCGCCTTCGTGGACATCGG